>JAKQKT010000197.1 GCA_029560515.1 Pseudomonadota bacterium
TTGGTACCGGTTACGTAGGTTTGGTCACGGGAACATGTTTGGCCGAAGTCGGTAACCATGTGATTTGTGTTGACGTTGATAAGGCAAAAGTAGATGGCTTGAACAATGGTGTTATCCCCATTTACGAGCCCGGGCTTGAAAGCCTCGTTCTTTCCAATCATGCCGCCAGGCGGATTGAATTCACTACCGATGCCGCCAGTGGTATCGAACATGGCGAAATTATTTTTATTGCGGTCGGTACACCGCCGGACGAAGATGGCAGTGCCGATCTGCGGCATGTGTTGGCTGTAGCACAAACCATTGGCAAGCATTTGAACAAAACCGCGGTGATCGTGAATAAATCCACGGTTCCAGTCGGTACCGCCGACAAGGTAAAGGCAGCCATTGCCGAGCAATTGAAACTGCGGAATGCGGATATCGGCTTTGAAGTCGTTTCGAACCCCGAATTCCTGAAAGAGGGCGATGCAGTGAAAGACTGCATGCGTCCGGATCGTATTGTCGTGGGTACCACCAGCACGAATGCGCTCGAACTGATGAAGCGTTTGTATGCGCCGTTCAATCGTAATCATGAGCGTATCGTCGCCATGGATGTCCGTTCGGCCGAGTTGACCAAGTACGCTGCCAATGCGATGTTGGCAACCAAGATCAGCTTCATGAACGAAATGGCCAATATCGCCGAACGCGTCGGCGCCGATATCGAAATGGTCCGTCATGGCATCGGGTCCGATCCGCGGATTGGCTATTCGTTTATTTATCCCGGTGCCGGTTACGGGGGCTCCTGTTTCCCGAAAGATGTCCAGGCACTAGAACGGACCGCCAAGCAATACGGCTACACCGCACAAATACTGGAATCCGTCGAAGCCGTAAATCAGAGACAGAAATCCAAATTGTTCGAACTGGTGGCTCGCCATTTCAACGGCGAGCTCAAAGGCAAGACCTTTGCCGTCTGGGGTCTCGCATTCAAGCCAAATACCGATGACATGCGTGAAGCCTCCAGTCGCACGTTGCTGTCCCTGTTATGGGAAGCCGGAGCAAAAGCGCAGGTCTATGATCCAGAAGCGATGCATGAGACCCAGCGAATTTTCGGTGAACGCGATGATCTGGTATATGCCGACTCACCAGCCAAGGCATTGGAAAATGCAGACGCCTTGATCGTGGTAACGGAATGGAAAACCTTCTGGAGCCCTGACTTCGGAAAAATCAAGGCGGCCCTGAAAACGCCCGCGATTTTCGATGGCCGAAACATCTATGATCCACTCGAAGTCGAGGCAGCTGGACTTGCCTATTACGGTATCGGCCGTGGCCGTACCATCAAAAAACAGTGAGGATGCAATGCCTGTGCCTGATACCAATCTGGAATTTCAATTTGATCGACGCTTCGCCGATCTGGAAACCCGTGTTGCCTTTCAGGAACAGGCCTTGAATGAAATGAGCGATGCTTTGGCGCAATCACGTTCGGAAGCTTCCAAAAATCACGAGTTACTGATGCGTGCACTCGACGATTTGAAACAATTGCGCACGCTTCTGTATTCCGATCCTACGAATGAGCCGCCGCCACCGCATTACTAGGACGCTGGTCCGGACATGAAAAAATGAATCAAACCATGCGCACCAGCTGGTGGGACAGGAACTGGAAATGGTTTTTACCGGTTTCTTGCCTGCTGGCGGTTTTTCTGTTCGCGGGCTTTATCGGACTGATTTTTTATGGTGTCACTTCGATGATCAGATCCTCCGAGGTCTATCAAATGGCTTTGCAAAGTGCCAGAAAAAACCCCGAACTTGTATCGGCCTTGGGTGAGCCTATCGTTGAAGGCATTTTCATCACGGGCAATATCAGCGAGGGCGGTGCTTCCGGCTCGGCTGATTTGGCGATCCCGATTTCAGGTCCGCGGGGAGAAGCTACCCTCTATGTCGTTGCCAGGGAATCGGCAGGCCAATGGACTTTCAGGCGATTGATTGTCGAAATCAGCAAAACGGAAGATCGAATCGATCTACTACAAGAAAAAGAAACCCTCGATCAATAAAAGACTATTTCAATACCATGAGCAATTCATTACGCGATCAACTTTTGGGCCTGGGCTTCAAGACAGCTCCAAAACCGGAACCGCAGCGGCCTGCAAAGCCAAGCAGCAAACCTGAGCATAAGCAGCATCAAGGCCAGCGCGCGAATCCACGACAGGCTCAGCGACCAAGTCAGCAGACAAAGCCAGCTTCGAAGTCGCAAGAAGAAATCGATCTGGCAAAAGCCTATGCTTTGCGTTCCGAAACCGAGAAGCAGGAGCGCATTGCTGCCGAAAAACGCAAGCAGGAAGAGGCGAAACTCAAGCGTGAATTGAAACAGAGAGTGCAGGAACTGCTGAAAGACAAGGCGCAAAACATAGAATCTGCCGAACATGTCCGGCATTTTGAGTACAACGGAAAAATCCGGCGCGTCTATGTAACACCCGAGCAACTGTCAGATTTGAATAAAGGCGTGTTGGGATTGGTGCAACTCGATGGGCGATATTTAATTGTGAATGCCGATATCGCGGATCAGGTCAAGCTACTGCTGCCAAGCATCGTCGCATTGCAGATTGATCCGAATGCACCGGCATCGGACGACCCCTACAGCGATCCCCTGTATCAGGTTCCTGACGATTTGGTCTGGTGATCAAAAGCGGTTCTTCTGATCACTCGATCTGAAGCGGACCACCCGGTCGCTGCGAATTTTCTGGTGTTTGGTATTCCTGCCTGCAACGCGTTTCCGCCACAGGCAGAAGCTGGAGCGTTTCAAATGCCGGCGCATCAGGTCAATTACTCCGCCTTCACCTAGGCCAAATTGCGATTCGATTGCGTCAAATGGCGTTCTGTCTTCCCAGGCCATCTGAATGATGCGATCGATGTCATCTGAGCCTGCTGTCTTGGCCACGATATTTTCGACCTTTGAATTGACTTGCCGAGATTAAATGGCTCAGCGGCAAGGTGGCGTCAATTATCGGGCAAGTAACCGGGTTTTCGTGACCAGTACATCCGCTGCCACTTTGAAGGCATCGAACTGCTTTTTGTAATCGATATTTTCCCTGAGCTGCAGTCTGCGGCCGACAGGGGTGGAAAAATGCCAGGTCGAGCCATAGGAATTGACTTCGAGGCAATACAGGCGTCCGGAGATATGTTCACGCACGATGTCCTGTCCGAGCAGGGGAATTTGCGGGAATGAACTCGTCGCGATTCTCCTGGCAAACTCGATGACCTCCGGATCATTGACCAGTTCGGCATGACCGTGCGCTGCGTTTGCCACGGGATCAGGTAATTCGCCCGTTATGTCGGCAGTGAGCAGGCTGGCATCATTAGTGGTTTTTCTCAGATACAGTGTTTCGCCAAACAGTGTGAGACATCGATAGTAATTCGGGCAGTCGCCGGTGTTGATGAATTTCTGGATCAGATGGGTTTCGCCATCGGCACATACATTTTTAAAAACGATCTGCTCAGGCCTGGAGAGATATACGCCACGGCCTTCGCGACCCTCATCCGGTTTTACGATGACGAGTTGTCCCCATTCCGATGAACTGTATTCTTTGCCAGGGCTTATCTTTTGCCATGGAATGACGTCAATGCCGGCATTTTGCATCTGGGTATATTGTTCGGCCTTGGTAAGCCATTTGCCATGCAGACATAATCCTCTCAGTGGCTTGAATTGTTTTGCCTCGTAGAATGCAACATAAAGGCTGGGCCGAAGCAGAAAGGCCAGTTGCCGCCACCATAATTGCCTGCGTTTGATGATGCGAACTTCAATATCCGGAGCCTGTTGCCGTACGTGATCCGCAATTTCCCGGAAATCACGAATATCACAAAGGCTCAATTCCGGTATCAGGACTAAAAGACGTTTTTGCATGTTGGTTTCATGGCTGTTACAGGATCTCGGTGTTTGCCAAATCCATCATCCGCTGGCCAATGGATTTTCTCGGACCTTTGGGTTGCTCCCGTATCAGGTGA
>JAKQKT010000199.1 GCA_029560515.1 Pseudomonadota bacterium
CCGCTGCCGGCCGATCTGGTAAAGCGCATCGAAGCGTACTGGGCTGCCGAATTTAAATATTGATTCTATGCTGCATTACACTAAGCGCCCCGACATCTTGTCCGGGCGCTTTTTATTTCACAAAAAGAGATTGTGATTCATGTCTGAAGCCACTGCCCTCGCCGAACGTTTGAGAATTGTCGAAGCTCGTGCGAGCTCGGACAATTTCAAGGACAAGCTATTTCACTGGTTGCTTGCAGCCGCTGGTTTCTTTGTATTGTTTTCCCTGCTGGGGGCGATGTACGTGATGTTTTCCGGCGGAGAGCAAGTGTTCGCCAAGGAAGGATGGAAATTCATTACGACGGATTTCTGGGACCCGGCCAACAGTATTTTTCAGGGCTTGTCGCCTATCGTGGGCACAATCGTCAGTTCCTTGATTGCACTGATGCTTGCTGTGCCAGTCAGTTTCGGCATTGCTCTTTTCCTGACGGAAGTCGCTCCACCCTGGATACGCAGTCCGATCGCAATCGCGATTGAACTGCTCGCCGGTATTCCCTCGATCATTTACGGCATGTGGGGCCTGTTCGTGCTGGTTCCGTTACTGGGCGAACATGTCTATCCCTGGATCAATGACAATCTCGGCCAATTACCCCTGATCGGACAATATTTTCAGGGCGTGCCGATTGGCGTGGGCCTGCTCACTGCCGGCACCGTACTGGCGATTATGATCATCCCCTTCATTGCATCGGTCATGCGCGAAGTATTCCTGACTGTTCCGACACGATTGAAAGAATCGGCGTACGCGCTCGGATCGACGACCTGGGAAGTCGTTTGGGATGTCGTGCTGCCATATACCAAGTCGGCGGTAGTCGGCGGTATTTTTCTGGGTCTGGGTCGCGCGCTGGGCGAAACCATGGCCGTGACCTTCGTGATCGGCAACGCCAATCGACTTGCCAGCCTGCTGGAACCAAGCACTTCCATTTCGGCCACGATTGCGAATGAATTTTCGGAAGCTTTCGCCGATGAACATCGTGCTGCGTTGCTCGGCCTCGGCTTCCTGTTGTTTGTCGTAAGTTTCTGCGTGCTATCGGTTGCGAAGCTGCTGTTGCTGAGCCTGAAACACCGGGAGGGCAAATAATGAGTGCGCAAACCATATTTTTACGCCGCCGCATAATTAATGCGGTCGCCATGGTGTTATCGCTTAGCGCGGCCATTGTCGGTTTGTTCTTTCTCGGCTGGATTTTGTGGACGACTTTTTCCAAAGGTCTGCCCGCACTTAGCTGGAGCTTGTTCACGACGACGACGGCGCCTCCGGGTGAACCCGGCGGCTTGGCCAATGCGCTCGTCGGCAGTCTGGTGCTATGCCTGTCTGCCGTCTTGTGGGCCACGCCGGTGGGTATCGCCGCAGGCACTTACCTGGCCGAATACGCCAACCACACCAAGCGCGGCGAACTGATCCGGTTCATCAACGATATTCTTTTGTCGGCGCCGTCCATCGTGCTGGGATTGTTTATCTACACGGTGATTGTCCGGCCGATGCAAAGTTTCTCTGCCTACGCAGGCGTGATTGCACTCGGATTCATCGTGCTGCCGGTCGTGGTGCGCACTACGGATGAAATGCTGCGGTTGGTCCCGACGCAAATGCGTGAAGCCGCGTTGTCGCTCGGCGTGCCGCAATGGAAGGTAACGACCAATGTACTTTATCGCGCTGCCCGTTCCGGCATCACCACCGGCGTATTGCTCGGGCTTGCTCGCATCAGCGGCGAAACGGCACCCTTGATATTCACCAACACCAACAACCAGTATTGGAGCTTCTCGCCGAACTCGCCAATGGCCAATATTCCGATGACCATTTACGAATATGCGAAAAGCCCGTTCGAAGACTGGAATCAATTGGCCTGGGCCGGCGCATTGCTCATCACTTTATTCGTGCTGCTTATCAGCGTCGTGGCACGCGTTATTCTGTTAAGAAATAGGGTTCAAAATGACTGAGATCACCCTCTCCCGCAAGCCAAACACCGTGCAAGGCGACGTTGCTGCCCTGAGTGCACCGGCAAAACTGACGGCACGCAACCTGAATTTTTATTACGGTGACTTCAAGGCCATCAAGGACGTGAACTTCGATGTCGCCGAGAAATGCGTGACATCCCTGATCGGCCCCTCAGGCTGCGGCAAATCCACCTTGCTGCGCATCTTCAATCGCATCTATTCGATTTATCCCGGCATGCGCGCTGAAGGTCAGGTCATGCTGGATGGCGAAAACGTGCTGGACCAAAAATATTCATTGAACAAACTGCGCAGCAAGATCGGCATGGTGTTCCAGAAGCCCGTACCGTTTCCTATGACCATCTTCAACAATATTTCCTATGGCATCGGCCATTACGAAAGTCTGTCGAAAGCC
>JAKQKT010000204.1 GCA_029560515.1 Pseudomonadota bacterium
GGATAAGGCAGGGTATTGCGATCTTGCCGCACCGGCTTGTCGCTGGCCTGGTAGGTATCGTCACCCTCTACCAGCAATGCTGGCTTGGTCTGCCTGCCTTGTCGATTGGGATTACCGATTGCGATTCCATCATTGGCACGCTCATCACGTTCCTCTTGACGATATTCGGGGCGAATTATCGGCCTGCGTTCACGCGTGCGAGTGTACGGATTCAGGTTTTGTCGGTCTTCACTCTCGTTATCGCTGACAGTTTCGTCTGGTGCCTGATTGAGAACGCCAGGTTTGGTGGGCATTCTGACCGGTTCGCCGGATACGCGCATGCCGGGAGTGTTGTAGCTGTAATCCGGCACCTGGTTGCCAGGTCGTTCGGGTTTCGGCATGGGGATTGGGCCGTTCGCATGTGGCCGCGGTCTCGGGGAATACCAGCCATAACCGTAATAGGGATAGCCGCCGTAATAACCATAACCAGGATAGCCGTAACCATAACCTTGGTAATTCGAATTGCCGAAGTAGAGCGTCAATCCGCCAAAGTTCAGGTAAGAGCTACCCCAGCGGTAATCGCAATACTGATCGTGGTAGTGGGAAAACCGGCAGCGGTAGGGATCAATGCCGACATACCATGAGCTGCCATAGTAATAGTTGTCGTCGTAATAGCCGTAGTCAGGTTCCGGCTCGTAATAGTAATCGCCATTTTGTTCATCGGCTGGCGAGTAATAACTGCCATCGCGGTACACGATGTCACGCGTGTAGCTGTTCGTGCTTGTCACGCAACCCGAGCTGGCAAGGATGACAAGAACGGCGGCGGCGAGCTTGAGTTTCATGGCGGACTCCTGAGTGAAGACCAGTGTCGTGCAATACGAGTGAATCGTCACTTAACTCATAAGCCAAAGCACGTGGAATGTTAGAATCTGCAACATAACGCACACAAGGAATTCCCATGGCCTTACATCAAGCGTCGGGCCGTTGGCGACTGGGCCTGATGCTCGCCATCATTACCGCGCTTTGCTGGGCCAGTTTGCCGGTAGCCCTGAAAGTAACGCTGGAAGAACTCGATGCGATCACGCTCACCTGGTTCCGCTTTCTGGTGGCGACCATCGTGATGCTGGTCTGGCTGAGCTGGCGTGGTGGTTTATCGGTTTTCAAGGCCTTGGATAAAAAGCGCTGGAGGCATCTTGCCGCAGCTGCACTGCTGCTGATCGGCAATTACGTTTTCTATTTGCTCGGCGTGCAGTACACCACGCCGGCGAACGCGCAATTGCTTATTCAGCTTGCCCCCTTGCTGATGGCATTGGGTGGCATCTTCATTTTTCGCGAGCTTTACCAATTCGGGCAATGGTGCGGTTTGGCGATCATTGCCTGCGGGCTGGCCTTGTTTTTCAGCGATCAACTCAAAGGCACGGCCTTGGGAACGCAGGCTTATCTGATCGGTTCGGCTTCGGTCATTTTTGCGGCAGTCGTGTGGGCCGGGTATGCGTTGATCCAGAA
This sequence comes from Pseudomonadota bacterium, assembly GCA_029560515.1. GTDB lineage: Bacteria > Pseudomonadota > Gammaproteobacteria > Xanthomonadales > Xanthomonadaceae > Arenimonas. The sequence continues at coordinate 1,486 of JAKQKT010000204.1, forward strand.
ACAATTGCTGCTGCGTTTAAGTTCGCAAACCATTCTGTTTTTTATCTACGCGGTAGCTAGTTTGCTGTTGTTGCCATTTTCCCATCCGCAAAAAATACTGGCGCTGGATCAAAAACATGCCTGGGCGTTGGCGTATTGCGCCATCAACACGCTGATTGCCTACGGCGCCTTTGCCGAGGCGCTGGTGCACTGGCAAGCCTCGCGCGTGTCCGCTATTTTGGCGGTGACACCCTTGCTGTGCCTGGCATGCGTGGCGATTGTGCATTCGATATCGCCCGACACTGTTGCATCGGAACATGTGACGACGCTCGGCTATGTTGGCGCGGTATTGGTCGTGATCGGCTCAAGCCTGAGCAGTTTGCTGGGGCAAAAAAAAGCGGAGCAATAAATGGGCAGCGAAAACAAAAAACCGGTCTTTGAAGACATCCTTGCGGCAGCGGCACGCATAGCGCCTTACGCACACGTGACTCCGGTACTGCAATCGGCATCCATCAACGAACTGGTCGGCGCCGAACTGTTTTTCAAATGCGAAAATTTCCAGCGCGCCGGCGCATTCAAGTTTCGTGGCGCCTGCAATGCGGTCTGGAATCTTGACGAACAGGCAGCCAGCAATGGCGTAGTAACGCATTCCTCAGGTAACCATGGCGCGGCGCTGGCATTGGCGGCAAAAACCAGAAATATTCCTGCCTACATCGTGGTACCGAATGGCGCGAATCCCGCCAAGTTGAAAGCCATCGAACAAGCTGGCGGCAAAATTACTTTTTGCGATAACACGATGAAGGGTCGCGATGACGCTGCCGATAAAATCCGGCAGCAAACCGGTGCCGCGATGGTTCATCCCTACACCAATGTTGACGTGATTGCGGGTCAGGGCACGGCGGCCTTGGAGTGTCTGCAGCAAACACCGACACTGGATTTCATGATCGCACCGGTTGGTGGCGGCGGCCTGATCAGTGGCACTGCCATTGCGGTTGCCGGCAAATCTAAAACCTGTCGTACGATCGGCGCCGAACCAAGTGGCGCCGCCGATGCGTATGAATCGTTGCAAGCGAACATGCGCATCACCGACATTGTCTCGAACACGATTTGCGATGGCTTGCGTGCCACCGTGGGTGAAATCAATTTGCACATCATGCAGGAACGGCGAGTTGAAATTTTCACCGTACCCGATCAGGACACCATCGAAGCCATGCGCCTGATCTGGGAAAGGCTGAAGATTCTGGTTGAACCATCCTGTGCCACGGTGCTGGCCGCGATCATCAAAAACAAAATGCAATTCACCGGAAAAAAAATCGGCCTGATCATTACCGGCGGTAATGTCGATCTGGATTCGCTACCGTGGTGATGAGCGCGTAGGAGCGTCCTTTATTGTTATCGTTTGCGAACCGGAATTCTGTCCGCCGGAAAACTCGCAATATCCGCACCCTGTTCTCTTCGTGAAACACCCGGCGCCGGACCCCAGGCCATCACCGTCACGACTTCCCAGGTGCTGGGCAGAACATTATTGACACGGAGTTTTTCATAAGCTGCCGTCATGTTTTGCAAACGGGTTTTTCCGGATAAACCACGAGAGCGCTGCGGCCGTGCGTCGTTCGCACCGATGGCTTTCAGTTCTTTCATCAAGCTTCGAACATCGGAATATGTCAGTTGATAAAGCTCGCGATCCAGTACCGGATTCTTGAAACCGGCCGCAATCATCGCATCGCCGATTTGCTGGATCGCAGCGAATGGACTGAGCGGCGGATTCTTTTCACCGGCCTGCCAATAGGCTTCGCGCAATTCCAATAAGGTGTCAGGCCCGAAGGTCGAAAACAAAAGCAGGCCGTCCGGTTTCAATACGCGACGGAATTCCGCCAGCGTGGCCGGCAAGTCATTCACCCATTGCAGGCACAGATTGGAAAAAATCACATCGACGCTGCCATCGATCAAGGGCAAGGATGAAGCATCGGCGCAGACGCGTTTTATCGGTCGCCAGAAACGGGTTTGTTTCGGCACTTCTTTCAGCATCGGCAGAGCGGCGTCGAGCGCAATCACTTGAGCCTTCGGCCATCGTTTTTTCATCATGCCGCTGGCGCGCCCCGGCCCGCAACCCAGATCCAGCACGCGCAATGGCTGACGGTCTTCCAGGAAATCCAGCTGCTCGATCAATCGGGTTTCGACTTCGCGTTGCAATACCGCGACTTGTGCATAAGAACTCGCCGCACGACCGAAATTCCGTCGCAACGAGGCGGCTTCAAATAAAACAGGAGCGCGAAAATATTTCATGCCATCTTTTTCGAAAAATTGGTAATGGCTTGTGCCACCAGATCGGCATGCGTCAAAAACGGTGCATGGCCGCCACCTTGAATGGCGAAGAATTCACCGTTTGCCATTTCGCATGCCGTTTGCATGGCCAATGGCGAAACCAGTCGATCGCGTTTTCCGGCACACCAAAGGCTGGGCACATTCAGGCCGCTGCAGGCGTCAATCAAGTCGGTATTTTCCAGCAGTTCGAGGCCTTCGCACAACACGCGTTCGGCCGGCTCACCAAAGGCAAAGACGGCATCGCGCAACACGCGCAATTCTTCCCGCATATGATCCGAGCCCTGCGCTTCGAGACTGATGAAGCGATCCAGCGTGCCGCGATAATCTTTTTTCAGATCATCGGAAAATCCGGTGAACACCGACGCATTCATGCCATGCGGCCAATGATCGGCTTTGACGAAACGCGGCGAAGCGCACAGCATGATCAAGCCCTTCGTCGTGTAATGTCTTGCGGCATGCAAGGCGACCAAGCCGCCGAGTGACCAGCCACACCAGATGGCGGCGGGTATCCGTTCCGAAATGTCTTTCGCGATCACGGCAATATCCAGAGTCGAATGATCGGCAATGCTGCGACCGTGACCGGGTAGATCGACCAGAAAGCAGGTGAACTGTTTTTCCAGCAATGAAACCAACGGCGAAAAGATTTCACAATGCATGGCCCAGCCGTGAATCATCACCAGCGCCGGGCCGGTGCCGCGTTGCTCGATATGCATTTAAGCTTCTGCGTGATTTTCTGGCAGGCGACGGCTGTCTTCCAGCGCGAATGCCAAGGCTTTGATCAAGCCGTCCACCTGTTCTTCGGTATGCAGTGCAGTCAGCGTGACACGTAAACGTGCCTGGCCGTCGGGAACCGTCGGTGGCCGGATGGCGGTGACCAGATAGCCCTGAATTTCGAGCGATTTCGCAATCTTCAATGCTTTTTCATTATTGCCAAGCATGATCGGCTGAATCGCCGTTTGCGAATCGTGCAATGGCAGACCATGGCGCATGCCGGCGCGTCTAAAACGCGCGATCAGCGAAGCAAGTTTTGCCCGGCGCCAGGGTTCGCTGCGAATCAGTTTCAGGCTTGCACGCATCGCGGCTGCCATTGCCGGCGGCGGTGCAGTGCTGAAGAGATAAGGACGTGCGGTTTCCGAGATGTGGCCGATGATCGCTTCGCTGCCGCAGAGTATCGCGCCCTGTCCGCCGAAGGCCTTGCCCATTGGCAATACCAGCAAGGGCACTTCCTTGCTGGTCAGTTTTGCGGCGGCAACACTGCCGCGGCCTTCGGGACCCAATACGCCGATACCGTGAGCATCGTCGACATACAACATCGCGTCTTGCGTGCGGGTCAGCAATACCAGATCGCGCAGCGGTGCCATATCGCCATCCATGCTGAACACCGAATCGGTGGCAAGCATGGCAGCGCCATCACGATGACTTGTCAGCTGGCGCAAAGCCGCCGACACATCGGCATGCGGATAGCGTTTCAATTCGCAATACGCCAGACGCGCGCCGTCGAGCAGGCAGGCATGGTTGAGTTTGTCCTGCACGCAGACATCGCCGGCGCCAAGCAGGCTTTGCATCACTGCCAGATTCGCGAGATAACCGCTTCCGAAATACAAGGCTTTTTCGTAACCGAGCCATTCGGCAGTTTCTTTTTCCAGACTGGCGTGTTCCTGGTGATAACCACAGACCAGTGCCGAACCGGTACTGCCGACGCCGTGATAGGCCGCGGATTCCTGCAAAGCTGATACCACATCCAGATGTTGCGACAAGCCGAGGTAATCGTTGCTGCTGAAATTGACCAGTTCCTTGCCGTCGCATTTCACGATCACGCCATCGCGTGCCTGGATAATGCGACGCTGACGAACAGACTGCGTATTGATGCGCGCCAGCTTTTCGGCTTTGACTTTGTCGCTGATCAGAATGCGGGCCATGCTTATGCGGCGCAGGATTGGGTTTTGTCGCTGCACAGCACATCGGCGTGCACGGTTTTGCTTTCTTCTACCAAGGGCATGCCGCGCAAACCAAGGCGAGCGAACAGGGCTTGGTCGGCCTCGACATCCGGATTGCCGGTGGTCAGCAGTTTTTCACCGTAGAAAATCGAATTGGCGCCAGCGAGAAAACACAGCGCCTGCAATTCTTCGTTCATTTCAGCGCGGCCGGCCGACAAGCGCACCATGGATTTCGGCATGATGATTCTTGCCACGGCTATCGTACGAACGAATTCGAATGCATCGAGCATCGCCGTGCCATGCAAGGGCGTACCTTCGACTTGCACCAGACGATTGATCGGCACCGAACCGGGATGCTCCGGCAAGGTCGCAAGACTGTGCAATAAATTCGCCCGCTGTTCGCGCGATTCGCCCATGCCGACGATCCCGCCGCAGCAGGTTTTCAAGCCGGCGTGGCGCACGTTTTCCAGGGTGTCGAGACGATCTTGGTAATCACGGGTCTTGATGATGTCGCCATACTCTTCCGGCGCGGTATCGAGATTATGGTTGTAATAATCCAGACCGGCTTGCTTCAAGGTATTGGCTTGCGGCGGGCTCAGCATGCCCAGCGTTGCACAGGCTTCCATACCGAGTGCTTTGACGGCACTGACCATTTCGGCGACTTGGGCCACATCCTTGTCTTTCGGCGAACGCCAGGCGGCGCCCATGCAGAAACGGGTGGCACCGGCGTTTTTCGCCTGTGTCGCTTTTTCGATTACTTCATCGAGTGTCAACAATTTGTGCGCTTTCAAACCGGTGTTGTAGCGCGCGCTTTGCGGGCAATAGGCGCAATCTTCGGGACAACCACCGGTCTTGATCGACAATAAGGTGGACACCTGGACTTCCTGCGGATTGAAATGCTCGCGGTGAACTTCGCCGGCGCGGTGCATCAAGTCGGGGAATGGCAGATTCATCAGGGCCAGCACTTCTTCGCGCGACCAGTCATTTCGGATGACAGCAGACATAGGGATTCCCTGACAGCAAAGCATTGTAAAGACGGGCAGTCTGGTCAGCATGGACTTTTCTGTCAACCCAAACCTGCTGGAAAAAGTAGACGGCATTCGCAAAATGCTTGCCTGGTCGCTGTTACCGCCCCATTGCCTGCTTTGCGATCAGCCGGGCATGGCGGCTATCGATCTGTGCGAGGCGTGCTGGCGCGAACTGCCACGCAATCCGGTCGCCTGCCCACGTTGTGCATTGCCATTGTCGGCACCCGCCATGGCCTGTGCTTCCTGTATTCGACGGGAACCGCCTTTCCAGACGAGTCTGGCTCCGCTGCAGTATTACGCGCCGATATCGATCCTGGTGCCGCGCCTGAAATTTCATCAGGATTTGGCCGCGGGACGCTTGCTGGCCGAGCTGTTCCACAGGAATACACCTGCATTTGATAGGCCCGACGCCCTGGTGCCGGTACCTTTGCATTTGACCCGCCTCAGAAAGCGCGGTTTCGATCAGGCACTGGAATTGGCGAAAATGATCGCGAAACACAAGGCAATTCCGCTGCGCACCGATATCTTGTTGAGGTCACGCAATACCGCAGCACAGAGTTATCTCGATGCTGGCCAGCGTCGCCGTAATCTGAGAAATGCCTTTATCGCCGATAGACGGAATCTGCCCCGACATATCGCATTGCTTGACGATGTGATGACCACGGGCACGACCGTCAGCGAATGCGCGAGAGTGTTGTTGAAGGCGGGAGTGAAGCGGGTTGATATATGGGTTATTGCGCGGGTGGCGATGTCTGTTTGAGATCAGGCCTTGCCGATCAGATCCAGCGCGATGCCGGCGAATATCGACAGGCCTACCCACTGGTTATTCAGGAAGGCTACAAAACAGTCTTCACGTTGGCGAGTCTTGCCGCGATAGAACTGGTAAGCGATAAATCCGCAGGCGACGGCAAGACTGATGTAGAAATTGATGTCGAGACGGGTGCCGCGGCCCAGTAACACCATGGCCCAGATAAACCCGCCATATAAAATTCCCAATGCAATCAGGTCGGCATCGCCGAATAAAATCGCTGTGGATTTCGAACCCATCCGGATATCGTCATCGCGATCCACCATTGCATACCAGGTGTCATAGCCGGTCGTCCAAAGCAGATTGGCGCAGAACAACAACCAGGCCTCATTCGGAATCTTGCCCTGAATCGCGGTGAAGGCCATCGGTATTCCCCAGCCGAACGCGACGCCCAGATACACCTGCGGTAAATAGGTATATCGCTTCAAAAACGGATAGCTTGCCGCCAGAAAAATCGCGATCACGCTCATATAGATCGTCAGGGTGTTGGTCAGGCAAACCAGCCCGAAAGCGATCAGCATCAATACGCAAAACAAAACCATCGCTTCCCGCGAAGAGACTTTGCCGGTCGCCAGCGGACGTTCTTGCGTGCGTTTAACCTGGCCATCCAGCCAGCGATCGGCGTAATCGTTCACGATGCAGCCGGCCGAGCGCGTCAGCCAGACACCGAGCGTGAAAATGATCATGATCTTGATAGGGGGAAGCCCGTCCGCCGCCAGAAACAGCGCCCACCAGGTCGGCCAAAGCAGCAAGAGCACGCCGACCGGTTTGTCGCCGCGAATCAATGCCCAGTAGTGCGGTGCACGCTCACGGGCCCAGGCGTGCAGTTGTCGGCTTTTCGTCATCTGCCTAGATTAACGGAAGATCCTGCCATCAACGAGTCTTGTGCAGGCTATACTTTTGGGTAATGGATTCAGGATCAAAGGAAACGCACCATGAGTAACGGTCAAGGTTCTACCGGCAATGTGATCGCCGCCATTTGCAGTTTTTTCATTCCGGGTCTGGGGCAATTGGTTCAAGGCCGGATTTTATCGGCCATTTTCTGGTTCCTGTTTGCCTGCATCGCATTCGGCATTACCTGGCTGATCACCCTGAGCCTGTTACCGTTTGGCTGGTTCGTCGTCAGCATACTGTCCTGCATCAGTGCCGCGATGTACAAAGCGAAAGACTGATCGCGCGGCATATCATCAAAAAAGTTTTTCGAAGCCGGGCGTCATCGTCCGGCTGAAACCGTCGTCAGTGCGAACCAGAAACAGTGCGGCAATATTATGCTGCACCGCATAGGCGTAGCCTTCGTCCGGCCCCAGGATGCTCAACGCGGCCGCGGTCGAATCTGCCGTAATGCAGTCGTCGGTGATGACCGTAACCGAGGCCAGTGCATGCGTTACCGGAGCTCCTGTGCGCGGGTCGATGTGATGTGAATAGCGCTTGCCGTTCAGCTCGTAGAATTTTCGGTAATCGCCCGATGATCCGGATGCCTGGTTATTCAATACAACAATCATGGCGAGGTTGTCGTCGCTGTCGGGTTGTTCGATGCCGACACGCCAGCCTTCATTACCGGAGCGGTGGCCATGGGCACGCAGTTCGCCGCCATGTTCGATCAGGAAATTATCGATACCGGCAGTTTGCAGATACTGTGAAATTTGATCCACCGCGAAACCTGGTGCGATCGATGATAGATCGATCGAGACGTTGCCGGGTTGAAGCGCGCGCTGTGTCGTGCGATCCAGTTCGATGTGTTGCCAACCGACGCGCGCGCGTGCTGCGGTCAGACTTGCGGCATCCGGCGTTGTCCGTGTTTTCCGGCCAGGACCAAAGCCCCACAAATTGACCAAAGGACCGACCGTGGGATCGTAAGCGCCGCCAGTATCGCGAGCGAGTGCGAGCGATTTTTCAAGCACGCCGAATAATTCCGGAGGCAATGTCTGCCAGCTGTTCGCGGCAGCATGATTGAACCGGCTCAGATCCGAATCCGGTTTCCAGGTACTCATTTGTGCATCGACGGTATCGAGTTGTTGCTGGATACCTCTCTGCAATTCTAGTAAATCCGGAGATTGTTTGGGACGTACGAATTTGACCGTCCAGGTCGTGCCCATCGCTTCGCCGGACAAGGTTTCGACGCGCGAAGTGCGGATGCTTGCACAACCGGCAAGCAAACAGAGCACGATGGCGATCAATAAGCGGAGCATTTTGTACCCAAAAAAATAAATCGTAGGAGGGCCCTTGGGCCCGACGATAAGATCGCCCGCAAGTCGCCCGCAAGCGGCCTCCTACTGTGGCAATACTTCAAACGTGGCGACATAACTCAGGCGGCGCTGCTTTGCCTGCGGAATACTGGTCTTGTCGTCGGTGCTCGTTACTTCAAGCCAATAGCGACCGGCGCTGGGCCAGGTCACGCTGAATGCGCCGTCGGCGTCGCTGGTAAGGTCGATTTCATTTTGTTTCGCACGATAGCGGCTGCCTTCCGGAATGATTTCCACTTTCAGGCCTGCTGCGGGTTTTCCGTCGATCACGAGTTTGAAATGGGCGGTTTCGCCGGCGAACAAATCGTTCGGATGCGTGACCGGAACCAGCTCCAAGCCGATACCACTGGTTTTCAATGCCGAGGGTTTTCCGGCTGTGACAAATGCTTCCACCCGCGATTGGCTTTGCGTGACTTGCAATTCTTTTGCGTCGGCCGGAATTTCTTTCGCGAAAGCTTCCGGCGTACCGCGCCAACGTTTTGTTTCTTCGCCTATTTTATAGCTGGCGTTCAAACCGCTGTTCCCGTTGCTGATGCGGTAGGTGCCGTTTTGCGCCAGTTGCAAATCGAAAGTCGTGCGGTATTTTCCGGTGGAAATATTTTGTGGCGTGACCGTGCTGCCATCCGGTGCCGTGATCGCCAGATTATCGATTCGCAAGGGAACGTGATTGAAATAGAAAATATCATTCGATACCGCGGCATCCACGGTAATCCATTCGTTCGGCGTCACCACGGTGGACGATGGCAGCAGCCACGCCTTGTGTGCCTGCGCTGAAAAAGGAATGGCAGTGGCCAATAGGATAGCGGTGAGTTTCAAAAAAACTTTCATGGTGAGCTCCGGAAATTCTGGAAAATGGACGTCAGGGTTTTAATTCAAGCGCAATTGCACCGAGTTCATGCTCGCCCTGCGCCTTCATTTTTTGACTGCTCTTGATCGGCCAGGAAAAGGGAATCTTCAACAATTCACGGCCGCCTTCTTCGCGTACCGCTTCGACCACGAGTTGGTAATTGCCGGCCGGCAATTTCGCCAACACGCTTTTTTTATTGTCGAAACGCAGTGTCTGGATGCCGGCGGAACGGGTAGCGCCGCTGACGCCATCAACCGGCATTTGCAAATCGCGGCCACTACGACGCCACCACTGCCGCAGTTCCGGCAGCCATTTGGTACCGGGTTCCTTGCCGGCTTTTGTCTGGTACCAGACCGCAAGATCAGCCGCGACAGATTGATCTTCCTTTTCGATCCAGATTGCGATGTACGGA
>JAKQKT010000484.1 GCA_029560515.1 Pseudomonadota bacterium
ACGTACAGGTGAAAGATGTTTGAACTGATTAAATCCGGTGGCCCGGTCATGATCCCGATCATTATTCTGGCCATTGTCGCGATGGCGATTGTGGTTGAGCGGTTTTGGAGTCTGCGAAGAAAGGAAATCTTTCCGCCTGGCTTGGGCGTGGAAGTACGTGAATGGGCACGTGGCCGTGAGCTCGACACGAAACACATCGAAGTCCTCCGTCGCAATTCGCCGCTCGGCGAGGTCTTGGCAGCGGCCCTGGACATGCGCCACAAACCAAGAGAAATGATGAAAGAACGCGTCGAAGATGTGGGCCGCCATGTGGTGCACCAGATGGAACGTTTTCTCAATACGCTGGGCACCATTGCGGGGGTCGCGCCATTGTTGGGATTGCTCGGAACCGTGTTCGGCATCATCCAGATGTTCCTGACGATATTGAAAACCGGTATCGGCGACGCCAATCAGCTTGCGGGTGGCATCGGCCAAGCCTTGGTGAGTACTGCCGGGGGACTGGTATTGGCCATTCCCGCCCTGATGTTTTATCGCTACTTCCGCGGGTTGATCAACGAATACGTGATTGATATGGAAAAGCAGGCCATCGCTCTGATGGATGTGCTCGACAATCGCATTCCAGAATCGGCCATCGAGGGAGATCAGGCGTGAAACTGTCATCGCGAGCGAATGATAGCGAACCTGAAATCAATCTGACTTCCCTGATTGATGTTATTTTCGTATTGATTATTTTCTTCGTCGCGACGACCACCTTCAACCAGCGCAGCACCATGAAGCTGCAATTGCCGACAGCGCAAGCCACAGCCCAGGCTGACCCGGGAGAACCGTTGACGGTATTGGTCGATGCCCAAGGCCGTTATTTCATCGGCGAAAACGAAGTGCTTAAATCCGACGTCGGCTCTCTGAAGGAAGCCATTGTTGCCGTGGCAGGACAAGACCGCAGCATGCCGGTAGTACTTCGGGCGGATGCACGGACACCGCACCAGTTCGTGATCACCGCGATGGATGCACTAGGACAATTGGGTTTTGTAAAATTGTCCATTGCCACCACGCCCGAGAAGAACAAAGCCAAATGACGGCAACTGTGAAAAATGTCGCGACACCTTGGCAAATTTACAAGCGCTTGCTGGGCTATGCCCGTCGTTATCAATTATTCCTCGGCCTCGGGTTCCTTGGAATGATCGTGGAAGCTTTGTGCGCCGGTGTGTTTACCTGGCTGATGAAGCCTATCGTTGATGAAACCATCATTGCCCGCAATCCGGAGGTCAGTCTGACTTTACCGCTTGCTATCGTCGGTCTGTTTCTGGTCCGCGGTCTTGCCACTTTCGTGACCGATTACGGAATGGCAAGGTCTGGTCGCAGTGTAGTGCGCGACTTGCGTACTGATGTACTTCGAAAGTATTTGCATTTGCCAAGTTCGCGCTTCGATATCGAGCCGGTACCCATGATGGTATCGCGCCTCAATTACGATACCGAATCGGTCAATCAATCCACCAGTGAAGCAATAAAAGTGGTCGTCACCGACACATTGAGCATTGTTGTCCAACTGGTGGTCATGCTCGTTTACAGCCCTATCGTTACCTTGACGATGTTGGTGGTGGCGCCGCTCATTGCCAGCATTTCCGGTTATGTCAGTCGCCGTTATCGCAGTTTGAACCGGAGTATCCAGGAAGGTGTGGCAAATTTGGCCCATAACGCCGAGGAAACTCTGGCA
>JAKQKT010000258.1 GCA_029560515.1 Pseudomonadota bacterium
GCGATCAGCGCCTGCTCGCATTTACCGAAAGAAAAACGCATGCGTGCCGATGCTGTCGCCTTGCAGCATCAGGATAAAAACATCCATTGCCTGCAGGAAGATGCCTGCTCGCTGAAATCACCGATCTACGATCTGGCGGACCAGGCCAATCGCGAATCCACTTCCGTGCTGCCGAAGCATGCCGTCATCCTGCTGGACCGCGGACAGGATTCGTTGACCGCACGCCTGCATCTGATACATACCGCAAAGCAAACGATCGAGCTGCAGACTTTCATTTTCGATCAGGACGACACCGGGCAACTTACCCTGCAGGCTCTGATGGATGCGGCCAAACGCGGGGTGAAGGTCAGGGTGTTGCTAGACCAGCAATACGGTCTGGCGGACCCCAACCTGCAGGCCTATCTTGCAAGTTACCACCGCAATTTCGAAATGCGTTTATACAACCCCCTGTTCGACGAAGCGCGCACGCAAAAACTCGAATTTGCCGCCGGCATTTTTTTCACGTTCAAGAAACTCAACCAGCGCATGCACAGCAAGTTGCTGCTGGTGGATGACAAGATTGCGATTATCGGCGGGCGTAATGTCCAGGACCGGTATTTTGACTGGAACAGTGTTTACAACTACCGCGATCGCGACCTGCTGATCGCCGGCCCCGTCGCAAAAGACATGCGAACAAACTTCGAAGCCTTCTGGGCCTACCGAAAAAGTCTTCCGCCGACCAGCTTGAAGGACGTTGCGCAACGCTTGATTACGCACGGCGCACCACCCGATATCAAGAACCTTTTTATCGGAAAGCCATTTTCACTGCGGGCCGAAAAAATGGATGCCGCCGTACACGATAGTGCCGCGGTAACGATGCAGCTGGAGAAATACCTGGTCTGGGTCAACGAAGTCGAATTCCTGGCGGACCTGCCGAGCAAACACAACGACGTGAATCCCGGCCGTGCCGAAGCCTCGCTGGCCCTCTATGACCTCGTCAGGAATAGCCAGCAGGAAATCATTATGCAAACGCCCTACCTGGTGATGTCGCGCCAGGCACGGAAAGTCTTCAGGGCTTTACATAAAAAAGAACACTCGCCGAAAATCATCATTTCGACCAATTCGCTGGCCGCTACCGATGCCTTTCCGGTTTATGCGATGTCTCACAAGTACAAACGGCTGTATTTGCGCGAGCTGGGATTCCAGATTCACGAATTCAAGCCCTTTCCGGTCAGCGCCCCTTTCGACATGGCCGCCATGATGACCGACGCATCCAGCAACAAGGAAGGCATGCCGATTCTCGGCTCGGGTTCTTCCGGCTCCGCCAGCGGCGTACCGCCGTTAAAACGTGCCGGCGTCCGTGTTGGCTTGCATGCAAAATCGATGGTGGTCGATGGCCACATCGCGATTGTCGGCAGCCATAATTTCGATCCGCGTTCGGATGATTTCAATACTGAAAGCCTGGTGATCATTCCCGATAAAAATTTCGCACAGGCTCTGGCCGCAAGCATTCATCGCGACATGCTGCCGGAAAATGCCTGGACGATTGCACCCCGTCCGAAACCGCCGATTTTTTCCGGTCTAAATTACAATCTTGGAAAACTTTCCGAAAAACTGCCCATTTTCGATATCTGGCCGTTTCCGTACGCGACCAGCTACGAACTGAAAGACGGCTGCCAACCCGTGCCATTCACCGACAAACGGTTTCAGGATTGCTATGAACAAGTTGGTGATTTCCCGGAAGTGGATCTGCCCTTGAAAGGCATCTATACGCGGATGGTTACCGCGTTTGGCGCGGGACTGGTACCGATTTTATAATTATCAAATCCGCGGGAGCACCATGAGGCGCTCCCGCAAATGAATTTAAAGCGCATCACCATCAAGCTCGCCGGTGCGAATACGCATCACACGCTCGAGATCGTAAACGAAAATTTTGCCGTCGCCGATTTTTCCGGTATTGGCAGCGTTCTGGATCGCTTCGACCACGCGTTCCAGCTGGTCGCCGTTGACGGCGACCTCAAGCTTGATCTTCGGCAGAAAATCCACCACGTACTCGGCACCCCGGTAAAGTTCGGTGTGGCCTTTCTGGCGCCCGAAACCCTTCACTTCGGTCACTGTCACGCCAGTTACACCAACTTCGGAAAGCGCTTCGCGTACATCGTCTAGTTTAAATGGCTTGATAATCGCCATAACCATTTTCATTGGGTTTGCTCCTCGCAATAAATATTCAGGGCTGTCTCGGGATAGCCGGCGAATTACAGGTTATAGCCGCGCTCATCGTGCAAGACTAAATCCAGGCCTTCGGTTTCACCATCACTATCGATTCGCATTGGCGATATTTTATTCACCAAGCCCCAGGCAATGAAGGTTACCGCACCCGACCACGCACATGTCACCAAAACCGCCAAGGCTTGCTTGCCGACT
>JAKQKT010000274.1 GCA_029560515.1 Pseudomonadota bacterium
AAACTTCAGCAGGAATATGCACGCCTGGGATTGGCGCGGGCCGATGTGCTGGAAGCCGTGCAAATCAGCAATCCGGGCATTTCATTGTCGAGACAAAACCTCAGCCCCGGCAATGGCGTGCAACGCACGCTGGGATTTTCACTACCGCTGGTGGATTTGATCCTGTTGCCATCACGCTCTCGACTGGCACATGCCGATTTCGAACGCGCGCGTCTTGATACCGCCAAAGCCGTATTCGATGTCGCACTCGATGTCGAGTCGGCCTGGTATGCCTATGTCGGTGCACAGCAGGTGGCCGATATGCGAACCGCCGTTTCCGATGCCACCGATGTTTCGGCGCAATTGGCGGAACGTTTTTATGCTGCCGGGAATATCAGCGAACTCCAGCTCAACCAGGAACGTGCGGCAGCGAGCGAGGCAAGACTCGAAGCTGGCGCGGCAAAAGTGGAAGCAGCGCAATGCCGCCTGTCATTGAATAACCTGATGGGACTCGACAGTAATGCGTATCCTTGGGCTGCGCTCGATCGCCTGCCGCTCCCGGTGGCGGAAGAAGACGACACCGAAAACCTGATCGGCATCGCACGCGAGAAAAATCTGCAATTGCTGGCGGCGCGACAACATCTTATCGTCATGCAGGCCTCTTACAAATCCATCCGCGGCTGGCGCTGGCTGGGTGGCAGCGGTGTTGGTTACGAACGCGAAAAAGATGCCGATGGCAGCCGTTTGAGCGGGCCGTCGTTGTCGCTGGAGTTGCCAATTTTCAATCAGGGCCAGGCCAAAATGAGTCGCTCGCAAGCCATGCTTGCCGATGCACAGGCACGCCTGCGCGAAGCCGAGCTGTCGATCGAAAACACGATTCGCGCGAATGCCAATACCGTGCAGGCACAGGCCGAAGCGGTCGGCATTTTCCGGAATTCGCTGATACCGCAACGCGAAACCGTGTTGGCCCGCAGCCAGCAGGAACAAAACTTCATGCTGATCGGCGTATTCGAATTGATCCAGGCCAAAGCGAAGGAATACGACGCCTACCAGGGCTATCTCGAAGCAGTACGCGATTACTGGCAGGCGCGCGTTGAATTGACCCGCAGTGTCGGCGAACGCCTGCCGAGCGATGCGTCAAAAATGGAAACCACACCTAGTGTCGAAGACATCCTCACTCCGAAAGGCGGCATGGAGGGCATGGATCATTCCAGTCATGACATGTCGAACATGAAAGATGCCGATAAGAATCCGGCAACCGAACCGAAATCAGCGGATGAAAATAAAAAAACGGAATCCGGAAACACCGGCGAACACGAACATCACGGAGCACAATCATGAAAATTTCCCGTCGCAATATGCTGATCAGCGCCGGACTGGCCAGTGCCGGCGCGGTTCCGTTCGTGCGCGCGCAAAACCACGAAGGCCACGACATGTCGAAAATGCCCGAGATGGAAATGCCTGCCGTTTCATCACCGCGTTCTGCTCCCGGCAAAGTTCGCACACTCAATGGCTGGACACTTCCCTTCCGCATGAACAACGGCGTCAAGGAATTCCATCTGGTCGCCGAAGAAATCGAACACGAGTTCGCGCCGGGCTCGAAGGCGATTTGCTGGGGCTATAACGGCTCGACGCCGGGCCCGACCATCGAAGTAACCGAAGGTGATCGTGTACGTATCTTCGTGACCAATCGTTTGAAAGAATCCACTTCGATGCATTGGCATGGGCTGCTTCTTCCCAGCGGCATGGACGGTGTCGGCGGTTTGACCCAGCCGCATATCAAGCCCGGTGAAACCTATGCTTATGAATTCACCCTTCGCCAGCACGGCACCCATATGTACCACCCGCATGCCGATGAAATGACGCAGATGGCGATGGGCATGATGGGTTTGTTCATCATCCATCCGAAAGCAGGTGAAGCGCTTACGATAGATCGTGATTACGCTTTCATCCTGCACAACTTCGCTTTGCATCCTGGCACCCGCAGACCCGATCCCTCAGTGATGCAGAATTTCGATTTATGGACCTTCAACAGCAAAACATTTCCGGCGATTGATTCGATGGTCGCCCGCACGGGTGAACGCGTTCGTATCCGCGTCGGCAACTTGTCGATGTGGAATCACCCGATTCATTTGCATGGCCACCAGTTTTTCGTCACCGGAAGCGACGGCGGTCGCTGGCCGCGTTCCCAATGGCGCAGCGAAGTCACCGAGATTGTCGGTGTCGGGCAAGTGCGTGATATTGAATTCACCGCCGTGCCTGGCGACTGGGCTTTCCACTGCCATATGTCGCATCACACGATGGGTCCGATGGGCCACGAGATTCCAAATACATTGGGCGTGAATCAGGACGGTCTTGAAGAAAAAGTACGGGCGATGCTGCCGGGCTACATGGCGATGGGCGAAAACGGCATGTCCGAACACCAAAACCATACCGACAGCGGACATATGCCCGGCCCGCCAAACACACTCGCGATGATGGCCGGCAAAGGCCCATTCGGCAATATCGAAATGGGCGGCATGTTCACCATGGTAAAAGTTCGCGATGATCTGGCGAAAGGCGATTACAAAGATCCGGGCTGGTATCGTCATCCAAAGGAAACCGTTGCCAGCCGCGTCAGCAGCAATCCGGATTTTGGCAATCCGGTGCGGCGGAAAAGTAATCAGCATACCTAGTCATTTCTCCCATCGGCACGTCCGTATCAGACGACACGAAGAATCAGCAGGCTGTTGTTGCTTATAGGTACGAAGAGTAGCTGAGTTGAACGAGCCGACGGGAATCAGCCAGCACCACTAGTGCTGCAGGCATCTTCTTATATTCAATTCAACGACACATATAAATTACCAGTGATAAATCGCGTATTGCACTCTTTCATTTATGGGCTCCGGTTTTTCATCACTCCACTCCATTGAAATTCAAGGCAGCTTTTTTCATCGAGGCATTTGCGCGATCGATATAGCCAACAAACATGTCCTCCGTCATTTTCGTTGCACTCGTTGGCGCCGTTTTCGGCGTTCCTGCATTGAAGGGCGGTTCCGGCGCGTACTCGGCGAGTAGCTGAACCGTTTCTGCGTAGTTTTGATCGCGCAGTTTGGCGATGAATGTCAGGCCGAAATCCAGTCCTGCAGTAACGCCCGCGCCAGTAATGCGATTGCGATCCTGCACGACACGCGCATCGACCGGAATCGCGCCGACGTTTTTCAGTAAGTCGCGCATGACCCAATGGCTGGTGGCACGATAGCCCTGCAACAGACCCGCGACACCGAGCACAAGAGAGCCCGTGCAAACCGAACTGATCCACTTCGCACGACTGCCGCGGTCCATCACAAAATCAATCAGGATTTTGTTCTCCATGGCTTCCAGCGTGCCGGTACTACCTCCGGGAATAAATAAAATATCCAGGTCGCGCGGGCAATCGTCGAAGGTATGTGTAGGCATGATTGCCAAGCCGGTATCACTCATCACCGGCTCTCTGCTTTGTGCCACAAGACACACCTTGGCACCCATGAGGTTGGCAAACATGTACTGAGGCCCCACCAAATCCTGCGCGGTGAATCCCGGGTACATCAACATGGCAATTTGTTCTTTGCCCATCCAGCTGGCAGGCATACTGCTCATGTCGTGAACGGGCTTTTCCTTGACCTCATCGGCACTCGCCATCCCGGTCGTTCCCAGAAGCGCCATGCCACCCATAGCAAGCGCCAGTTGTTGCAAAAACTCTCTGCGTTCAATGCTCATGGCAAGCTCCTAGCGTTCAATACGAAAGGTCAATGCAACACTGCGTGGATCGCCAGGCGCAATCCAGTCGGTCACGAATTGGTGGCTACCGGTGTAGTAGCGTTTGTCGAACACGTTGTTGATGTTCAATTGCAAGCTTGCGCGTTGCTCACCCAGATCAAACCGGTAACCAAGCATGGCGTCGAATCGGGCGTAGCCCGGTAGCTGGAAAGTATTCGCCTGGTCGCCTTCACGCGATCCCTGGAAAAATACTCCGCCACCCAGATTCCATTGGTCGGTCAACGAATAGCGCAACCAGGTACTTCCGGAATGTCTTGCGACATTCGGCAGGCGCGCACCTTGAACAAAACTGTCCTTGGTAACGTCGGCATCGGTATAGGCATAGGAAGCAAGGATGGAAAGCTTGTCATTGATACGGCCCGCCAAATCCCATTCAAGGCCGCGAGAGCGTGCTTCGCCAACCGTGATGATGTCGAATCCGGTGGGGCTGGTACTACTGAACACGTAATTCGCGAGATTGCGTTTGGTCAGTTGATAGAGCGCTACCGTTGAGGACAGCCCTCCGTTGCCTGATTCAAACTTGTGACCAATCTCGAATTGTCTTGCACGCTCGGCTTCCAGTTCGCTGCCATCGGCGGCACGACCATTATTGGAAGCTACCGCATCCTGGTATTGCGCATACACGCTTTGATTGTCGGAAAAATTCCAGACAGCTCCGAGTCTTGGCGTGAGGAATGATGCCTTGTTCAGTTGCTCGGTGGGTTCGCCGTAACGTGCTGCCGTCGACTCATGGCGAAGCGCGGCAACGAGATGCCATCCGTTGCCGAACGAGATTTGGTCTTGCACATAAACACCCGTCCAGCGTGAGCGGCTCTCGCTGGGTATCAGGCTTACTGAAGACAAATCGAGCGCGGGAACCGTGCCATACACCGGATTGTAAACATTGATGGGCGTCGTCGGCAGGTAGCTGGTCCAAAGGCTGTCGAATTTGTCGGAGTAGGAATCTGCGCCGACCAAAACAGTATGTTCAACATTGCCTGACACGAAATTACCGATGAAATCGATATTCCCCTGAAATAGATCACGGGAGGCCTCCGGGAAATAGGAATAGTAGCGATCAATGTTTCCGGTCGCGATCAAGCCGGCTTGTCCCGTAAAGAAAGTGATGGGAAGCACATCGAATTGCGGTGCGTCCTGATTCAGGGAATAGGCGTGTAGATTGAGTTTCCAGTTGTCGGAAATTTGCTGCGAAAAATCCAGCTTGAATGCAGTTGCTTTCGTTGACGACAAAGGTCCACCTTCATTGAACTGGTTTTCGAGCGGTATATCGAGGGGGCGATTGCCAATGGCCGGAACGCCAAAATCGTTTCGATAGTTCTGATCGACGTAATCGGCAGTCAACGATAGTTTCGTTTTTTCGCTCGGCGCCCAAGTGACGTTGCCGGAAAAGCTGGCGAGACGGTCAGTCACGAAATCACGAATGGAATCGCTGTCGGAATATGATGCAGCGGCACGTCCGATGACTGTTTCGGAATCATTGATTGCTCCCGATACTTCCAATGCAGTATTGCTTAAACCATAACTGCCAACGGTTTGTTCAAACGAAAAACCGAAATCCTTCGTAGGCTTGCGTGACACGACATTGACCAGGCCACCGGGTTCTGCACGGCCATAGAGTACGCTGGCCGGGCCTTTGACCACTTCGACCGATTCGGTATTACTGATATTGACAGGCAGGCCTTGCACGCGACTTCCATCAAGGAAATAGCTTGAACTGCCTCCCATGGGCCCACGGGCAGACATCGAAACCGTCGGGAACCCGCGCAAGATCAGCAAGGGAAGCGCGCTGCCATTGAAGCCAAAGTCGGAGCCAGTGCCGGCGACGTTCCTTACCGCTTCGGTCAACGTGCCGACATTCTGGTCTTGCAATACTGCGCGGGTAATGGTTTGCACACTTTGCGCCGTTTCCAGCGTGGGTGTTTCCGTTTTGTTGGCGGTCGATGTCGGTCCGGCTTTGTAATCTTCACGCTCGCCGATGACCTGGACGGTATCCAGTGTCTTTTCTTTTGCAGGAGCGACCTTTTCTGCGGCGTAGGCGGCATGACAAGAAGTCATGATGGCGATCGCCATCAGGGAATAGCGGGGTAATGTTTTCATTCTGGTTCCATTTTTGTGTTGATTAGTGATGGGAGTGATCGGCGCTTCCGGGTTTTTCGGCATGCACGGCGAATTCCACTTTTATCTTTCCGGCATGCTTGAACTACAGGACCACCGGAATTCGATCTCCGTCCTTCCATTGCTGCTTGGGTTTGATAAACATGAGGTGATAACCGCCCGGCGCGAGTGAAACGCCTTTTCCGGCAGGCACTGGCAGACCATTGGCAAGCGGACGCATACGCATGACGCCGTTCTCCATCGTCATTTGATGGATTTCGACGCGTGCCGCATCTGTTGTTGAGCCGCCGAGAAAGACATCGTTTTTCTTCCCGTTGTTTTTGATTGTCAGGTAACCACCGGCAACACCGGCATTCGGCGGGGTTGCGGAACTCCAGGGATGTTCAATGCCTATGCTTCCCAATTTATACGCATGTGCCCAGGCGAGAACTGGAAATAGAAGAGCGGCAGCAAGTAAAAGGCTGATTCGTTTTTGCATGATCGTTACTCCAAAGTGGATGTGGTTTAAATCGAATCGAACAGGCTGAAAGGTTTGCGTTTTTTCAGGTGTGTTTTTGGGCGCGTCATGCTGATCAGGGCGTAGATAATCATTACGCCGGA
>JAKQKT010000279.1 GCA_029560515.1 Pseudomonadota bacterium
CTACCCATCGAGATGACCCATTTCGGCTCCGGCATCTGGTCATAGACCTTGCGAAGCGCAGGCGCCATTTTATTTACCAATGTGCCGGCAACAATCATGACGTCCGATTGGCGCGGCGACGGGCGAAACACGACGCCGAAACGATCAAGATCAAGGCGCGATGCGCCAGCGTGCATCATCTCGACCGCACAGCAAGCCAGCCCGAATGTCATCGGCCACATGGAACCGGTACGCGCCCAGTTCACCAGTGTGTCGATATTGGTAGTGACGAATCCGTGTTCCAGCAGCGGATTGTCGCCTTCCGGACGCAGGATGTCGTCGACCGAAGCAATCGGCTCCGGGTTGTTCATCACGCGCGAGAAAGTTTGAATTACTCCCATTCGAGCGCTCCTTTTTTCCAGATATAGACGAAGCCGAGCACCAGAAGGCCCATGAAAATACCCATTTCAACGAGGCCGACCATTCCGAGACTTCTGAAGATGATCGCCCAGGGAAACACGAATGCGATTTCCAGATCGAAAGCGATGAAGAGAATGGCTATCAGGTAATAGCGAATATCGAATTGCATGCGGGCATCTTCGAAGGCTTCGAAGCCGCATTCATAGGGAGAAAGTTTCTCGCTGGAGGGGCGTTGTGGTCCGAGCAGACTGCCCAGCACCATCAATGAAATACCAATGACGGATGAGACCGCCAAGAACAGAAGTATGGGCCAATATTCGCTTAGCACTCGCGTCCCCTGCTTTGCGCCCTAGAGCGCGTTTATGCCGCCGTTCGTTTGAACGGCGATGCGTCCGTAACAATAACAATTTCGTTGTGAAGCCAATATGGTGCCCAAAGGGGGACTCGAACCCCCACGACCTAAGTCGCTACCACCTCAAGGTAGTGCGTCTACCAATTCCGCCATCTGGGCATGGTTGGCTTTATCACCGTCAGGTAACAAAGCCGGCAAATTATATCAGCGCTTAGGCTGCTTTGCTTCCCTGTTCGACAGGTTTTGCAGAATCTTTATTATTTTCTGGTGCTGCCTCTGGAGCAGCAGGCTGAACTGCAGCTGGTGCAACTGGAACTGTACTCGATGGCAGCACTGCAGCAGGTTTTGCATCAGCAGGCGACAATGAAGGAGCTTGCGGAACTTCGGACACCGGTGCTTTTTGCGCAGCCTGTTCTGCCGAGATTACGCCAGCGCCGGTCGTCGGCACTTTATTTTCATGGCTGATTTTCCATGACATGAAAAGGCTGAGAGCGAAAAACACGATAGCCAGATTGCGAGTCGACTTGGAAAGGAAATTGGAAGAACCTTTCGAACCGAAAACGGTAGAAGACGCACCTGCGCCAAACCCGCTACCCGCCTGCGCACCAGTTCCCTGCTGCATCAGGATCATGACGATCATGGTCAATGCGGCAAGTACGAACAACACTTTCAAAAATATATCCAGCATATTCAAATCAACCTTAAATCAAGCATTTACTGCGCGGCTGCAGAAATGATTGCCAAAAAATCTTGGGCGACCAATGAAGCGCCCCCAATCAGGCCGCCATCTACATCAGGCTGCGAAAACAGCTCGGACGCATTGGCGGGTTTGACGCTACCGCCGTAAAGGATCGGCAGCGAATCCGCGATTTTAGCATCGTGGGCACGCAATTCGCTACGTATAAAGGCATGAACTTCCTGAGCCTGCCCGGGAGAAGCCGTTTTTCCGGTTCCGATTGCCCAAACCGGCTCGTATGCCAGAACCGCATTGGCGAAGGCTTGAGGCCCGCAAACATGCAGCACAGCTTCAATTTGCCGTTGAATGGCCCATTCGGTTTGCCCCACTTCCCGCTGATGCAGGGACTCGCCTACACAAAGTATCGGCATCAGGCCTGCTTTCTTTGCCGCAGCGAATTTATGCGCAACCAGATCGTTGCTTTCCTCGTGAATGTGACGCCGTTCAGAATGTCCGACCAAACCATAGCGACAACCGACATCGACGATCATCTGTGCCGATACCTCACCGGTAAATGCCCCTTGTTCATTCACACTATGGTCCTGCGAACCGAAAACCAGCCCGGAACTGCCGTAATGTTCGGTCAGCTCGCTGAGATAAGGCATTGGCGGCAGGATGGCTATTTCCACGCCCTGCAAGTTCGGCTGCGCGATGATCGCATCCAGCAATTCCCGGGCCATTACCCGGCTACCATGCAACTTCCAATTACCTGCCACAATTTTCTTGCGCATGGTCTAATCCTAGTCTTGCAAAGAGTTGATCAAGTTGCGAATCATACTCTCTGCAACACTCCCGGCAAAATAAAGGCGCGACATGGACAGCAAGAAATACGCATTGATAACAGGTGCCTCCAGCGGTATTGGCGAGGCAATAGCGCGTGAATACAGCCGTCGCGGCAAGCCCTTGATACTGACTGCACGCCGTACCGAAAGGCTGGAAGCGCTGGCGAAAGAGCTTTCGGTGAATGCGCCATGTGTAGTAATTGCCGCCGATTTGTCGGACCGCAATGCGCCGAATGATTTGTTCCAACAAACACAGGCGCGTGGATTGGCGGTAGACACCCTGGTGAACAATGCCGGCTACGGCGTGCCCGGCCGCTATCTATCATCCAATTGGAAAACCCATGCGGATTTCCTTCAAGTCATGATCCATGCCGTCGGCGAGCTGACTCACCTCTATCTTCCTGCGATGGAACAAGCCGGACACGGACGAATTTTGAATATTGCATCGCTGGCCGGGCTGGTACCCGCCTCCGCCGGCCACACCATGTACGGTGCAACCAAAGCCTGGCTGATACGTTTTTCGGAATGCCTCGCGCTGGAAACAGCACCCAAAGGGGTCCATGTGACCGCGCTCTGCCCGGGCTTCACCTACTCCGAATTTCACGATGTGAACGGAATGCGCTCGTCCATTTCGAAACTGCCCAAATTCATCTGGCTCAGCAGCGAGCAGGTCGCAAAAATCGGAGTGGATGCGGTTGAAAGCGGCAAAGCCAGGGTGGTTACAGGCCGCACCAACAAGCTGATAGCATTTCTTTGCAAATACCTGCCGGACTGGCTATCGCGAGCATTGGTCGCCAGCAAATCGAAAGAATTCAGGAACATGGATTAAGCAACGGCTTCCTGAAACGATTCAATCACCGAATTTCACACGCTCTTGATTGCCTGGATAAGGCAAAAAGCGTATCGTTTCACCAATTTCAACAATTACTGAAACTTCAGAATGAACCTAAGTCCACTGACACAGAGTTTCGTCCTGCACTTTGGCGAAATGGGCAGCCGCTGGGGTATTAATCGCACGGTCGGGCAGATTTACGCTTTGATATTTGTCGCCAACAGGCCGCTTAATGCCGATGAAATCACCGAAAAACTTGGTATTTCACGCTCAAACGTGAGCATGAGCCTGAAAGAACTGATGGCATGGCGATTGGTCAGGCTGGAACACCTCCCGAATGATCGTCGGGACTACTTTAGTGCCCCGGGCGATATCTGGGACATTTTCACGACGTTGGCCGAGGAACGTCAGCGCCGCGAAGTCGAGCCCACCTTATCCATGTTGCGTGGCGCTTTGCTGGAAACCCCGGAATCGAGCGAAGAACAGCACGCCCAGGCACGCATGCGGGAAATGTACGAGTTGATGGAATTGATGACCACCTGGTTTGCCGACGTCAGGAAGCTCTCGCCAAAAACCTTGGTGAACCTGATGGCACTGGGCGGCAAGGTCAACAAGTTGTTGGAAATGAAGGACAAGCTCTCCGTCATTTCAGGCAGCAAAAAAGAATAGACAGACGGAGTGATTTTTATGAAAGCGGAATTACTGATCGCGATCTCGGCCGGCATCATTTTACTGCTCGGCATATTGCACTTGATCTATACGTTTTTCGGACCAAAGCTGAGTCCGCGTGACCCGCAGCTGATCGAAACAATGAAACGCGTATCGCCCGTCATCACCAAAGAAACCACCATTTGGAAATGCTGGATCGGTTTTAACGCCAGTCACAGTCTCTGCGCGATTTTATTCGCTTTGATCTATGGCTATTTGGCGATCCGGCATGCCGATTTCCTTTTTGCATCGTATTTTTTATTGGCGACCGGATTTGGTTTGCTGGCGACCCTCGTAGTGCTAGGAAAACTTTACTGGTTCAGCATTCCGGTTCGCGGCATATCCATCGCGTTCGCCTGTTATTGCGGCGCATTGATACTGAATTTCACCTGATACAAAACCCTGACAACGAGAGGCATCATGGACGCGCTCGCACTAGCAAGAATCCAGTTTGCGGCAAATATTTCGTTTCACATTCTGTTCCCGACCATCACCATTGCGCTTGGCTGGTTCCTGCTTTTTTTCAAGCTGCGTTTCCTGAAAACGAATGATCAAAAATGGATGCAGGCCTACGGCTTCTGGGTGAAGGTTTTCGCGCTAACTTTCGCGATGGGCGTGGTGAGCGGCATCACGATGAGTTTCCAGTTCGGCACCAACTGGCCGGGCTTCATGAAAACCGTCGGCAATATTGCAGGGCCGCTGCTGGCGTATGAAGTACTGACCGCGTTTTTCCTGGAAGCCACCTTCCTGGGCGTCATGCTGTTCGGCAGAAAACGGGTTTCCGAGCGAATGCACACGATTGCCACCTTCCTGGTCGCCTTCGGCACCACCATGTCTGCCGTCTGGATTCTGGTATTGAATTCCTGGATGCAAACGCCAGTCGGTTTCGAAATGATCAACGGGCAGGCGCATGCCACCGATTGGCTCGCGATTATTTTCAACCCTTCATTCCCCTATCGCTTTGTGCATATGCTGCTTGCATCGGGCTTGACGGCCAGCTTTCTGATTGCCGGTCTGTCGGCTTACCAGTATTTGCGCGGTGAACGCAGCGCTGCCGTACTGGCCGCTTTGCGTACCGGGATTCTAGTTGCCGCCACTCTCATTCCCGTGCAAATTTTGGTGGGCGACGCGCATGGCTTGAATACTTTCGAACATCAACCGGCAAAAGTCGCCGCAATGGAAGGTGTATGGCAAACCGAACGCGGTGCACCTGCATTGGCATTCGCGATGCCCAACGAAAAGGAAAAACGCAACGACTACGCCATCGGTATTCCGAAATTGGCAAGCCTCATCCTCACGCACGATATCGATGGCGAAATTAAAGGCCTGAATGAATTTGAAGGCAAACACCCGCCGGTAGCACCGGTGTTCTGGGGTTTCCGGGTGATGGTCGGCATGGGCATGTTGATGCTCGCGGTTTCGTGGCTATCGGCATGGCAATCTCGTAAACAAGGCCTGCTCAAACCCTGGCTGGCACGCGTTCTGGTGGCGATGAGCTTCTCGGGATGGATTGCCACACTGGCGGGCTGGTACGTGACGGAAATCGGTCGCCAGCCTTATTTGGTTTATGGTGTTTTGCTGACCAAGGATGCTGCATCGGCAACCGCGGCCCCGATCATCGGCCTATCGCTTGGCATGTACCTCACGCTCTATGTCGTGCTGATTCTTTCCTACATCAGCGTGTTGTTCTACCTGGCGCGCCATGCACATAAAAAATACTCTCCGATCGCCATTGAGGAGGCAAAGATATGAATGATTTATTGCCGCTGATTTTTCTAGGCCTGATGGCGCTGGCAATGCTGATTTATGTGGTGCTCGATGGTTACGACCTAGGTGTCGGCATCTTGTTGCGGCGCGCGGAAGACAGCGAAAAAGACCGCATGATTGCTTCCATCGGCCCGTTCTGGGATGCCAATGAAACCTGGCTGGTATTGGGCGTCGGCATTTTATTGGTGGCGTTTCCGACAGCGCACGGAATCATTTTGGGTGGCTTGTATTTACCGGTCACTTTCATGCTGGTCGGATTGATATTGCGCGGCGTCGCTTTCGATTTCCGCGTGAAAGCCCACGCCAACCACAAGGCAAAATGGAATGCGGCATTTTATGCAGGCTCGTTGCTCGCCGCTTTCTCGCAGGGCTTCATGCTGGGAATTTACATTCTGGGTTTTGAATACACGCTCAGCCATACCATTTTCGCCATTTTCATCGGCCTGAGTCTGGTGGCGGGTTATGCCTTGCTGGGTGCCTGCTGGTTATTGCTGAAAACCGAAGGAAAATTATTCCGTCGCGCGGTGCGCTGGGCCTACGGCAGCTTATGGCTGACCGGTCTCGGGATCGCCGCAGTTTCCATCGCTACGCCGTTGGTAAGCACACGCATTTTCGAAAAATGGTTTGCGTTGCCCGAACTGTTGATGCTGCTTCCGATTCCCGCGCTCACCGCAGTTTGTTTCCTGGTTTGCGAACGCCAGTTGCGGAGACTTTCCGTCGGCCTGCACGAAAAAATCTGGGTGCCATTTGCCTGCGCGATAAGCCTGTTCGTATTGGCTTTCATCGGACTCGGTTACAGCCTGTTCCCCTATCTTGTCGTCGATAAACTTCGCTACGATCAGGCTGCATCGGCGCCGGAATCGCTATTCATCATGTTTATCGGTGTTGCGATCACCCTGCCCGCCATCTTGTTTTACACCGCATATTCCTACCGCGTGTTCTGGGGCAAGGCGACCGACTTGAGTTACGATTAATCGTAGGGCGCTTGCTTGCTGCGCCCTTGGCCTGCCAGCACATCTTGGGCGCAGCAAGCAGGCGCCCCTACGAATAATTCAAGATCAAATTTGCTGGCAAACCCTTTTTGTCGGCGAGTCAGCCAATTTTCTGGCATCAATGTTCTGCGTTTTAGACGGCTTGAGAATATCGACAATGCAAGCTTCGGTTTTTGATATTTTCACAATGACCAGATAGGACGTGATTTTTGATGGATCGTCGGGATTCTCGCTGGCGTTGTAACGAATGATCAGTGCTACCGGCGTTTTGTTTTTCAAACGCCACTCCACTTTGGCTCCGAGATCGGAAAAACCACTCGACACATGCGACCAAAGATCCAGCTCGAATTTCTTTTTGTCGGGTGTAATGACATTGATGGTTTCCCGCAAATCACCTTCCAGCAACTCCAGGGCATAGCCGGCAACACCTGGACAAATACCTGCGTAACCATCTTCGACCAACACTCTTGAAGGCTTGCAATCCTTTTCTGCCAGCCCGGTGTAAATAGATCTGCTCTGCCCGAATGCCGCCGGCGATATCAGCATTGATAGAAACAAAGGCAACAAAAAGGATTTCATCTAATTCTCCAGGAACCTTACCTGCAGGGGCGCCTGCTTGCTGCGCCCTACGATTCAAAAATTAAACACTACCGATAAAATCCTTCTTGCCTACCTGCACGCCGTTATGGCGCAAAATCGCGTAGCTCGATGTCAGATGGAAATAGAAATTCGGCAGCCCCGCATGATGCAAATACGGCGCGCCGACATATTCGCGTTTGGTACCGTCGCGCATCGGAATGGAAATCGCACGGGTTTCCGAACCTTCGAATTGTTCCGAAGTGATGGTGTTGATGTAGGCAATCGTTTTCGCGATACGGGCCTTGAAATCGGCAAGGCTGACTTCGTTGTCTTCAAAGCTCGGCACTTCGACACCGGCCATGCGCGAGCTGATGCTCTTGGCAAAATCGCAGGCAATCTGGATCTGGCGGCCGAGCGGGAACATGTCCGGCGCAAGCCGTGAACCGAGAATATTGCCGATATCACATTTCAAGCTGTCGGCATGGGCCTGGGCTTTATCGAGACAAGCGTCGAGGGCCTTCAAACTGCGGGTAAATGCGGGAATCGTGGCGTCATACATGGGATGAGTCATGGGGGTGCTCCTTGAGGGGACTGCATCATCGCATAGCCGCGAGACGAATTAATTGCTGCTCCCGAAGACTGCGAAAGCCTGAATTATGGAAATCTTTCGACTTTCCATGGGTTTAGGGGCAGTAAATCATCCCGTTTCTTGAGATAATTCACGGTCTTGACCCCGTAGCTCAGCTGGATAGAGCGGTCCCCTCCTAAGGGACAGGTCGTACGTTCAAATCGTATCGGGGTCGCACCTCATTCTTTATCACTGTTTGGAGCTTCACATTACTCACCCAGTTTTAGCCGCGCTCGGCCTGAGCGAAAACGAATCCGGAACCTATCTCGGACACGGAGAATGGTCAAAAACACAGGATGCGGGCGTACTGGAACCGATCAACCCAAGCAATGGCGAACTGCTCGGTCGCGTCTATGCCTCCAGCCAGGCCGATTACGACATCATCATGGAACGCGCACAGGCCAACTTCAAAGTCTGGCGTACCACGCCTGCGCCGAAGCGCGGCGAAGCGATTCGTCTTTGCGCCGATGCACTGCG
The DNA here is from genome assembly GCA_029560515.1 of Pseudomonadota bacterium. Classification (GTDB taxonomy): domain Bacteria; phylum Pseudomonadota; class Gammaproteobacteria; order Xanthomonadales; family Xanthomonadaceae; genus Arenimonas. The sequence goes on from JAKQKT010000279.1 coordinate 8,253, forward strand.
TAAACACAAAGACGCGCTTGGTTCCCTGGTAGCTCTGGAAATGGGCAAGATCAAACCCGAAGGCGACGGCGAAGTTCAGGAAATGATCGACATCGGCGATTTCGCCGTTGGTCTTGCACGTCAACTCTACGGTTTGACCATGCATTCAGAACGCCCTGGTCACCGCATGTACGAACAATATCAGCCACTCGGCATCGTTGGCATTATTTCTGCCTTCAACTTCCCGGTTGCCGTCTGGGCCTGGAATAGTTTCCTCGCGGCGATCTGCGGCGATATCTGCATCTGGAAACCATCGCCAAAAACGCCGTTCAGCGCGATTGCTTCGATGAAGATTTGTAACGAAGCATTGAACGCCGGCGGTTTCCCGGATCTGTTCTATCTGTTCAACGATGCAGGCACCGATATCGCACAACAATTCGTCGATGACCATCGCGTGCCATTGATCAGCTTCACCGGTTCCACTGCAGTTGGTCGCATGGTCGGCGAACGCGTTGCCAAACGCATGGGCCGCAGCCTACTCGAACTCGGCGGCAACAACGCCATGATCGTGGATGAAACCGCAGACCTGAAATTGGCGATTCCCGCTATCGTGTTCGGCGCGGTCGGTACTGCTGGTCAACGTTGCACGACGACACGCCGCGTTTTCATCCACGAAAATATATTCGAAGATGTCGTGGCGAAACTGATTACCGCCTACAAACAAGTGGAAACCAAAATCGGCGACCCAACGCTGGCTACCACCCTGATGGGCCCGTTGACCGACAAGGCCACCGTGCAACGCTTCCTTGGCGTTCTCGAGAAAGCCAAAACCCTCGGCGGCACCGTTCGTACCGGCGGCACAGCACTCGATCGCAAAGGCAATTTCGTGACGCCTGCGATCGTGACTGGCATAAAAAATTCCGATGAAGTCGTGCAAACCGAAACCTTCGCGCCGATTTTGTATGCGATGCCTTTCAAGACACTCGATGAAGCCATCGATATGCAGAACGCCGTACCACAAGGCCTGAGTTCGGCCATCTTCACCAACAACCTGCGTGCCGCGGAACAATTCCTGTCGGCTGCCGGTTCCGATTGCGGTATCGCCAACGTCAACATCGGCACCAGCGGCGCGGAAATCGGCGGCGCATTCGGTGGTGAAAAAGAAACCGGCGGCGGTCGCGAATCCGGTTCCGATGCCTGGAAGATCTACATGCGTCGCCAAACCAATACCATCAACTATTCCGATTCCTTGCCGCTGGCCCAGGGCATCAAGTTCGACATCTAAACCAACATTAAGGGATCCGCGATGAATACTCCTGCAAAAGAAACCAGCACATTGGCAATCACCAGCTTGATTAGCGGCATCCTCGGATGGACCCTGCTGCCTTGGCTCGGCAGCATCGTGGCGATCATTACCGGCCACATGGCACGCAAGGAAATTCGCAATAATCCGGCGACCAAGGAGGGTGATGGCATGGCATTGGCGGGCCTGATCATGGGCTGGGCAATGGTAGCGCTGTCGATTCTTTCGCTGATTGTCATCGTACTGTTCTTTGGCGGTCTTCTGGCCGTACTCGGTGTTACTGCAGCAAACGGCGGTTAATGCGTGTACGGACTAGCGCGCCCTTTTCTTTTTTGTCTCGATGCCGAAACGGCCCACGGCGTGGGCCTAAAAGCCATTGAAGCCGCATACCGTCTCGGGCTGAATCCCTTACTGGCAAGCAAAACGCCGATATTGAAAACCAAGGCCTTCGGAATTGAATTTCCCAACCCGGTCGGACTTGCCGCAGGTCTGGATAAAAACGGCGAATACATCGATGCGCTGCTTGGGTTGGGCTTTGGATTTGTGGAAATCGGCACCACCACGCCCAAACCGCAGGAAGGCAATGAAAAACCCCGGATGTTTCGACTAACGGACAAACAAGCGGTTATCAACCGACTGGGTTTCAACAATAACGGTGTCGATGCACTGGTAAAAAATGTCGAGAAAGCGGCACGTAAAGGCATTCTCGGCATCAATATCGGCAAGAACAAGGACACGCCGAATGAAAAGGCGATTGACGATTATATTTATTGCCTCGAACGCGTTTATACCTTGAGCGATTACATCACCGTCAACATTTCGTCTCCGAACACCGCCGGCTTGCGCGATTTGCAAACCGAAGAATATTTCCGCCGCTTCATTGGCGAGCTGCGCGAAGTGCAGGAAGAACTGGCGGGTGTCAACGGCTTCAAAACTCCGATGCTGATCAAACTTGCACCCGATTTGACTGAAGCGGCATTGGACGGCATGGCCGAAGTCTTGAATGCAGCACAAGTCGATGGTGTGATCGCGACCAATACGACAATTGATCGCATGGAAATAAAAGGCAACAAGTACGAATACGAAGTGGGCGGCCTGTCCGGCAAACCACTTTACGGGCGCTCGACTGCCGTATTGCGTCGCCTGCGCACACGACTGAACAATAATATTCCCCTGATCGGCGTTGGAGGGGTTCTAAGTGGTGCCGATGCTGCCGGCAAAGTGGCCGCAGGCGCAACCCTCGTACAGTTTTACACCGGTCTCATTTATCGCGGTCCTGAATTGATCGATGAAAGCGTAAGCGCGATTCGCCGCCGCCGCGAAGGGGTTGCATGAGCGGATACCAGCTCGGCGAGAATGTTTCACTTGCCGGTCGCAATACGTTTCGCATTCCCGCTCGCGCCGAAATTCTCGCCGATGTAAAAAATTCCGACGCATTGGCGGAACTGTTCGATTTCGCAATGCTGCGCAGCGGTCCCGTGATGGTGCTCGGCGAAGGCAGCAATATCCTGTTCGCGGCCGATGTGCCCGGCGTGGTGATCTGTCTCACGATGAGCGAAATCAATATCATCAGGGACGAAGGCGATGTTGCCCTGGTACGCGCCGATGCCGGCGTGAACTGGAATGATTTCATCGGCTGGACATTGGGCCGCGGCTTGCTCGGCCTTGAAAATATGTCATTGATCCCCGGCACCGTCGGTGCCTGCCCGATCCAGAATATCGGTGCCTACGGCGTCGAAGCCGGTGAATTCATCGAAACTGTCGAAGTGTTCGATCGTCAATCGCAACGCATGAAACGCATTGGCAAGGCCGAATGCGAATTTGCCTATCGCGACAGCTTGTTCAAACAGGATCTGAATCGTTACGTGATTTGTGCAGTCGAATTTCTATTGCCGCGCCACCGTGAATTGAAACTCGACTATGCCGGCGTCCGCGAAGAATTGTCCGGCATGGGGATCGAAAATCCCCGCGCCGTGCATGTCGCCGAGGCCATCAGCCGAATTCGCACCAGAAAGCTGCCCAATCCGGCAATTCTGGGCAATGCCGGCAGCTTCTTCAAAAATCCGATTATTCCAGCTGCACAGGCCGAACAGCTGAAATCGCAATACGACCAGTTACCCAGTTATCCAGGCGATAGTGATGACACGCGAAAAATATCCGCTGCCTGGCTGATAGAAAATGCCGGATGGAAAGGCTTTCGCGATGGCGATGCCGGTATCGCCGAGCAGCACGCACTGGTCCTGGTAAATTACGGCAACGCCACCGGCCAGCAATTGCTTGGTCTGGCACGCCGCGTCGCGAAATCGGTTTACGAAAAGTTCGGCGTTCATATCGAACCCGAACCCCGCATTATTGGCGCGAGTTTTTTCGAGTAAAAATCATGATGTTTGAATCCAGCATTCCGAAGAATAACGTGCCACGCGCCGTTTTCTTCATGGTGTTGAGTGCGATTCTGTTCGGTTGCATGGCCATCGTCATTCGACTGGCCTCCAAGCAACTGCACGCATTCGAAATTGCCTTCTTCCGGAATTTTTTCGGTTTCCTGTTTACCGCGCCCCTGTTTTTCAAACACGGCTCCGCGATCCTGAAAACCGACAAACTGCATCTTTATATCGGTCGCTGCATGATCGGGATAATTTCGATGATGTGCGGCTTCTGGGCCATCGTGCATCTGCCATTGGCGGAAGCGGTGGCGATCAGTTACTCGACGCCTTTGTTCGTGACGATTCTCGCGGTTTTATTCCTGGGCGAAGTGGTCGGCATGCGGCGCTGGAGTGCAGTGCTGGCGGGATTCATCGGCGTGCTGATCATCATGCAACCGGGCTCGCATACCTTCAATGCTGACATGATGATTGCCCTGATGGCTGCCGTGATGAGTGCGATTGTCGCGATCAGTATCAAGGTGCTGTCGCGTACCGAAAAAGCCGATGCGATCGTCATCTACACGACGATGCTCTGGGTGCCGATGTCATTGGTGCCTGCACTTTTTGTCTGGCAATGGCCGGTCGGTATTACCTGGCTCTGGATCATTGCCGCCGGTTTCTTTGGTACGACGGCTCATCTTTGCTGGACTCGCGCATTGAAACTCGGCGATGCGTCGATGCTGACGCCGATCAGTTTCTTTCAGGTACCCGTTGTCGCGGTTGGCGCATGGATCGTGTTCGATGAAAAAATCGGCGCAATGGCATTGCTTGGTGCCAGCATTATTTTCATCGCCAATGTTTATATCGCAAGACGCGAAGCACAATTGGCACGCCGCAACGTGACGGATCCGGATATCAATTCCGGAACGCAACAAAGGTAACGAGATTTGTCGTGGGAGCGACGGAAGGCGCGAATGCTCGGAAAAATTCGCGCCTGAGTAGCGCCTGCCCCGGCGAAAGCCGGGGGCACTCCCACGGATTTTCTTATTTTTTAGGCGAATTTCTTCGCGACGTAATCATCGATCAGCGCAACGAACTCCTGCGCAATATTGTCGCCACGCAGCGTCACCGCTTTTTCGCCATCAATGAAGACCGGCGCCGCTGGCGATTCGCCGGTACCCGGCAATGAGATACCAATATTGGCGTGACGCGATTCGCCCGGGCCATTCACGATGCAGCCCATCACGGCTAGCGTAAGATTCTCGGCACCGGGATTGGTGATTTTCCATTCCGGCATTTTATCGCGGACATGCTCCTGAACTGTCTTCGCCAACTCCTGGAAAAATTCGGAAGTGGTTCGGCCGCAACCGGGGCATGCAGTAACGAGTGGCGTAAAGGCCCGCAAACCCATGGTTTGCAAAAGCTCCTGCGCGACGATGACTTCCTGCGTGCGCGCACCGCCCGGCTCGGGCGTCAGGGAGATACGAATCGTGTCGCCAATGCCTTCCTGCATCAGGATGGCGAGCGCTGCCGCCGATGCGGTAATGCCCTTGCTGCCCATGCCCGCTTCGGTCAAGCCAAGATGCAAGGGAAAATCCGAACGCTTCGACAAATCACGATATACGGCAACCAATTCCTGCACGCCGCTGACTTTGGCCGACAGAATAATCCGGTCGCGCGACATACCGATTTCAACCGCCTTGTCTGCCGAATCGATGGCCGAACGAACGAGTGCTTCGCGCAATACCCGCGGGGCGTCCCATGGCTCCGCACGTTGCGCGTTTTCATCCATCAACATCGCGGCCAATGATTGATCGAGCGAGCCCCAGTTCACGCCGATACGAACCGGCTTCGAATATTTCAATGCCATTTCAATAATCGCGGCAAACTGGGTGTCTTTCTTTTTTCCGAAACCGACATTGCCGGGATTGATGCGGTATTTTGCCAGCGCTTCCGCACATGCGGGCTCGGCGGACAGAAGCTGATGCCCGTTGTAGTGGAAGTCGCCAATGATCGGCACATCAATATTCATCATCAACAATTTTTCGCGAATGCGCGGTACCGCCGCTGCAGACTCCGGATTATTGACGGTAACGCGAACGAGTTCGGAACCCGCTCGCCACAATTGCGAGATTTGTTTTACGGATGCATCAATATCGGCAGTGTCGGTATTTGTCATGGATTGCACCACGACCGGATGCTTGCTGCCGATCCATACCTTGCCAATTTGTACACTATGCGTGGGTTTACGCGGTTTCGCAAAAGCCTCTGTCATGCCTCGACGCCTTCCTGTGTTTCCGCAGCCACCAAGTCTGACCGCAATTCCCGCAATACGGTGTAATCGCCGGCATTCACCAACACGTCCACGCCCGCTACCAGCGTTTCGGACATGGCACGAGCGTTCAATGCATAGGGCTCATGGCCATGCACGATTTCGATGCTGGCGGCATTGGCATCCAGACTTCCCTGCGTCAAAAAACTGCGTTCGCTTGCATCGGTTGAACACAGTTCGATGCCGCGCAGTGGTGCCCGCTGCATGGAATCCTGCGAGCGAATATGCACGCCTAGAGCACTTGAGCGACGAGCCAGCAATTCAACACCCGCCGACAAACCGCCATTCATTTCATACCGCAGCCAGCGCACCACGCCCACCATCCAGTCAGGCTCTTCGTTTTCATCCGCCAATGTCATGCCGACAATTTCGCCGACCTTGGCACGAATCTGGTTCGCATTGTCCCAGGCCATGCGATAACCCCCCAGGCTCTGATCGAGCACTCGCGCCGGTATGCGCGGCAAACGATTGGCATCGGTATTCGCATTCGCCCAAGATGCGCGCTCAACTACATGCACGGTTTGTTGAGATGATTGCCGCATGAACGTATCAAAATCACGCTGACCGGCCAGATAGTAATGCAAACCACTCAGGCCGATGACAGTGTCGATGGAATGGCTGGCCTGCAGCCGTTTGAACGTCCGCGCTGCCGACAAACCGAATGCACGCTTCAAGCGCATCAACATATCGACCGTTAAACGAAAACCGATGCCGCGACCCGGTACCAGCTCGGAAAAACCTTCCTGTTGACGCGACAAGGCGTGTTCGGTTTCGCGGATGAAAGCCCTAACATCCAGCCATAAAGCATGCGATTCACCACTGGCTCCAGGACCGGGGCCACGATCAGCATCTTCAGGTACGACCGGTGCATTTATTTCGGGAGGTTCATTCAATAGCGGCGATAGCGGTGCAAACGAACGTGCGATCGGCCACAGGCTGTCTTGTTCGGCCTGGCTGAACGCAAGCGGATTACTCACCGCCATCAACAATGTCTGAATATAAAGCGTCTGGATATCGATGCTGACTTTCGCCGTTTTATCTTCGACAAGTTTGCTCTCCAGTTTCAGTTCCGATGCAAAGCGGTGAATGCGATGTAGTCCCTGCCATGTACCCGCAGTGGGAGCGCGATAAATGCGCCAGGATAATGCAAGACAGCGACTGTAATGCCAGGCGGCACGTTGTAGTGACTGCAGCACTGCGGCACCGCGAAGCATGGGAATATTGCCGTTTGGCGAACATATTTCCACTGCGGCTTTCCGATAGCCATGCGCAAGCCATAAATGAAACATTTCCGCATGTTGCGCCTGCTGTGCCTTCGCCGGTGGCAAGGGCAAGGAACTTCCTGCGAATTGCTGTTCGAGCAAGGCAATGGATTCCACCACCACGCCACGCAGCTCGTCCATTACCGACAAGCGCTGGCCACCTTCAAGTCTCTGGCTTGAAAGACTGGCAAGCGCCGTATCGAGTTCCTGCTGTGTTGCCATCGCATTCGCGCGCGGCAATGCGGCAACCCAGGCTTTTACTTTTTTGGGATCGGCATGGAAACGACCGGTCGTGTTCATTCCCGGCTCGGGCATACCTTCTCGAAGGCGGCGATAGGCATCAGACATGGAATCACTCCTCAGTGATTGCTAGTTTAGTCCTTTGCAGAGCGAAACCCCAAGCCCGGCGTTAAGCGTTATCCTATGCACCCATAAGCTTGATGATCGTGTCCAGGCATGTCTGAATTAGTCCGCGAACGCCGGGTGTTGAAACCTGTCCAGTTGAATGTGCTGGCGCGGGACTTGCTTGAATCGAGCTTCAGCCAGGTCTGGGTAGAGGGCGAAATCAGCAATTTTTCACGTCCCGCCTCCGGCCATCTCTATTTCACACTGAAGGACGAACGTGCCCAGGTACGCTGCGCCCTGTTCAAACAGAAAGCCATGTATCTGCGGTTCCAGCCACGTGATGGCATGCAGGTATTGGTGCGTGGTCGCCTAACGCTTTACGAAGCACGCGGCGATTACCAACTGGTACTCGAACACATGGAAGAAGCCGGCGAAGGAGCCTTGCAAAGGGCCTTTGTCGAGCTCAAGGCAAAGCTGACGGCGGAAGGCGTATTCGATGACGCCCGCAAACGTCCTTTGCCTGCCTTCGTGCATCGGCTGGCAATCATTACCTCGGCAACCGGTGCCGCCGTGCGCGATGTCATCAGTGTGCTATCGCGGCGTTTTCCACTGCTTAAGGTCGATGTGCTCCCGGTCGCCGTTCAGGGCGAAGGATCCGCAAAGGAAATCCGCACCATGCTTGCGCGGGCTAATGCCAGCCAAGCCTATGATGCCATCCTGCTGACCCGTGGCGGTGGTTCGCTGGAAGACCTCTGGTCGTTCAACGATGAAGCACTTGCCCGCGAGATCGCGCAATCAAAAACCATCGTGATTTCCGCCGTCGGCCATGAAATCGATTTTTCCCTGTCGGATTTCGCCGCCGATATTCGCGCGCCGACTCCTTCCGCTGCCGCCGAATTACTGGTGCCGGACAAACTCGATTTGAGCGCCCGGATCGCGCAGCTGCGAAACCGTCTCGACACTTCGCAAAAACGTCTTCTGCAAAACAGGCAGCAAAGAGTTGACCAGGCCTTTCTGCGCCTGCGCTTATACGATCCGCAAACACGAATGGAGCAGGCAAGGCAACGCCTGCTTCAGTCAAGGCAGCATCTGGCGAAGAATTTCCAGTTGCTTGCGCAAGCCAAACTTGCGCGCCTGAGAATTGCGATGGCAAGACTGGAACGCCAGCATCCGCAACAACAATTGCAACGACATCAACTGCGTTTAAGTGCATTGAATCAATCCTTGCACAATGCCGCTGCGCGACAACTGCAGGCAAAGATTGCGAATTTGCGTGAACTCGGACGCGGCCTGTCCGCCGTGAGCCCACTGGCAACCTTGTCACGCGGTTACGCGATTATTCGCAAACAGGAAGGTACGGTTGTCCGTGACAGCCAGGATGTAATGAAAGGCGAACTGGTCCTTGCACAACTACAGGCAGGAACACTCAAGCTGGAAGTCAAATAAGCTGGGCAATTTCAACGCCTGAATTTTTTTCACGCTTTGCACGGTACATCGCCTGGTCGGCCTCTCGCATCAAATCCGTCACCTGGAAACCATGCGATGGAAAGGCCGCAACACCGATACTTGCACCGACGTACACCAGTTTTCCATGCTGCAACTGTATCGGTTGCGAAAGAATTTCCCGCATGCGTGCGGCGTAAATCAGCAGATGATTGTCGTCACCCACTTTTGGGTCATCGATCAGCACAATGAATTCGTCGCCCCCCATCCGCGCTACCGTATCTCCTGCGCGAACGGCTGCCAGCAAGCGTTTTGCAATGGTCTTTAGTACTTCGTCACCAGCATCATGACCATGCTCGTCATTGATCGGCTTGAATCCGTCGAGATCAATCGACAAAACGGCAAACGGTTGGCCATTGCGTTTGCCACGGTGCATCAGATCGTAAAGATTGGATAATGCCTGACGACGATTTGGCAAATGAGTCAATGGATCATGATCCGCCAGATGCCTGATGCGCGAACGATCAAATAAAATACGATAACTGGCCAATGCGGAAAAAAGCGACACCAGCAGGCCGATAATTCCTGCCGTCGTTTGCCACCAGGGCTCGACTCCAAAACCCTGTTTGGGTTGGGCGGAAATCAGCCAGCTGCCACCGGGTACAAAAACTGGAACGCGGACTGCGTCTTTCGAAATTCGAAGATCATCGCCGAAGAAGAATTGTCCCGCCGGTCCGCTGGCATCACGCCCACGGATCGCGATATCCAGATTCTGCTCAAGGCTTGTCAAACCGGCCTCTTTCATCAACTCCGGAAAATCGAGTGCTACCGAAACTGCTCCCCAAAGACGAGGGACTCCATCCAGCTTGATCCACACCGGCATGCGGCAGACAACGCCCACTGCACCATCTTCCAGTTTGAACGGGCCGGCGAGAACAGCATCGTCGAGTTGTATGGAACGGTATACCGCAATTTTTTGTTCCGAATCCAGCAACAGGTTTTGCCCGATGATTTTCTCATTGCCCAGGCGCGGATAAACATCGCGAATGATGAAATGCGGCGCCAGTGACAAATTCCGTTGCGCCGGATTAGTGCTGCTCAACTGCTCGGCAATGGATGCAAACTGTTCCGGTGTAAGTTCACCGCGAATGACCAAATCGACAGCCATGCCCTTGGTCAATGCCACACTCGTATTCAGCTTGGTTTCCAGTTGCGATCGGAAATTAGAAACCCGACTTTGAATCTCGTTTTTCTGCTGGCTGAGATCATGCTGGTGTTCAAGCTCACCTGCACGCCAACTGAGAAATACACCCACAGTCAAAATAATGGCAGCAGTCAGCAAGGGCCTTTGGGTAAGCCAGAACAAGGGCCTTAGCGGTAAACGATTCATGTGCGGATTATAAACCCTGAATACAGAGCAATTAGGTAATTAACCCCAAACCTGCCGTGTCCCCGTTCACACGCATACCCAAGCCAATGGAGCACGTGATGAACCGCAAGCCACTCGTTTTAATAATCGGCCTTATTCTGTTAACAGCTTGTAACAACCAGACCAAAAAAGAAGTCGACGCGGAAGTTCGCGCGGAAAAGCAAAATCAGCTGGAAACCGGCAAACTCATGGCTTCTGGCAACCGTTTGCGGCAAGACCAGCCAGATCGCAAGGCAGTGGCGGCCGATATGGTTGCCGCAGAGGCTTACGTGCAACAAAGCCCTCCGTCACCGATGGTCAGCAAACCTTATACCGCGATCGGAAAAACATCGGCTTACGCAGCTCCGGCAGAGCCGGAACAAAACACCGAAAAATACAAAAACTTCAACGACAATCCGATTCAGATCACATCGGAAAATCCTGTCAGCACATTTTCGATCGATGTCGATACCGGCAGCTACAGCAATGTGCGTCGCATGCTCAACAACGGAACGCGTCCACCCGCAGATTCCGTCCGAGCTGAGGAAATCATCAATTACTTTGATTTTGGATACGCCGCCCCGACTTCACGCAGACAACCCTTTTCCGTTAATACCGAAATTGCTGCAGCTCCCTGGAATCCGAAGCACCAGTTGATGCTGGTCGGCATCAAGGGCTACGAAGTTGAACGCTCCCAAATTCCTGCTGCCAATATCGTATTCCTTATCGACACCTCCGGCTCGATGTCGAGCGAAGATAAATTGCCCTTGCTGATTTCCAGCTTCAAGGAAATGGTCGGCAAGCTGCGCCCTCAAGATCGCGTATCCATTGTGGTCTATGCAGGCAGCGCGGGCCTCGTTTTACCGGCGACCAGTGGCGACGACAAGGAAACCATTCTGCGATCACTGGACAGGCTGCAAGCCGGCGGCACGACCAATGGCGGCGAAGGCATTGCACTGGCCTACAAAATTGCCAAGGATAACTTCATCAGCAATGGCGTAAACCGGGTGATCCTGGCGACCGATGGCGATTTCAATGTCGGGATCTACGATACCGAAATGCTGAAGACACTGGTCGCCGATCAACGCAAATCCGGCATTGCATTGACGACGCTCGGTTTTGGCCAGGGCAATTACAACGACCAGATGGCCGAGCAGTTGGCCGATGTCGGCAATGGCAATCACGCCTATATCGACAATCTCAACGAAGGTAAAAAAGTACTGGCCGAGGAAATGTCTTCGACCATGATGACCATTGCGGAAGACGTGAAAATCCAAGTCGAGTTCAATCCCTCCGTCGTCGCGGAATACCGTTTGATCGGCTATGAAAACCGCAAACTCAACCGCGAGGACTTCAACAACGACAAAATCGACGCCGGCGAAATTGGCGCTGGCCACGATGTCACCGCGCTTTATGAAATTACCCTGGTCGGTTCCGGTGGAGAAAGTGTCAGCCCGTTGCGTTATGCCAAAACGGCATCGGTGACGACAAGTAAACCGGATGAAATTGCATTGCTCAGATTGCGCTACAAACAACCCGGCAATGAACAAAGCCAGCTGATCGAAAAGCCGATGCTGCGTTCCGGCATTAGCGCAAAACCAAGCAACCGAATGAAATTAGCCGCGTCACTTGCCGCCTATGCCGATTTATTGCGCGGCGGAAAAAACAGCGGGCAACTCAAGTGGAACGACTTAAGGCAACTTGCTGCCAGCGTGTCACTGCCTGATTCCTGGGGCTATCGGGCCGAGTTTATCGGTCTTATCGATCAGGCCAGTCGCCTGACCGGAACCGCCGATGTTGCACAAATCAGCGAATGACGGCTTTTCGAAATAGCAAAAACTTCGTACGCTCTGTCACATGTTGGCAGAGCGTAATGACGAAGAACTGATGATGGCTTATGGATCTGGCGATGCCAGCGCCTTCGAGCTTCTGTATGCGCGTCATCGAGGCCCCTTGTTCCGCTTCATGCTGCGTCAATTGCGTGAACACGCAACTGCCGAAGAGCTTTACCAGGATGTATGGCAGAAAGTTATCCAGGCACGCGAGCGTTATCGCCCGGAGGCGAAATTCACTACCTGGCTCTACCAGATTGCCCACAATCGTCTTACCGATCATTGGCGCGCCCAGAAACATCGTCCGCAAGCCGGCGAAGATGCGATGGAACGTGCCGAGCAAACGCCGGACCCGCATACCCCTGAACGGCAGCTATCGGCATTCGAGGAACGAAGGCGATTGCAATTGGCTTTGGAAGAATTACCCCAAGATCAGAGAGAAGCCGTGATGCTTCGGCTCGAACAGGAATTATCACTGGAGGAAATTGCAGAAATTACCGGTGTTGGACGAGAAACCGTGAAATCACGACTTCGTTACGCGCTCGATAAATTGCGGGACAAACTTCGATCATGAATACACAACCCCCACGCCAGCCAGAACACCTTAGCGATGAAGAACGCGAACTCGCTCGCGTTGTGCGCGCGTTGCCCGGCGGCGAACCACCGGCGGCGCTCGATGCACTTATTCTGAAAGCGGCATCCGATGCAGTGGCATCGTCTGACTCACCGAAAAAATCCCGCTGGAGCAAGGCATGGCTGGGCACCTCAGCCCTGTGGCTGGGAACTGCAGCTGCTTCAATACTGACTGTCGGCATTGGCTGGGAAGTTTTCCAGTCCATGCGTGCACCTATTTATGAATTACCCGCTGATGAAAATATCAGCTCCGCCCAGGAAGTGGATAACAGTCACAAGAATGACAGTATTGCCATCGAAGTCATTCCAGCGCGCGAACCGGCGGTAACTGTACCGCCACCACAGATCGATTCGGCAGCAGAGCAGGAAAATGCCGCTCCCGGTGCCATGGCAAGTTTGGAGAAAGAAAAAGCCACCAAGTCCGAAATGCGCGCCGCCGAAATCGATTCACGGCGGAAAATGGCCGATGCCGGCGCGGCAAAAAAAACCAACGAAGATAAATCACGCATGCGAAACGACCAGGCTATAGCCGCTGACATGAGCTTGCCGGAAGTTGCGTCGCCCCCCGCTCCCGCTGCTGTGGCAGCACCACCGCCGATGCCGGCCATGTCTGCCGCTGCTCCGAGTGTTGCCGGAAATGCCGATCGTCAGCAGCTAGGCGCCGTTACGGTGACTGGCAGTCGTGTAAAACAAGTGGGCAATGAAAAAGTCGGGCCACAAACCTTGGCGCGTGAGGCTGATGCTTTTGTCGAGGAAGCCATTTCCGAAGATGCCAAACTTGCACCCGAACTTTGGCTCGCTGCCATTCAAGCACGTGTTGATCGTAGTGATATCAATGGTGCCAAGGCCAGCCTGAAGTTATTCAAGAAAACATATCCGAAACAACCGATTCCTGAAGAACTAAAACCGCTTCTGAAATGAGCGGCTTTACGCTTGCATCAAAAGCAGAACATTTGCTTGAAGTAAAGCAATCCCGCTTTCTTGCGAACGCCTTTCCGATTTCCGGTGTTGAAGATGCCATGGCCTTGCTTGATGTGGCCAGGCAACAGCCGGCGACCCATCATTGCTGGGCATACAGAGTCGGCAATAATTATCGCTTTTCCGACGATGGCGAACCTTCCGGAACCGCCGGCAAGCCCATCTTGTCTGCCATTGATGGCCAGCAACTTGATGCTGTCATCGTGATAGTTACTCGCTGGTATGGCGGTATCAATCTGGGCACCGGCGGCCTGGTACGCGCTTATGGCGGCGCTGCAGCCGAATGCCTGCGCCTGGCCGAACGCAAGCCCCTGCTCGTATGGCTTGAAGCAAAACTGCAATGTGATTTTTCACTGACAGGTAGCGTGCATATGCTATTACAGCAATATCAGGCAGAAAAACTGGGGGAAAGCTTCAATGACCAAGGCTGGCAATTGCATTTCCGTATTCCGGCCCAATATCTGTCAAAATTGGCCACTAAAATAAACGACCTAAGTCGAGGCTCGGCAATGCTGAGTTCTTGCGACGAAAACCTATGAGCACCCCAGAACCCAAAGTCGCCAGCCCGATTCAAAAGGTAAATTCGCTACGCGGTTTACTCCCGTTTTTAAGGCCGCATCGCAGCTTGCTGATTTTCTGGCTGATTGCCTTGGCGATTTCATCCAGCGCCACGCTGTTTTTCCCGGTCGCGGTAAGAAACATGATCGACCACGGCTTTGCAAAGGGGGGATCCATTGATCGCTGGTTCGGCCTGCTTATGATTGTCGCCGTGGTTTTGGCACTTGCCACGGCAGCGCGTTTTTATTTCGTTTCATTGCTGGGCGAACGGGTGATCGCCGATTTACGGCAAAAACTCTATCGCCATTTGTTGTCGCTGGATCAAAGTTTTTTTGAACGCACCCGCAGTGGCGAATTGTTGTCGCGCCTGTCGGCCGATACCGAATTGCTTCGCAGCATGGTGGGTTCCAGCATGTCGATTGCATTGCGCAGCGGTATCACCGTGATCGGCAGCGCGACGATGCTGGCCTATACCAGTCCCAAAATGGCGATGTATGTGTTGCTGGGCATTCCTCTGGCAGTCTTGCCGATGGCCTTGTCGGGAAGAAGAGTACGCGGAGCCTCCAAAGACAGCCAGGACCGGGTTGCCGATGCCAATGCCCGTGCAGGCGAGACTTTCAACGCCATGCACACCGTGCAAAGCTATGCCCGCGAAAGTTTTGAAAGCTCCCGCTTCAATGAGGCCGTCAAACGAAGCCTGAAGGCGGCCCGCAAACGCATTGGCATGCAATCGGCTCTCACTGCCGTTTTCATCGTGATCATTTTCGGCGCGATAACCGCCGTGCTTTGGTCTGGTGCACGCGACGTGGTTTCCGGCGAAATGAGTGCCGGTGTGCTTGGACAATTTTTGTTGTATGCCATGATCGGCGGCGGCTCCGTTGCCGGGCTTACCGAAGTATGGAGTGAAGTACAACGTGCGAGCGGCGGCATGACCCGCATCAACGACTTGCTCAACGAAAAAAGCCATCTCGATAGCCCGCAGCATCCTGCGACGCTGGTGATGCCGACCAAAGGCGCACTGAGCCTCGACAATGTCAGTTTCTCCTACCCCAGCAGGCCCGATACATCGGCACTGCAAAACTTCAGCCTGAATATTGCCCCCGGCGAAACAGTCGCCTTGGTGGGCCCGTCAGGTGCAGGCAAAACAACCGTATTCCAGCTTCTGCTGCGCTTTCACGATCCCGATAGCGGCTCGGTAAGATTTGACGGCATTGATCTAAAACAACTCGAGCCTGGCTTCCTGCGGGAGCAAATTGCATTGGTACCTCAGGACCCCGTCATCTTCGGCACTACGGCCCGGGAAAATATTCGCTACGGCAAGCTGGAAGCGACCGATGCCGAAATCGAAACCGCCGCGCGCAGTGCGGAAGCACATGATTTTATTTCGGAGCTACCGCTCGGCTATGACAGCGAGCTGGGTGAGCGCGGCGCTCGCCTCTCCGGTGGCCAGCAGCAACGCCTTGCGATTGCCCGTGCACTCTTGAAAGACGCGCCGGTGTTGTTGCTGGATGAAGCAACGTCGGCTTTGGATGCGCAAAGCGAACGCGCAGTGCAACAGGCTTTGGAACGCCTGATGGAAGGCCGCACCACCCTGGTGATTGCGCACAGGCTGGCAACGGTGTTGAAAGCCGACCGCATCATCGTGATGGATAAAGGTCGTATCATTGCGCAGGGAACTCACAATGAGTTGATTGCACAAGGCGGCCTGTATGCCGAGCTGGCGAGACTTCAATTCGATCACTGACGCATAAAAGAACGATGACAAAACGAATTAAAATCATCATTGGTCTTGTATTGCTGTTGAATATTTTATTCGTTGGAACCCTCGTCTACGAATTATTGAAAACCGGCGTCATTCGCCTGAATTATCCGGATGAAAAGGAATTCCCGGTGCGAGGCATTGACGTGTCCCATCATCAGGGCAAGATCGACTGGAAGAAGCTGGCAAGGCAAGACATCCGCTTTGCCTACATCAAGGCCACCGAAGGCGAAGATTTCCTGGATGAGGATTTCAAGCACAACTGGAACGCCGCGAAAGATGCCGGCATTCTGCCTGGTGCCTACCACTACTTCACCCTGTGCAAGACCGGCTACGAACAAGCCAATAATTTTTTATCACGAATCGGGACACCATCTACGAATTCACTGCCGCCCGCAGTGGATCTGGAATTCGGTGGTAACTGCAAGGCGCGCCCTTCGCCGGAAGCTCTCCATAAAGAGCTGGGCATCTTCATCAACCTGGTGGAACAGGCCTGGGGCTGCAGAGTGATTCTTTATAGCACTTCTGACTTTTATGCGGCCTATCTACAAAAAGATTTCCAGAAAAATCCGCTGTGGATTCGCGATTTGTATCGGCAACCCAACAAGAACAATTACCGCGAATGGCAATTCTGGCAATACGCCAATCGAGGCAAGCTGGATGGCATCAAGGGCTTTGTCGATTTGAACGTATCCCGCGGCGACCAAAAACAATTCAATTCGCTATTGAGTTGTACCGGGATATAGCCTTATGGGTGCATGCTTGCGACCGCCATGGATGGCGGAATTGTCGAAAATGCAGGAGCACAATCGACCTGCGCCCCTACGATTTCAATATTTCTTCCAGTAATTGCGGCAAGGAAGCCGTTGCTACACTCACGTTCGCCAGCACTTCTTCCAGCGTGATTTCTGCACCGTCGCCACAACCGGCTGCCCAATTGGCAACGATGGCCAGACAGGCGTAATCGATACCGAGTTCGCGAGCCAGCCCGGCTTCCGGCATGCCGGTCATGCCGACCAAGTCGCAACCGTCACGACGCATGCGAGTGATTTCGGCTCGTGTTTCCAGACGCGGGCCCTGGGTTGCGCCATAACAACCGAAACCGACGATCGGCATCGCGATTTTTTCGGCAGCTCGCAAAATATTGGCGCGAAGCTTCGCGCAATACGGCTCGGTGAAATCCACATGCAACACTTCGCTGCCCGGCTCTTCCGACAAGGTATGCAAACGTCCGTAGGTGTAATCGATGATCTGATCGGGCACGCCAATGACGCGTGGACCGAACGAGTCGGTGATGCCGCCTACCGCATTGATTGCCAGTACTCTGGCGACACCCAAATCCTTCAGGCAACGCAGATTGGCACGGTAATTCACCTTGTGTGGCGGCACTGAATGACCTTCGCCATGGCGCGCCATGAAGGCGACTTTCTTGCCCCCCAGAAAACCGATGCGGACAGGTGCCGATGGCTTGCCATAGAAGGTATCGCACTCAAGGGTTTCAACATTTTCGAGTGCGGCAATTTGATACAAACCGGTGCCGCCAATAATGGCCAGTGCAATATCCGACATCTTCAATTTCCCAACGCGTACAGGCCTGGCAAATTGCGGCCTTGTTCGTGATAGTCCATGCCGAAACCGTAAACATAACGATCAGGCACTTCGACGCCAACATACTCGGCATCGATGTCTTCGACGCGGCGATCATGAATTTTCACGGCAAGCACCGCGATGCGCACTTCGATTGCGCCCTGGTCTTCGCACCATTGCTTTACCGCTTTGAGCGTATGACCTTCGTCGAGAATGTCATCAGCGATGAGCACATAACGGCCTTCCAATGGTGTCGCCGGACGATGCAGCCATGCCAAGCCGGAACCACTCATCGCACCGCGATAACGCGTGGCATGCAGATAGTCGACTTCGACATCGAAATCGAGTTCCAGTGATAGCAGTGACGCAAAAATCATGCCGCCATGCATCACCGACAAGAGTACCGGTCGATCGCGCTCTTCGTAATCGTGGTTGATCAGGACCGCCATTTCCTTGATCGCGTCCTGCAAGGTTTCACGATCAAACAATTCGTCGGATGTTTCCAATGCTGTTGCCAGGTCGGGGATAGTCATTTCAACTCACCGCATAGTCAGGGCCAGACAAGCCGGCGCGTGCATCATGGTAGCGCGATTGCGTCTGCAATCGGGCCAGTGTTTGTTCATCGCGGCCCATCATGGGTCGCAATACGGAAATATCTGGTTTTGCGCGGTGTTCGCAGGCTTTCAGACTATCGGCAACGAGAGTGGGTGCGCAGACCAGCACTACATCGCAACCGGCATCCAGATGGGCATCAATGCGACTGCCGACACCACCTACTCCGGTTGCAGCGGCCATCCCGATATCATCGGAAAAGATCACACCCTTGAAACCCATTTCCTGACGCAATATCTCGTTCAACCAACGCGGCGAATAGCCCGCAGGTTCGGGAGCCACTTGCGGATAGGTCACATGCGCCATCATTACCGCCTCCGCGCCTGCCTTGATGCCCGCTTCAAACGGCAATAAATCTTCTGCACGCAACACTTCGAGTGGACGATCATCCACCGCCGCATCGAAATGGGTATCTTCCAGCACCGAACCATGGCCCGGAAAATGCTTTATCGTGGCCGCCATGCCGGCTTCATGCATGCCCTGAATATAAGCTTGCGTAAACGCTGCAACGACCGATGGCGATTCGTGAAAGGCACGATCGCCGATGGCGCGATTGCCACGACCCAAATCGACAACAGGTGCAAAACTCAAATCCAGTCCTAGTGCACGAATTTCGCTGGCCATCAACCAGGCATGTTCTTTCGCTAGCGCCAAAGCCGCTTGTGCATCTTGCGCATAGTGCTGGCCAAAACGAACCAATGGCGGCAAGCGAAAAAACCCGTCGCGAAACCGTTGCACCGGACCGCCTTCCTGATCAACGCAAAGCAATTGCGGTTGTGCGGCGGTATCACGAATGGATTGTGTCAGTTCGATGACCTGATCGCGCGAAGCAAAATTTCGGGTAAATAAAATCACGCCCGCGCACTGCGGATGTTGCAGCCATTCGCGTTCGTCCTGCGTCAGTTCTTTTCCGGAAACACCAATGACTAGCATGCTGCTTTTTCCTCTGCGGTCCATTGGGCGAAAGGCCGCTCGGCCAATGCCAAATTGTAATATCGAATTTTATCGGTGACTTCGGCACCGCACCATGCCGGCCTTTCAAAGACCGCATCGGCGTCGGGCAGTTCAATCTCGGCAACGATCAGCCCCTGGTTATCGCCAAGAAACTCATCGACTTCCCAAATAAAACCATCGTGCTTAATGTAGTTCCGGCGTTTATCGATCAAGCCACCGACGCATAGTTTCAGCAACGCCTCGGCATCGGCTACCGGGATTTCGTAATCGAATTCCTGCCGGGTATGACCAAGCTCACGCGATTTCATATTCAGGAAAGCCTGTTCGCCGGCAATGCGTACCCTCACCGAAGCCTTCTGAGTTCCTTCACGCATCGCATTCATGTCATTCAGATACCCCTGAGCCATGCGTGTGGTTTTATAAACCTGCGTTTTCCACGAGTCGTTAGTCACGAGGAATTTTTTTTCGATTTCGATGCCCATCTTATTTCTCGAACAACGCGATGGATTCGACATGGGCGGTATTCGGAAACATGTCCATCACACCCGCAGAGATCAGTTTGTAACCGCGCTCTTTGACCAAAAAACCTGCATCGCGCGCCAGCGAAGCCGGATGGCAACTGACGTAAACGATGCGACGTATATTTTTAAGCGGCATTTGCGCCAAAACTTCGGCCGCGCCTGCGCGTGGCGGATCGAGCAATAGTTTGTCGAAGCCTTGCTGCATCCATGGTTCGCCACTCAAATCTTTCGCCAGATCGGCTGCGTAGAATTCGGCGTTGGTCAGTCCGTTCATCACCGCGTTGTCGCGCGCGCGTGCCACCAGCCCCGCTTCGCCTTCAACACCAACGACCGATGCGGCAGTGCGTGCCAGCGGCAAGGTGAAATTGCCGAGACCGCAAAACAAATCAAGTACGCGCTCACCCGCTTGCGGATCGAGCATGGCAATCGCCTGGTCAATCATTTTCTGATTCAGCGCCGCATTGACCTGGATAAAATCAAGCGGCTTGAATGCAAGGCGAATATCATATTTCGGAATCGCAAATTCGAGATGGGTTTCCAGCGGCCACAAGGCAACGACGGAATTCACGCCGCCTGGTTGCAGGAATACCGCGAAGCCGGTATCGATCGCGAACTGTTTGAGTTTTTCGGTATCGGTGTCATTCAGCGCTTCAAGATTCCTGAAAATCAGCGCGACCGGACCATCGCCGGCGATAAATTCAATCTGTGCAATCGTTCGTTTTGCATCGAGCGAATCGATCAATGCCGACAATTCCGGCAAGCGGGTGCCCAAGGCGGGAATCACGGTATGGCATATGCTGAGATCGGCAACGAAACGGGCATCGAGTTCGCGAAAGCCAACGAGAGTTTTGCCTTTTTTCTCGACATGACGCACCGACAAGCGGCCTTTACGGCGATAGCCCCAGGCATCTCCGACCATCGGCGGCAAAATTGTTTCTGCTTCGATGTGGCCGATGCGGGCAAGGTTTTCGATCAACACTTGTTGCTTGGCTTCGATCTGCTTGTCTTCGGCGAGATGCTGCAATACACAGCCGGCGCAAACGCCAAAATGCTGGCAACGCGGTTCGACACGATCTTCGGAGGCTTTCAATACTTCCAGCGTCACTGCTTCATCGAAATGGCGGTTGCGACCAGTTTGTTTGGCACGTACGGTTTCGCCCATCAAGGCGCCCGAGACGAACACGGCCTTTCCTTCCAGGCGGCCTACACCACGACCATCATGGGCCAGGCCGTGGATGTCGAGTTCGAATTCGCGATTGATCTTTGTTCTGCTACGGCCCACGGCATTCTTCATTAAAACGAAAGGGCGTGAATTTTCTCAAATCCACGCCCTTCTGTGTGATTTATTTTGCCTCGCCCCATGCGGCGGGGAAACGCTTACTTTTGCTTCCAGTCACCGGCCGAGCTCTGATACCACCAGCCCGCCTTGGCATCGCGAACCCATTGTTTGGCAAAGGTTTCGCGGATTTGTTTTTCCCATTCCGGATGGCCATTGGCTACCGCAATTTCACGATATACGGCATTGCGGTCACGGTTATCTTCGGCCACTTGCTGGGTGATACCAACGCGGTCCTTCAAAGGCACCTTGGTGGCATCGTGCACGATGATCAGACCATCGTTGCTGAAGCCGAGCGCGCCGCCGTCAAAATGTTGGCGTAGGGAACTGGCGAAGCGTTCCGACATGCGATTCTGGATAGCCTGAATAGCCGGTGTACGGATGGTGATATCCACTTCCTGTGCGGCGGCATCGCTGATGAAAAATGAGGCCAGATTGAACGAAGGTTGCGCTGAAGCCTGCGGCATGGGTTTCGGATCGGCGGGCTTGGTTTCTTCTGTCGCTGCCTTGTCGCCGTTGATGACTTTACCGACGAATTCTTCTGCGGCTTGCTGGGCTTCCGCAGCTGGGAAATAGACATTGATGGTCACGCAGGCGCTAAGCGCCAGAAATGCCATCGCAAACAACATGGGTTTCCACTTCGAACGTTTGACGCTTTGCATACCACTCTCCCGATTGATGAAACTCATTGAATAACCGGCGCCTGACCTTCCGTCGCCGCTTTCAAGCGTGAGACAAGGGTTGGCCAATCCACCCGCCGCCGGAAGCCTACCACTTGTATACGCGGCAAACCTCCTCCTGCGACGATGGTATAGCCGTCTCCAGCTGAACCTATGCCATCCATGGTGCAGATATTATCTTTCAACTTGCAACTGATTCCGATTTTTTCATAACCGAAATCATCAAAAATCTTGAGTACCTGATTTTGCAGGCCTGCCATCAAACCACTACCTCCGACACTGGAAATATCACGCACGGCTTTCTGGCTGATTCGCCGTTTACCTTTCCATTTGTCATCGGTATAGAACCTGGCATCGAATGCGACCGGCGACCAATCGACCAGGCGAAGGTTCTTGATATGACCATCCAGGCTGCCGGTAATCGAACCGAAATCGAAGGCCTTGGTCATCGGTTCCATGTCGATATTATCCAGGGCAACATCGGCCGATAAAGTCGGAGCAACACCGAATGGGCGTTCCATGACCAGATTCGACAAAGCTACCTCACCGGTAAAAACCGACATTCGCAAGCCACCATCGAGATCCAGCACATTGTCTTTATAACGTGCATTGGGAATTTTCCCGCTGATGCTGCCGGTAAACGCGGGCCAACCCAGACGTTGCGACAAACTGGCCATATCCAGCTTTTCCATGCTCATGCCAAGTTCGAAGCGGGTTCCCAATTCGCCTTTGGGCGGCTGCCAACGAAAATGATCGACGCGAATAATGCCTTCCAGCGCCTGCACGGGGACGGCCTGGCTCAGATTCAGGCTGCCGTTGGCACTATCGAAGGCAAACTTGGCCTTATCGAGACCAATTCCGTACATCGCGCCATTGTTCCAGGTAAACCCACTTCGTAGGCTTTCGGAAAGCTGGGTCCAACGCACATCACCATTCAGGCCGACAAAGGTAAAACGTGCCTTGTTATCGATGACATTGATTTCATCAAGTTTTACATCCAGCTGTTCGAGTTGCTGATGCTTGATCGCCAACTTGGCCTGCGTGCCGCCGCTCAGAATCAAATCGGGAAATCCTGCCGGCGCCAGGAAACCGGATAAATAACGATCGCGTGCAATTCCCAGATCCGGCAATTGCACATCAAGATTCAAATCGGACATCGAACCTTTATGGTCCAGACTTGCGCTGGCTTTCATGCTTAACACCTTGGGGTCCAGCCAGGTGATCATCGGCATCACCCAGTTTCCGGCCCCCTGCTTTTGCATTTGCACTTCGATTTCGACCGGCGTTTGCGGAAACAGGACATACAAGCCCTGGGCAAGAAATTCGCCGCCTTGTGCGGTGTAACGTGTCTGAATACGGGTTTGTTTGCCGATTTCCCGGTAATCCAGTCTCAGGCGGCCTTTCATGGCAGCGGCTGCTAGCCAGCCATCGGGAGTTTCTAGGCCAACATCATTCAATTGCAAATCCGTAGATACCTGGAACGGTGCTTTTTCTGGCGTAAATACATCGATACGTCCACCGATGCTGCCCGATGTCCATTTTCCTTCCTGCCATAAACCCGCGAGGTAGGCTTTCAGCCATTCCACCGGAATTTTCTGCAGTTCGATTCTTGATAAATCCGGGGCCGCCACGGAATTTTCATAGCGGATTTTTCTATCATTGATCCGCAAATCGACAGAAGTGCCTGCGGGTGAATAATCCAGCGCCAGCGGATAGGCCGGACTGCCGTTTCCGCGCACTTTTCCAAGGCATTGCCAACCGGCGTTTCTCGTGCGGACGAGCGGACATTGCCAATCGATATTTTTTTCGCGATACGACATCAGCGGGAAATCAAGTGTCGCGGCACGGATGCGTAGCTGGCCAAGTGTTGCGTCCTTGGGCCAATTCAAATCGACTTGTACATTCTGCAAAGTGCCGACACCTGCCTTGATCCTCGCGATTTTCATTTTCATCACTTCTGCATTGGCCGAGTGCGCGGCCAGCAACAAAAAGAGCGGGAGTATCTTGATGATTGACTTGAATGCTTGCATGCTGTCTAGCATAGTGGTTTTTGATCAAATAATTGATGAATAAGTAAAATTCCGATGGACAGACGCATATTATTGCTTGAAGACAACACGATAAGCCGGGAGTTTTTACACGAAGCCCTGCTTTGCTTCTCAATGCCCGTTGATGTTGCCGATACGCTTGCAAAAGCCTGTTCGATGGCACGGAAGAATCGATACGCACTCCTGCTGTGCGATGTCCATTTATCCGATGGCGGGCCACGGACTGTTTTCTCTGCACTGCAAAGTCTGCAGGAGAATTCGCTGATAGTCGCCATTACCGCCGATGCCAGCCCGGAGGGAAAAGAGTTTTTGCTGGATATCGGTTATCGGGAAGTCTGGTGGAAACCGATTCCGATGATCGAATTGCGAAACCAAGTTGCACGAATCCTCGACATCGGTATCGCGACGGATTCAAACGACTCACCTTTTTTGCAATGGGACGAAGCCGCAGCCTTGCGCGCCGTCGGCAATAACCAGGCAACACTGGACGCACTCAGAGTTCTATTCCTTTCCGAACTGCCTCGGCAGGTAAAAACAATCGAACAGGCCTTCAAGACAGCAAATCATGCCGAACTCAAGGCCGAATGCCATAAATTATTGGCCGGCTGCGGCTTTGTCGGTGCATCCCGCCTTGGAAATAGCGTGCGAGAACTTTGCGGTAAGCCCGACAAGCCTGAAAAAATGGATGCCTTTGCACAGGAAGCAAGGAAATGCCTCGA
>JAKQKT010000285.1 GCA_029560515.1 Pseudomonadota bacterium
CGAGCCCTACGAAACCGAATTCCGTGTTCGTCTCAGGCTCGATGGCGTTCTGAAAAATGTCGCGAAAGCACCCGTGAAACTGCAACCACGGATCTCTGCTCGCCTGAAAGTCATGGCGCAACTCGATATTGCGGAAAAACGGGTTCCGCAAGATGGTCGTATCAAACTCAATATTTCCAAAACCAAACAAATGGATTTCCGGGTTAGCACATGCCCGACCTTGTTTGGTGAAAAAGTCGTGCTTCGTCTGCTGGACGGTAGTGCAGCGAAACTCGGCATCGACAAACTCGGTTACGAAGATGCCCAAAAGCAACTCTACATGGATGCACTGGCCAAGCCATACGGGATGATTCTGGTAACCGGTCCAACCGGCTCAGGTAAAACTGTATCGCTGTATACCGGCCTGAACATTCTGAACACCGAAGAAAGAAATATCTCGACGGCCGAAGACCCGGTGGAAATCCGGGTTCCGGGCATCAATCAGGTCCAGATGAACGTAAAGCGCGGCATGACGTTTGCCGTAGCACTCCGCTCCTTCCTGCGACAAGATCCCGACATCATCATGGTCGGCGAAATTCGTGACTTGGAAACGGCCGAAATTGCCGTGAAGGCAGCACAGACTGGTCACCTGGTATTGTCGACGCTGCACACCAACGATGCACCGCAAACCATTTCACGCTTGATGAACATGGGCATCGCGCCTTACAACATCACCTCGTCGGTCACACTGGTTATCGCACAGCGGCTCGCGCGACGCCTACATGATTGCAAGCGCGAGATTAATTTACCTGAAGCAGCACTGCTGGCTGAAGGTTTCACTGCGGAAGACCTCAAAGCCGGCATCCGCCTCTATGAAGCCGTCGGCTGTTCGGACTGCAATGAAGGCTACAAGGGTCGTGTCGGTATTTATCAGGTAATGCCGATGACCGAAGAAATCCAGAAAATAATTCTGCTCGGCGGCAATGTCCTGCAGATTGGCGAAGCCGCATTGAAATCCGGAGTGAATGATTTGCGACGCTCCGCTCTCATCAAGGCAAGTGTTGGCATGACCAGCCTTGCCGAAATCAACCGTGTAACAAAGGACTAAGCCATGGCAGCCTCCAAAGCAGCAGTAACCAAAGCGCGTGCAGCAACTTCCGCCATGGGTGAATTCGTCTGGGAAGGTACA
>JAKQKT010000318.1 GCA_029560515.1 Pseudomonadota bacterium
CGCCACGCTGAACTACGTCTTTTCCGGCACAAAAATCAATTTACAGGGGATGGATTCAGAAGAGATCAACAAAACCCTGACAGAATATTTTTCTAATGTCGCAGATAACGCAGTCCAGGCTCTTTTCGGTTCCATTGTCAGTCAGTATCAGAAAGTGGGCGAGGGTTTGATGGAAACAGCTTCCCGCCTGATAGTCGATAAGGCCGTTGTCCTCGATACGTTGAAAATGACGAATCAGGCATATTCCGGCACAACTCAACAGGCTATTGCGCTTTCGGAATCGCTTATTAACCTTGCGGGTGATCTTGAAACGCTCAGGGAGAACGCCGAAACTTATTACGACAAATTCTTCACGGATGCCGAAAAGCAAACTAGACTGCAAGGGCAACTATCCGACGCCATGGATTATTACAATCTGTCTTTACCGGCAGCGCGTGACGGATTTAAAGCGCTTGTTGAAGCGCTAGACCTTACAACCGATGCGGGGAAAGCGGCCTACGTTGCATTATTAGCAATGGCTAAGGAGGCAGACAAGTATTATTCATACCTCGAAGAATTAGCAACTAAACAGCGTGATCTTGAAATTCAACTCATGGAAGCTCAGGGGGATGCTGCCGGGGCATTGGCGGCTAAACGTGCCGATGAACTGGCCGCAATGGAAGCGTCTTTGCGACCACTGCAAACGATGATCTGGCTTACTCAGGATTGGGCGGACAGGCTTACCGAAGCCACAAACGCAACGACAAGCGCCGTGGATGCTCAAATATCGGCGGCACAGTCCGCGGCTTCAGCGGCAAAAAGCACGGCTGATGCTTACCGAAACATCATCAAATCGCTGACAAACACCCAGGAATCCATCCGGGGCGGTGGATTGATAGAACAAACAGAACGATTTGAAAAACTCTTTGCAACGGCAATGACGGGCGACCGGGAGGCTCTTTCGGCCCTGCCCGGTGCGGCTGAAAAACTTCTGGCCGGTAGCCTCGCTTCAAGCCGTACGGCGTTGGATTACGCAAGAGATCAGGGCAAGATGATCCTCGCCCTGGAACAGGCGAAAACGATCAGCGAAGGGATGATTGATTGGAACGAATATCACGCCACCCTGCTTGAGACACAGGTGAACGTGCTTGAGCAGATCAGGGATGAGCTCGCGCAGGAAAACCCGAACCTAGAAGCTCTCGAAAGGCAGGCCGGACTTTTAGAGTCCATCGGCGGCCTGCTTCAGCAACAGACCACGGCCATCATTAGCGGCAACGGCCAGCAGGTCTTACTGATGCACGATCAAAACGGCATCATCACGGCGGCCAATGTCCTCACCACAACACAGACGGGGCAAATCGCGCTGGGCAATAGCTGGCTGGAAAAGATCAAAGGCGGCGTAAAAATTGAATCCGCCGCAGTTATCAATGATTATTTGCAATCGGTCGAACAAGGGCTAAGCGCCAACAACAGCGCCGAAGCTCAAGCTGCCCGCAATAGCATTGCTGTTTTGCGCCAGACCACCGCCGACGGATTACTGACTACCGCCGAGGCGAAAACCACCACAGCGGCGATCACGGCATTGCAAAGCTCGACCGCTAATCTGTTGGCGCAAGAAGTTCAGGCGCAACAAGCCACCATGTCCGCCGCCTCCAAACAAGCAGCCGATGCCGTTTTGGCCACATCTAAAGTCGCGGCGGCAATAGCAGCGGGCGTCAACATCAATTCTGCTGTCACCATTGGTCAATATTTGGATGAAGTTGCTTCTGCTATCGTGGCCAACAACAGCACCGAGGCCAATCAAGCAAGGACGGCAATTGCGGAATTAAAGACTGCCACGTCTTCTGGTCTGGCCTCAACTGCCACTGCGTCGGCTACGGTAGCTGCGTTGAATACGCTCAAATCAACAACAGCCACGATCTTAAATCAATCTGTTGCTTTAGAACAATCTGCCATGTCCGCTGCTGCGAATCAAGCCAGCAACGCCCTGTCCGCGGCTTTGGCCACAAAAGACCTCATCAACTTGCAAAAGGCGGAAATCATCAACGGCAATCTGATTATCAGAGATCAAAACGGCCTGATTACTGCCGCGAATCAACTATTAGTGGATCAGACCGGCAAAATAACTGTCGGCAATACCCTGACTGACGAACAGACGGCGCAGGTTATCACGGGGAACGCCACAAGCGACGTGATTAAAAATCTGCAAAACCTTAATACTTCCTACTCTTACGGGATGCTGAAAGCCCTTGTCGAAAGTGGCGGCGCACAAGGGAACACGATGGAGTCCATCCTCGCTGCCAACACGCAGAGCGTTTCCCTATTGTCGCAACTTGTGGCGATGATGAAGACAACAACCGCACTTGCCGAAGCAGCGGCGGCGGCTGAAGCGCAGGCACAGGCGGCGGCACAGGCAAAGGCTGAGGCGGACGCGGCGGCCAAAGCAGCGGCCAAGGTGGAAGCAGACCGGCAGGCGGCAATTGCACAGGCGACGGCAGCCTATAATCAACAGGCGGCAGCGGCGGAAACCTACCGCAAGCAGTGGGATGACTTTGCCACGTCGCGGGCTTCATACGCCTTCAGCGAACGGCAAGAAAACATTGCCACCGGGACACCTTATTATGTGACGGGTTACTATTCCTACAGCGACGCAGAGCGGGCATGGCTCT
>JAKQKT010000362.1 GCA_029560515.1 Pseudomonadota bacterium
CGAAAAAGAGGAAGACATGGGCGAAGACCTGTGTTTCCTGCTTGGCTTTCCGCGCTCCGGAACCACCCTGCTCGATGTAATGCTGGACGGACATCCGAAAACGCAAACGCTTGAAGAGCGCTCCACTTTCGAAAACGTGGCGTTCACCATCGACAAGGAACATGGTGGTTATCCCTTTGGCTTGAGCCCGCTGGATGTATCCGGGCGAGAAGCCTTGCGCCAGCAGTACCGTGCCTTGCTGGCAAAGGAAGGCATACGCCTGAACAGCGGCGGAATCATCGTCGATAAAATGCCGATCCGGACGATCCACGCGGCCTGCATACACCGCCTGTTTCCCCGCGCGAAATTCCTGTTTGCCTTGCGGCATCCCTGCGATGTCATTCTCAGTAATTTCATGCAGAATTTTGCCGCCAATGAAGCCTTCGTGCATTTCAATACGCTCGCCGAAAGCACCCGCATCTATGAGCGCGTGATGCGCATCTGGAAAACCTCGAGCGAACTGATGCCGATGCCGGTTCACTTCGTGCGATACGAACAACTGGTATCCGACACCGAACGGACCTTGCAGGAAGTCTGCCGTTTTCTCGAGCTGCCATGGGTCGAGAGCATGGGTGCGCACCAGAATACGTTGAAGGATCGCAGCCGCATTAAAACCAATAGCTACCATCAGGTATCCGAGCCGGTGTATCAGCGTTCGCTCGATCGCTGGCATCATTACCGTCCGCAATTCGAACCCTATCTGGCTAAAATAAAACCTTACGCCGATTATTTTTCGTATTCGCTGAACTAGGCTGCAAGTACACCGATGAACCCCGGCTTCGTCCATCTACATTGTCACAGCGAGTTTTCGCTGGTCGACTCGACATTGCGCATTGATGAAATGATCCAGCAGTGCTGCGCACTGGGTTTGCCGGCAATCGCGATCAATGACACGAACAACATGTTCGCGCTGGTAAAGTTTTTCAAGGCTGCCGAAAGCAAGGGCATCAAGCCGATTGCCGGCGCGGACGTCTACCTCGCCGAACCGAACCAGATTCCTTCGCGCATGACCTTCCTGTGCCAGAACCAGCAGGGATACCTGAGTTTGTCGCGCCTGATTTCGCGCGCCTATCTCGAGGGCCATCGCGGTGATTTTGTCGCCATCCAAAGCGACTGGCTGCAGCAGGACAATGCCGGACTGATCCTGATTGCTGGCCGCGAAAGTTTGCTCGGCCAGCAAATCGCCAGCGGAAAAACCGAACATATCAAGCAAACATTGTCGGAATGGAAACGGCAATTCGGCGATCGTCTGTATATCGAGATAACCCGCACCGAGCGTGAAGGCGAGCAGGACTTCAATGCTGCCGCGATAAATCTGGCGGCGGAATACGATCTTCCATTGCTGGCCAGCAATGATGTGCGCTTTCTCGAGCGCGAGGATTTCGAAGCCCATGAAGCGCGCGTCTGCATTGCAACCGGTCGCGTACTGGACGATCCCAAACGCCCGCGCGAATACAGCCGCGAGCAATACCTGAAATCACCGGAAGAAATGCAGGAGCTGTTTTCCGATCTTCCGGAAGCCTTGCAAAATACGGTTGAGCTCGCGAAGCGCTGCAATTTCGAACTGTCGCTGGGCACTTATTACCTGCCGCAATTTCCGGTGCCCGATGGACATACCTTGGATAGCTGGATTCGGGAAACTTCGCATGAAGGCCTGAAGAAAAGACTCGCAAAACATGCGCCCGCTAACGGCCATACAGTGGCTGATTACGAGGAGCGGCTCGACATCGAACTCGGCGTGATCATCAAGATGGGATTCCCCGGCTACTTCCTGATCGTGGCCGACTTTATCAACTGGTCGAAGGAAAACGATATTCCGGTCGGTCCGGGTCGCGGTTCCGGTGCGGGCTCGCTGGTCGCATGGGCGCTCGGCATTACTGATCTTGATCCGATTCCGTATGACTTGCTGTTCGAACGTTTTTTGAATCCGGAACGGGTATCGATGCCCGATTTTGATATCGACTTCTGCATGGATCGCCGCGACGAAGTGATCGATTACGTCGCCAGAAAATACGGTCGTGATCGCGTTAGCCAGATCATCACCTACGGCACCATGGCGGCCAAGGCGGCGGTACGCGATTGTGGTCGCGTACTTGGTTTTCCTTACGGTCTTGTAGACGGTATTGCAAAACTGATTCCGCTGACGCTCGGGATTTGCCTGTCGGATGCGCTCGGCACTTCGGAAGCCTCTCAGAAAAATTCCGAATTGAAATCGGAAGAACTCATCCAGCGTTACCGCACCGAAGACGACGTAAAAGATCTGCTCGATCTTGCATTGAAGCTGGAAGATCTCACCCGCAATGCCGGTAAACACGCCGGTGGCGTGGTGATCGCACCTTCGCCGCTGACGGATTTCTCGCCACTGTTTGCCGAACATGTCGGCAAGGGTGAAACCGCTAAAAGCATCGTTACCCAATTCGACAAAGACGACGTCGAAGCCATTGGACTGGTCAAATTCGACTTCCTCGGCCTGCGGACACTGACGATTATCGACTGGGCCGTGAAAGCAATTAATGTTCGCCGCAAAGTCGCCAGTGAAGAGCCGCTCGATATCACTTCGCTGCCGCTGGATGATGAACGCACCTACAAGCTTTTTGCCAAAGGTGACACGGTCGCCGTGTTCCAGTTTGAATCACGCGGCATGCGCGAATTGTTGAAGCGCGCAAAACCCGATCGCTTCGAAGACATCATCGCGCTCGCCGCGTTGTTCCGCCCCGGCCCGCTCGGTTCGGGCATGGACAAGGACTGGGTGGATCGCAAACACGGCAATGCCGCGGTCAAATATCCGCACCCGTCACTTGAGCAGGTGCTGGCGCCGACTTACGGTGTGATCGTGTATCAGGAACAGGTGATGCAAATCGCCCAAGTGCTGGCCGGTTATTCACTCGGCGGCGCCGATTTGTTGCGCCGTGCGATGGGCAAGAAAAAACCGGAAGAAATGGCGAAGGAACGCGCCAAATTCGAAGACGGTGCCGCGGCGCAAAATGTCGATGCGAAAGTCGCCACCGCGATTTTCGACCTGATGGAAAAATTTGCCGAGTACGGTTTCAATAAATCCCACTCGGCAGCTTACGCATTAGTGGCATATCAAACGGCCTGGCTGAAGACACATTACCCCGCGGAATTCATGGCGGCGGTATTGTCATCGGACATGGACAACACCGAGAAAGTCGTGAACTTCCTCGAAGAGGCCCGCGCATTGAAACTCGAGGTGAAAGCACCCGACGTGAATGCTTCCAGCTACATGTTCTATGCACTGGATTCAAAGACGGTGCGCTATGGTCTGGGCGCGGTGAAAGGTGTTGGACGTGGCGCTTGCGAAGCGATTTACGAAGAACGCCAGCGTGGCGGCGCATTCACCGACCTGCTCGATTTCTGCAAGCGCGTCGACTCCGGCAAGCTCAATCGACGCGTGCTTGAAGCATTGATACTCGCCGGCGGCATGGATTCGCTTGGCAGCAATCGCGCCAGTTTGATGCAGCAACTGCCTGAAGTGATTCGTGCCACCGAGCAATTGGCGCGCGAACGCGATGCCGGACAAAGTTCGCTGTTCGGTGGCAGCGCAACGCCGGAAATCCATATCGAACTGGTACAGGTTAACGACTGGCCGCTCGAACAAAAATTGAATGGTGAGCGGGACACGCTCGGCCATTATTTAAGCGGCCATCCACTCGATCCGTGGCGCAGCGAATTGCAAAACCTGATCGGTTTTGATTTGAGCCAGTGCGAAAAAATCTGGGGCGAGAAAAAAAATCATCGTGGCGAAGCGCAAATTGTCGTCGCCGGTCTGGTAACGAGCGTCAGACGGCGCGGCGAAAACATGGCCATCGTGCAAATCGAAGATGGCTGCGGCCAGCTCGAAGTCACTTTTTTCCGGGAGGCTTTCCAGCAATACGGTGCCCTGGCAACACGCGACCGCATCTTGGTGATTGAAGGCGGACTGGCCGAAGACCATTTTTCCGGCGGCATGTCCTTGCGTGCAAAACAATGCTGGGATTTCAAGACGCTATGCTCGCAACAGGGCAGGCGCTTATCGATCACTGCCGATTTACGAGAGGCAGGCACTTGGGAAGGCATGCAGCAAATCATGTCAGCCTATCGCCCCGGCGGCACACCTTTGCGTATGGAATTACGCACCGACCGCAGCCAGGGCACGCTGGACTTGAATGGCCCGAATTCCGTCCGCAGCGAGCCGGAATTGATCTCCTCGCTGCGTGCATTGCCTGGCATTAGTAATGTCGCATTGACGCTGCACAAGCCTTGGCTGGCGGTTAATTAAAAACTAACGAATCCCCGCATCACCTAGTGATATAGCCGATAAGCCGCTAGAATCCTCACAAACAAGCACAACAAGCAGCCCATGAATCCCAATTTCCTCGACTTCGAACAACCCATCGCTGACCTCGAATCCAAAATCCAGGAACTGCGAAGCGCCAGCACTGGTCCGGCCGTCAATGTCGATACCGAAGTCAAAGGTCTGCAGGAAAAACTGAAACTGCGTACCGCTGAAATTTTCAAGGCTTTGACGCCATGGCAAATTTCGCAACTCGCCAGACATCCGCTGCGGCCCTACACACTCGATTATCTCGGCCTGATTTGCGATGAATTCCACGAACTCGCCGGCGACCGGGCATTTGCGGATGACGCGGCTATTGTTGGCGGCTTGGCCCGCATCAATGGCCGTGCCTTCATGGTGATTGGCCAACAGAAAGGCCGCGACACCAAGGAAAAAATCAAACGTAACTTCGGCATGCCGCGCCCCGAAGGTTATCGAAAAGCATTGCGTTTGATGAAAATGGCAGAGCGCTTCAAACTGCCTCTGTTTACCCTGATTGACACCATGGGCGCCTACCCCGGCATTGGTGCCGAAGAACGCGGCCAATCCGAAGCCATTGCCCGCAATCTGCTGGAAATGGCTGAACTGAAAGTGCCGATCATCTGCACCGTGATCGGCGAAGGCGGTTCCGGCGGCGCGCTAGCCATCGGTGTCGGCGACAGGACCCTTATGCTGGAATACAGCACATATTCCGTGATTACGCCGGAAGGCTGCGCTTCGATTTTGTGGAAGAGTGCCGACAAGGCACGCGATGCTGCAGAAGCCATGGGCATTACCGCCAACCGCTTGTTCGAACATAAATTGATTGATCGCATCATTCCCGAGCCACTCGGTGGTGCGCACCGTGATCCCGCCGCGATGGCTGCCACCCTGAAGGAAACCATTCTGGAAGAGCTGGTCGAACTCGAGAAACAGGACATCACGACCCTGCTGGATAACCGCTACAAAAGACTGCGTAGTTACGGTGCGTTCGAGGCTTGATTACTTATGCACAGAAGCAAACTCTGCGGCTTCATCATTGATTGCCAAACCGATGACGTAAATAGTGCCGCCAATTTCTGGGGCGGCGCACTCGGAATGCAGGTAAAAAAGCTGCCGGAAGAAGAAGGCGAAAAATACGTACGCCTGCTTGATCCAACCGAGCACCTGCATATCGAAGTCCAAAAAGTGTCGCATGAGTCGCGCGTGCATCTGGATATCGAAACCGACAATATCGAAGCCGAAGTGACACGACTTGAAAAACTTGGCGCCAAACGCATCAAGCAAATCCACACCTGGTGGGTGATGGAAGCGCCAACCGGCCAGCGTTTTTGCGTGGTCAGGCAAAGCTCGAAGAATTTCGAACAGCAAGCGACTGTGTGGAAGTAGACAAGCCACCATCGGATTCATTTGAAAACAATGCGCTGCTGGAAAAATTACGGGCGCAGCTGGAACTCCACGGCAAAAAATTTCTTTGCGCATTCAGCGGCGGACTTGATTCCAGCGTGTTACTGCATGCGGCAGCGCGAATTCCCGGCATTCAACTTCGCGCGATCCACATCCACCATGGTTTACATGCCGACGCCGACAAATGGACAAGGCACTGTGAAAAATTTTGCCTGGAACTGAATGTCGAACTGGAAGTGATCAAGGTTGAAGTGGATAAAAGCGACGGCAAAGGCACCGAAGCCGCCGCCCGCCATGCACGTTACTTCGCAATCGCAAAACACATCCGGGAAGATGAAATCCTGCTAACCGCGCACCATCTGCAAGACCAGGCGGAAACACTTTTATTGCGGCTTCTGCGAGGCTCTGGAAGCCAAGGACTCGGTGCGATGCGCGAGCTGAGTTCGGCGCATGGTTTCAGGCAATTACGCCCTTTGCTTTCGGTTTCCAAAACCGATCTGCAAAACTATGCGAATACCGAAAAGCTGAGCTGGGTCGAAGATCCGTCCAATGAGAAAACCGATTTCGACCGAAATTATCTGCGTCACGAAATTTTGCCGCTGCTGGAAAAACGCTGGCCACAGGCAACCATGAATCTTTCCGGCAGTGCCGGATTGCTGGCGGAAGAACATCAATGCCTGCGCGAACAAAGTGAAATTTTCCTGGCGGAAATCCAGGGTATTGATCGGCATTCGATTTCGGTTTCGGGCTTACTGCAGCATTCGAAACCATGGCGAGCCCAGATTCTGCGCGCATGGATATCTTCACTGGATGCATCACCCTTACCTGCCAACATTTTTCAGGAAATAGAGCAGTCGGTGTTGTCGGCAAAACAGGATGCGAGTGCACAAGTGCGATGGGCCGATACTGAAATTACGCGCTGGCGTGATTGCCTCTATCTATCCGCGACA
>JAKQKT010000379.1 GCA_029560515.1 Pseudomonadota bacterium
ACCGCCAACAGCGCCGAACCCGGCTATGCAGCACTGATACCGGTTGTTTACGGCGGCAGCGCCGTGGCTCCCGGTGGACAACCTGATATTCTCGGACCTGCTTCCGCCAACTTCGATTACGTATCGTGGCTGGTAGACGGCGACGATGACCTGCCTGCCAATGGATTCCAACCTGCGATGAGCATGTGTTCTGGTACGCCGGTAGTTATTGCGTCAACGCTGCTCGATCACGTTATTTGCGGGGAATCTACAGGTTCTATCACGGTCAATTTCACTGGCGGTACTACGCCCTACAGCGTAAACTGGACAGGTGCGCCGATGGCTGTTACGGGCGTTGAGGACAGCCCTTACCTGATTTCCGGCCTCCTGCCGGGCACATACACCGTTACTGTAACGGATGTGAACGGTGCAAGTGCTACGACTACGGTGGCGGTGCTTTATTTGCCGGTAACCAACACGACCGGGCCTTCCATGACTGGGCCGAATTACTATCCCACGATTCAGGCGGCGGTTTCAGCAGCCAGTACGGGAGATATTATCGAAGCCTGCGCAGGAACGTATCCGGAAACTATTCTGATCAATAAATCCTTGACAATCAATGGTCCGCAAGCAGGTCAGGATGCAGATGCCCGTTTTGCGTTATTCACGGGCGGGCCTGCCAACCCGAAAGCCGATCCATCCCTGGAAGCCATCATTACGGCGCCTTCCAACAACCCACTGGGCGGCAATCCGGGTGCCATCGACCTGATACGGGTAACCGCAAGCAGTGTAACGATCAACGGATTAGTACTGGACGGCAACAATCCCGCCCTCGGCGTAAGTGCGCTGACAGACGGCGGAAGCGTTAATATTCACGGTCGCCGCGGTATCACCAATATCGATAATGACAACGGAGTCAACCCCGTCAGCAACCTGGTGGTTCAGAACAACATCATCCAAAACGTATCGCAACGCGGCATTTCGCTGTCCAATAATGGTCCGTTATCTACCGGCAATGTGATTACTGAAAACGTGATTCGCCATTTCGGCTATGATCCGGTGAACGGCGGCCAGGCGGTCATCCTGTTTACCAATGCCTATGCCGACGTGACAAACAATACGATCGACGTCCCGGCAGCCAACATCGGCCTGCACCTTCAGAATTTCTCCTCCAATGGTACCATGAACTGGTCGGGGAATGGAGTTACAGTCGGCGCAGGCGGTATTGCCGTTCATGCCAACCTGTTTTACGCCCCCAACGCTACGCTGAATATCAGTGGTAACACTGTCAATGCGGCATCGGGCGTAGTGAGCGCTTCCGATACCTGGGGTGTGAACCTCTGGTCGGTACAGGTCGGTTCTACCGTATCCGTTTCCGGTAACACGATCGGCAACAGCGGTGGTCAGTTCTCCCGCGGAGTCAACCTGTGGAATTTGCCGACGGCGAACACAGTGACTGTCAGCGGCGGCACAATCGGCAATAGTGAAACCGGTGTGTATGCATCCAACTACGACGCCAGTTTCGGCGACGCCACTTCCAGCACCGTTGCTCTGAGCAACGTGGCAATCAGCGGCGCAAATACAGGCATTTACGTGTACGACGATCCGGCAAACAGCAACAATGCGACCGTTGCACTGGCTGTCAATGCAGGCAACTCCGTCACAGGAGGTATCGACGGACTGATCGTTGAAAATTCAGGCGCATCTATTACGGGCGGCGCACTGTCGAACCTCGCATTTTCGGGCCAAAGCGGCAATTACATCGAGTTAGTGGCCAATGCCGGTAATTTGACGGGCACTTCCGCCACGTTCGGCGGCAACACCGGCGCTACGGCTTTGCTGGCACAAAACTTTGCCATCGAGGACAAAATCGTTCACAAAATCGATAACGGCGCCCTCGGCTTCGTGCTGGTAAAAGCCAACCACGACTTCGTTACGATCAACAGTTTCATCGCGCCCGCTACCACGGTGGCTTCCACCCAGCGCGGCGTGGATGCAGCCAGCCCCGGATTTACGGTCAACGTCAATTCCGGAACCTACACCAATGCGCTGAATATCAACAAGGAACTGAAAGTGTACGGCCTGAACAGCGGCATCAGCCCGGTTACAGGAGTGCGTTTGCCGGAAGCGACGCTGGCAACGACATCCGGCACGATGGTAAATGTCACCACGACCGATCCTGTGGAAATCAAAGGCCTGCGGCTGGCGAATTCCGGCGGCGCTTTCCACTATTCCATCAGCGGAAACGTGGGTACGACGATCGTCATGGAGAAAAATTTCTTCGACAATTCCATCGGCGTGTACATTCCGAATGCAGTCAGCACCACGATCGTGGATAACCTGTGTACGTTCAGTTCGGGCGCCGACGAAGGTTTTGCCCTGTTTGGAAACTACAACGGCTCTACCGGTACGCACATCGACGTGCACGACAACAAATGGCTCAACGGCCAGATGACGGGTATGAACCTGAGCAGTTGCGAAGGTTTTGTGTACAACAATATTTTCGACAACATCGCCTACTACGGTATCCTGGTAGCCAATCAGTCTAACCTGAATATTTATCAGAACAGTTTCACCGGCATCGACAATCCGGACCTGCTGGTAACCACCTGGGGAGCGGGTGTACGGTTCTACGACGATGCGCCGGGTGCTTTTGTGAATATTCATAACAACACCTTCGACGGCAATTACATCGGCGTTTCGGTAAGATCGGCTTACGATTTCAGCGGAAATACGGCAAACGTGTACGATAACTCATTCACAAACAGCACTTTCGCCAATATCCGTAACGAAGGCACAGGTACCCTGCCGGCAGAATGCAACTGGTTTGGCGTAACGGGCCTGGGGGCTATTTCAACCACCATTTACGGATCGGTCGATTTCAATCCCTGGCGCGTAAGCGGTTCGGACAGTGATTTGGGTACACTCGGTTTTCAG
>JAKQKT010000399.1 GCA_029560515.1 Pseudomonadota bacterium
CGCCGACATGACCGATCCCGATTGGGAACCTGTCATGAAACGTGCTTCCGCCATCGTTACCAATCGTGGCGGGCGCACTTGCCATGCGGCAATTATCGCCCGTGAGTTGGGCGTTCCTGCCGTGGTGGGAACCGGGAATGCGGTGGAGAAAATTCTCGATGGGCAGCACGTAACCGTATCGTGCGCAGAGGGTGATACCGGTTTTATTTATGATGGTGCCTTGTCGTTTGAACGAACGACTACCGATCTCGCGCAAATGCCGCCGGCTCCGATGAAAATCATGATGAATGTCGCGAACCCCGAACGGGCATTCGATTTTGCCATGCTGCCCAATGCCGGCGTTGGTCTGGCGCGACTCGAAATGATCATTAACAGCAATATCGGTGTCCATCCCAAGGCATTGCTGGAATTCGACAAACAAGATGCAGCGACCAAGCAGCGCATCCGCGAAAAAATGGCAGGTTACGAGAGCCCGCGTTCATTCTATGTGGACCGTCTGGCCGAAGGCATCGCCACCATCACGGCGGCATTCGCACCGAATCCGGTCATCGTCCGTTTGTCCGATTTCAAATCGAATGAATATGCCAACCTGATCGGGGGCAAAAACTACGAGCCTCATGAAGAAAATCCGATGATTGGTTTCCGTGGCGCGTCGCGTTATGTCGACCCGAGTTTCGCAGATTGTTTCGCGATGGAATGCGAAGCCTTCAAGCGCGTACGTGACACGATGGGCCTGAGCAATGCCTGGGTGATGATTCCATTTGTCCGCACACTGGAAGAAGGCCGGAAAGTCATTGAAGTGCTGGCGCAAAACGGACTACGTCGCGGCGAAAACGGCTTGAAGATCATCATGATGTGCGAGCTGCCATCCAATGCCCTGCTGGCCGAGGAGTTCCTTGAAATTTTCGATGGTTTCTCGATTGGCTCGAACGACCTGACCCAGCTGACGCTCGGTCTGGATCGCGATTCGGCCATCGTGGCCAATTTGTTCGATGAACGAAATCCCGCAGTGAAAAAATTATTGTCGATGGCGATTAGCACCGCCCGAGCAAAAGGCAAATACATCGGCATTTGCGGACAAGGCCCCAGCGATCATCCGGACCTTGCCGATTGGCTGATGCAACAGGGAATCGAATCGGTGTCGCTGAATCCGGATACCGTGGTCGATACATGGCTGCGCCTCGCAAAGCTGAAGGCTTCCTGATCTCGCATGAAAGCATTTGACGCTGTCTTGGCCGAACTAGGGCAGCACCAGTGGCTGGTGCGTGGATTGATCGCGGTAAGCATTGCGGTCGTCGGTATCTGGCTGTCGCGCTGGGTTGCCCGCGCCTTCGAAAGAGTCTTGCAGCGTTTCGATGTTGAAACCATTTTGCGCAGTTTTCTGCGCAATTTGGTCTATGCGATTTGCATTGTGGTGGTTTGTATCGCTGCCCTTGATTTCGCCGGTGTTCCAACCACCTCGTTGTTAGCTGTGCTTGGTACGGCAGGTCTGGCCATCGGTTTGGCCATGAAAGATTCGCTGTCGAATATTGCATCGGGTGTCATGCTGATTGTGCTGCGACCGTTCCACAGCGGTGATTATGTTCAGGTCGCGGGAATCGAAGGCATAGTAGACAGCGTGCGTATTTTCCAGACGTTTTTGCATACCCAGGACAACCGGCAAATCATTCTTCCCAACAGCCAGATTACTGCCGTCCCCATTATCAATTTCACGGTGCGTGGCGTCCGTCGGCTCGATATATCGGTCAAGATCGCTTACGGCGACGATATGTTAGTCGCCAGAAAATCACTGCTCCACATCGCACAGAGCCACGCTCAGATCTTATCCGAACCGCCACCGGAAGTTGTTGTCGCACAGTTGGCTGACAACCATGTTGAATTGCAACTTCGTGTCTGGCTGGCCGCCGCCGATCTGGGCGCGCTGAAAGCCTATTTGCTGGAACAATGCTGGCAGCAATTGAGTGAACAGGGTTTCAAAACGGCGCACCCCCAGCAGCACATGCATATCCATCATCACAACAAGATCGATGGCTTGAGTGATGAAGTAACGGTGTCGTCCTGATGGGGCATGGCAATTTGACGTGACCACTTGCGTTAAGTCACCACTATCGGATGAATTTGCGGCATTTCTCTCATAAATCTGTTCTGTTCCGGCCTACTGCAGCACTCTGTCTTCAAGAGTTTTAACCCACTACCTGGTTCCTGCCATTGCGTTTGGCTTCGTATAGTTTTACATCGGCCTTGGATGCCAGTTTTTCGTGATGCGATAATCCGGTGCGTTCGCTGATACCGATACTGACCGCCAATTTCAAGCCAGGTGCGAAGAAGTTGCAATCGATTGACTGTATCGCCAACCTGATTTTCTCGCATTTGGCGCGGGCACTTTCCAGATCTTGATCTGGGAACAGGAGCGCGAATTCTTCACCGCCCCAACGCGCCGTCAATTCATCCCCGCGCAGCCCGGCCCATTTGCCGGCATGTTCGACCCCCATAACGCGTT
This sequence comes from Pseudomonadota bacterium, assembly GCA_029560515.1. GTDB lineage: Bacteria > Pseudomonadota > Gammaproteobacteria > Xanthomonadales > Xanthomonadaceae > Arenimonas. The sequence continues at coordinate 2,501 of JAKQKT010000399.1, forward strand.
TCATCGTCTCGGCGATGACTTTCAGCGCCTGGTCGCCGACATCATGCGAGTAACTGTCATTGACTTGCTTGAAATGATCGACATCAAGAAGTGCGAAACACAGGGGTTGCTCGCCACTTACGGCAGTCTTGAAAGCTTCCTGCAGTTT
>JAKQKT010000406.1 GCA_029560515.1 Pseudomonadota bacterium
CAGGGTTTCCATCGGTTTGGATTTCGCCTTCATGATATCGGGCAGTTTGATGAAGCGCGGTTCATTCAAGCGCAGGTCTACCGTGATGACGGCAGGCAGATCGACTTCGAGTGTTTCCAGGCCGGCATCGACTTCGCGGGTAACGGTGGCTTTGTTGTCGGCGACTTCCACTTTGCTGGCGAAGGTCGCTTGCGGACGGTTCCACAACATCGCGAGCATCTGGCCCGTTTGATTGGCGTCGTCATCGATAGCTTGCTTGCCCATCATGACCAGACCCGGTTGTTCTTTTTCTACCAACTTCAACATCGCGCGTGCAGCTGTCAAAGGTTGAATTGCCTGATCGGTGACAACGTGAATAGCACGGTTCGCGCCCATCGCCAGACCGTTGCGAAGATGCGCCTGGCAATCGGCCGGGCCAATCGTGCAAACCACGACTTCGGTGGCGATGCCTTTTTCGCGTAAACGCAAGGCTTCTTCGAGTGCGATGTCGTCGAACGGGTTCGGCGAGAGTTTCACGCCTTCGGTGACGACGCCGGAATTATCCGGTTTGACCTGGATGCGGACGTTGTAATCGACCACACGTTTGTAACCCACCAAAATTTTCATGAGGCTTTCCTGCGTTAAGCGAGAATGTGTCCGCAATGACAGCACGGACGCTGTGAAGAGGCTGCTATTGTAACCGCTTGGGCTTTGCCGGGGCCACCGGTCAGTCGCTCAAAAGACTGGCCGCAAAGCGCTCGGCACTGCCGGGCGCGTGTTCGAAGAATAGGCTGGGCTCGGTGAGCTCCAGCTCTAATAGCATCGGGCCCTGGCTGGAGGGCAGTAAATCCACCCTGGCGTAAGCCAGTGAGGTGAACGGCATGGCCGCCAGCACCTTATGCGCGACTTCCAGTTCTTCGCCGCTGGGTTCGCGCGCCGTGATAGCTTCCGGCGCGAACAGGTGGCTAGTCGGACCTTCGTCGAGTTGCAATAGCGGACCCTTGCGGATGGCGTGCGAGAAAATACCCTTGAAGAAGATCAGTGCCGTTTCGCCTTTAGTATCGACATCCGCGAGATATGGTTGAACCAGGACCGAACGTTTTTGATCCAGCAATTTTTTTGTATGCGCGATGGCGGCGGCGCGATCTTTTGCCAGATAGCGCTGCGTATCGCGCGAGCCCGCACCGACCGCAGGCTTCACGACGAATTCGGCGTAATCGGGAAATTTATCAGCGGCTTGTCCGGGTTCGATGAAAACGCTTTCCACAACCGGACATTTTTTCTTTGCCAGATCGGCGAGATAATGTTTGTCGGTATTCCATTTCACGACGTCGGCCGTGTTCAGCAATTCCGTCTGTGTGGCCGCGCGTTCGCACCAGGACAGGAACTCCGGCAATCGTTCGGTGTAATCCCAAGTCGAGCGCAATACCACCTTGTCAAAACGTTTCCAGGACACCGAAAAATCGTCCCAGGCCAGAATTTCGACCTCTGCCCCTGCCTTGCGCAAGGCATCGGCAAGTGGCGCCAGATCATCGTCCAGCGAGAAGGCGGCAATGGCGGTAGCGAGTGCAATTTTCATGGAGAGATTGTAGCGCGAGATAAGCCGCATGGCGGAGTCAGAAAATCGACGAAACGCCTAAATTTTGATTTTCAACAACTCTTTCACCCACAGGGCATAAAGCGCCCGCGATGGATGCAAACCGTCTTCGGCATAAAATTTTGGATCTGCACCTACTTCGCGCGTAACTTTGCTGATATCAACCCAATGCACACTGGACAGTTTTGAAACATCACGGTTGATTTGATTGTAGACATCGAGTTCGTACGCAATTTGAGAAACATCCCGGCCGGATTTTTGCCCGAATTCGGTGATGCCCCAGTCGGGAATCGATACGACAAAGACATTCGAGGTCTTATTTCCGGCATAGGCAATCGCGCGTTGCAATAAGGCCGAAAATTCCTCGCGATAATTTTCGCTGCTGCGTCCGCGATACTGGTTGTTCACACCGATCAGCAGCGAGACCAGATCGTAGGGTGGGCGAATCGTGCCGCTGCTTTCCGCCTCATCGATGGCTTCGGACAACTCGTCAGTGGTCCAGCCGGTTTTCGCGATGATGCCGGGGTCGGAAACAGCCATGCCATTGGCACGCAAGGCATGCGCCCATTGCATCGGCCAACTGTCTTCGACCGGGAGGGCATCGCCTATCGTGTAGGAATCGCCGAGTGCCAGATAACGCATTACTCAGGCAACTTCGCGTTGTGCATTTTTCTCGGCATAACGTTCCAGCAAGCGTTCTATGCGCACGAACACTTCACGCAGCTCGTCGGCTTCCGGCAACAGCGTGATGCGGAAATAATTCTTGTAAGGCACGTTGAAACTCGAGCCGGGTACGACCAGCACGCTTTCCTGTTCCATCAAGTCATAGGCGAATTGATGGTCGTTGAAATGTTCGGCGATCGCTCCGGTCACACCGACGAAGCCATACAGCGCGCCTTGAGGAGCAACCAGACTTAAATGTTTGCTATTCGCGCAGGCTTCGATCACGGCGCGGCGGGATTCATACAAACGGCCTTTTTCGCTCGTCAATTCGGCAATCGTGTTGATGCCTTCCAGTGCCGCGGGAATCGCGTATTGTCCGGGAACATTGGCGCACAAACGCAAGGCGCCGAGCAAGTCCAGGGCATGGTGGTAATCGCCGATGCGGGTCGCTTCGCCACTCAATACCATCCAGCCCACGCGCCAGCCGCAGGCGCGATGCACTTTCGACAGGCCGCCGAAACTCAGGCAGGGATGATCGCCGGCTAGCGGCGCAAGCGCTTCGAATTTAGCGTCGTCGTACAGGATGCCGTCATAGATTTCATCCGCCATTAGCAGCAAATTATGTTTGCGGGCAATCAACACCAATTTTTCCAGCAATGCCTTCGGATAATTGGCACCAGTTGGATTATTCGGATTGATGATGACCAGGGCGCGCGTGCGCGGCGTAATCAAATCCTCGATCTGTTGCGGATCAGGCAGGAAATTATTTTCCGCCGTGCAATCGTAATAACGTGGAATGCCGTCGTTCAAAATCGTCGCGGCGCTCCACAGCGGATAATCCGGGCTCGGCAACAAGACTTCATCGCCGACGTTCAACATCGCGCGCAGGGAAATATCGATCAACTCGCTTACGCCGTTGCCGATGAAAATCCGTTCCGGCGTCACGTTCGGCGTATTGCGCTGTTTGTAGAACGCGCTCAAGGCTTCGCGTGCCAGTGGCAGACCTTGCTGATGGGTGTAGGGGTCGCTCTCCGGCAAGTTCGCGGCAATGGCTTGCTGCAAGTGTTCCGGCGCGCGAAACCCGAAGGCACCGGGATTGCCGATATTGAGCTTGATCAGGGTGCGGCCGTTCGCTTCGAGCTCGCGGGCCCGGCGGGCCAGTTCACCACGAATTTCATAACGGACATCGCGCAGGGTTTCGCGCGTAACAAGAGGCTGGGAATGCATGGACTGTCAGGGATTCTAGGTACAAAAAGAGTCTGTGAAGACTACCTGAAAATGCCGGTATTTCGTAGGGGCGCAGCAGGCAGGGTCCTTATCGAACCCGTGCCTTATTTCTCAAGGCCAGCAAAGCGAGCAGTGCAATGACGCCTTCCCAAATCAGGGCAACCCACAGAAACGGCGTGGCGACACCAATCGCCAACATGCTCAATAAACGTGCAATCCCCAGGCCCCCATAACTTGCCAGGCTGAGTTGTAGCCCGAAAATTTGTCGTTCCGACGAGAAGCAGGTCAGCAGCAAGACGCCCAAACCAATTTCCAGACCGCCATACATGGCACGGATCTCGGCTTGTGCCTGATCGCTCAAGGCCTGGATGCCCAAACCTGGCAAGGCCATGTCTGGCCAGCATAAAAGTACGATCCCGAACCCGAGGAACCCCAGTCCGGCGATGGTAATGACGACAACATTCAGATTTTTCATCTAGCTAAATTACTCCGGTAATCGTCAAGGTCGGGTGCAGGAGGGGCTAGAATACGGCCAATGCAGATTAATCCCGAACATATTTCCGCCTTGCGCCAGATGGGTTGGCCCGATGGCGCAACCTTGAATGCAGCAGTAGAGGCAGCCACCGGCAATCGGGTTGCGCGGGTGGTGGGTCAACACCGCAGCGCCTATGTCGTGGCGACCGAGATTGATCAAAGCCTGCGAGTGCAGCCGCCGGCTCCCTGGACCCGGCCTCGGGTGGACCCGGAAACCCGAGCCATCGTTGGCGACTGGGTGGTGCTGGACGAAGAGTGCAAGAACATCCTCAGCCTGTTGCCGCGGCATTCGGTACTGAAACGCGCTGCCGCCGGCGAACATTACAAAGCGCAATTGATCTCGGCCAATATCGATCACGTTTTGGTGGTTTGCGGTCTGGATGGTGACTTCAATCCGCGCCGGATCGAGCGGTATTTATTGCTGGTGCAGGCCAGCGGCGCCGGCCCGGTATTGGTGCTGACCAAGGCCGATCTGACCGAACACGTCGAAATGGCGCTGGAAAGCCTGCAGGAAATCGTGCAGGGCGGGATTCCGATTTTCGCGGTGAACGCAAAAGATTCCGAAAGTTTGAAAGTACTGCATCCGTTTTTAGGCGTCGGGAAAACCGCCGTGCTGGTGGGCTCTTCCGGCGCGGGTAAATCTACAGTGACCAACACCTTGCTCGGCACCAGCAAGATGAAAACCCAGGAAGTGCGCGGCAATGATTCGCGCGGCCGCCACACCACCACGCATCGCGTACTGATTGCACTGCCGCAAGGCGGTTGCCTGATCGATACCCCCGGCATGCGTGAATTGAAACTCAGCGGCGATGAAGATTTAAGCGAAGGCACGTTCGAGGATATCGACAGCCTAGCTGCGCAATGCCGGTTCAGCGATTGCGGCCACAGTAATGAACCCGGTTGCGCCGTACTGGCGGCATTGGCAGATGACAGTCTTGATGCAGAACGTTACGCGCATTACCTGAAATTGCGCGATGAACGCGATGCCGCCGCGACATCGCTTGCGGCACGCCGCGCCGATGCAAAAGCGGCAAACGCCGCTTTCGTGAAAAGAACCAAAGATAAATACGGTCGCCGGTGAATCAAGCGCTATCCATCGAAGTGAAGCATCATGCCGGTCTCGACCAGCGCATGGAAAAAGCGGTGCGTGGTATCCGTTTGCTGGAATCGGTGAGTTGGCACCAGGATGTCCAGCAAAAATTCCTGGCCGATTGGCGCAGCGGCATCAAGAAGCTGCCGGTAGTGGTGTATCAGCCCGAACAGCACACCACAACGCGCGAAGAATTGCAGAGCATTGCCAAGGCGGCCGATACCGAACATCCCTTGGGGCGTTATGTGCAACGCACCGCGAATAGCTGGATCAACGCGACCCATTTGCTTGAAGCGCTCGGCACGCCGGCAGTCACCGATTATTCGATCAAATTGTTTGGCCGCCCCGGCGATGCATTGCCGGGCAATGGTCCGAGCAATATCGTCGCGGCCCAGCATTTCATTTCATTGGCCAATGAACTCGATAGCGAGTTGAACAGCATCGAAGCGGATTATTGTTTGTCGGCAGAAATCGTGCAGACCGAATTGCAGGAAGCGCTGGATCGCTTCTTCGTCCATCACAAGGTGAATGTCGAGCTGGATCCGAACCTCATTGCGAAAGCCGCCGCCGGCCCGACCCGAATCCGTTTGCGCGACAACACCTGCTTCACCGAATACGATCGCCATCAATTGCTGGAGCACGAAGCCTTCGTGCATTCGCTGACGGCATTGAATGGCCGCGAGCAACCGTATTTCAAATCGCTGGCGAGAAATTCGCCGCGCATCACCGCGACGCAGGAAGGTTTGGCGACGTTTGCCGAATTGATCACCGGCGCGATCGACATCGAACGCATGAAGCGTATAAGCCTGCGAATTCTGGCGATTGATAAAGCGTTGCATGGCGCCGATTTCCTGGAAGTGTTTCAGTTTTTTCTTGAAGCAGGCCAAAACGATACCGACAGTTTCAGTTCCACCCAGCGGGTATTCCGCGGCGTGCCGGTCACCGGCGGTGCTGCATTTACAAAGGACACCGTTTATTTGCATGGTCTGCTGTCGGTGCATACGTTTTTCCGCTGGTGCTTGCGGCATAAGCGCTTGAGACTGACGCGATTATTATTCGCCGGAAAAATGAGCCTGCAGGACGTGTTCGATCTGGAGCCGATGTTCGACGAAGGCGTGCTCCGCGAAGCACTGTATTTGCCGCCATGGATTCAACGTGCCAACGGCCTTGCCGGCATGCTGGCATTCTCGCTGTTCGCCAACAAG
>JAKQKT010000408.1 GCA_029560515.1 Pseudomonadota bacterium
AGAGCAGCAGTCAGGCCGCCCGCCGCCATTGAGCAGGCGACGCCCACTTCACCCTGGCAACCAACTTCAGCGCCGGATATGGAGGCGTTTTCCTTGTACAAAATGCCAATCGCCGCAGCGGTCAACAGGAAATCGAAGATACGCTGCTCGCTGGCATTGGCGCAGAAGCGATCAAAATAATGCAGTACTGAGGGAATAATTCCGGCGGCGCCATTGGTTGGCGCAGTAACAACCCTGCCGCCCGCAGCATTTTCTTCATTGACTGCCAGTGCATAGAGATTGACCCAGTCGAGCACAGTCAGCGGATCTTTCATCGCGGCTTCCGGGCGCATCACAAGGTCGCTGTGCATCGCTGGTGCGCGCCGGACCACTTTCAGGCCGCCCGGCAAAACGCCTTCTTCGCGAATGCCGCGGCTCACACAGTCCTGCATCGCGCGCCAGATTTCTTTCAGCCCCTCGGAAATTTCCGCTTCGCTGCGCCAGGCTTTTTCATTTTCGAACATCAGTTGCGCAATCGTGATGTTGTTTCTCTCGCACTGCGCAAGCAATTCATCGCCGCTATGGAATGGATATTTCAATTCGGTAGTGTCGGCCACGATACGGTTTTCGGCAGCCTCGTCCTGATTCACCACAAAACCACCGCCGACAGAATAGTAATCCCGAGTGGCTAGTTCAACCGCATTGATGTCATACGCCGTGAAGCGCATGCCGTTGGAATGGAACGGAAGTTTTTGCCGTTTGTTGAAGACAAGATCCGTTTTTTCGTCGAAAACGATTTCATGCGAGTCCAATACCCGAAGTTTTTTGTCCTTGCGAATGCGGGCGAGCGTTTCAGGAATCGTGTCGGGATTGATTTCATTCGGCCAATGGCCTTCAAGCCCCATCAATACCGCTTTGTCGGTGCCGTGGCCGCGACCGGTCAATGCCAGCGAACCAAATAGTTCGACGCGAATTCTCGTCGTATCTTTCATTAGTTCGGTATCGCGTAGCCAGCGCTGCGCAAAACGTACCGCAGCCCGCATGGGGCCGACCGTATGCGAAGAGGAAGGGCCGATGCCGATCTTGAATAAATCGAAAGTACTAACCGCCATGATGAGCTTCCGTTTGCGATGGCGTATTGTATGCTTTTCAACCTGAAACACGAAAACCGATCAATGCAGGATTTAATTCTCTTTCAGCGCGACCATTGCCATCTCTGCGAGTTGGCGTGGGAAGTATTGGCGCTAGCGCGTGTAGCAGACTTTGATTCCGTCTGGATTGAAGGCGACACCGAGCTGGAAAACAGGTATGGATTGCGGGTGCCGGTACTCAGGCACACACGCAGCAGTATGGAGTTGGATTGGCCGTTTAACGCCGAGCAGGTGCGCGAACTTATGGCTTCTTCGACGCAGCTTTAGGTGGGTTTATGGTGGTTGCAACGGGTAATAAAATCAGACGAGTGTTCACGGTCACTGTGTTGGGAATCAATTCCACATCGTCCCAGTCGCCGATACCCACCTTGAATTCCAGGCGTTGAACTTTTGCGGTACCCACCAATTGCGGTTTCGCACCGGGTGTCCAGGTAAACGTCAAAGGCGCTGTCTTGGAAATGCCACGCAGGGTCAGCACGCCGTCTGCGACAAAACGGTTGCCTCCAAGGGCACGGAATTTCGTTGCAAGGTAACGCGCCTCGGGCTGCGCTTTTGCGTTGAAGAAATCGGAACCCGACAGCATCTCGTCGCGTTCCGCGTTTTTCGTACTTGCACTGCTTAACGTGATCCGCACATCAAATTTGCTTTCGGCGAGTTTTGCCGGATCAAAGCTGATGCTGGAGTTGAACTTTGCAAAGCTGCCGGTGAATGCTTCGCCTTGGTAACTTCCTGTAAAGCCTAGGCTCGAGCCAGGTTGCTGTAAATAGTCGGTTGCGTAAACGGAACCGCTGGCGAATGAAAAAAACAGGATTAAGTAACGCAGCATGGTGAACCTCATGATTTTTTCGCAAGCCAGGGCAGCATGCGGGTCAGGGTATTGTCTTTATCCAGGTAGTGGTGCTTCAGTGCCGCTCCGGCATGTATCAGCATCAATAGAGCGAGGATATAGAAAAAAGTTTCGTGTGCATCGCCAGCCCATTCTTTCAATTGAGGATCGTAGCCGCTCAATTTCGGTAACTTGAAAAGACCGAAGTACTTCAAGGGAAACCCTGCGGCAGAGTTGTACAGCCAGCCACTGATTGGCATCGCGAATAAAAGCAGGTAAAGAATGCCATGGGTCAGCTTGGCAACCAAAGCTTGCCAAGCCGGCGTATTGGCAGTGATTTCAGGTGGCTTGGAAAGCAGTCGCCAAAGCAGCCTGATAGCCGTCAATGCCAGTACGGTCAAGCCGGTGCTTTTGTGCAGGGCATAGATCTGAATCTTCAAGGGACCATTTGGCAAGTCGGTCATCACGAAGCCGACAATTGCAAGACTCAGGATCAGAATAAATGTAAGCCAATGCAAGCCGATACTGAGGCTTCCCCAGCGATCGGAATTATTTCGTAAGGTCATCTTCCTGCTCCTTGCCGGGTTCAGTTTTGCCGCGTGCTGCTTCCAGCTCGATGATTACCTTCACTTCGTCGCCAATCACGTTGGCCCAGGCGTCCATGCCGAATGCCTTGCGGCTAATGGTTGCCGTTGCCGAAAAGCCGATGGTTTTTTTGAAGTTGAGCGGATGACGCTTCAAGGCATTCAAGGTAAATGCCAGACTAATCGGCTTGCTGACGCCATGAATTGTCAGCATACCCTCTGCGACTCCGGTGTTATCGGATTTCTTTTCGATACGCTGTGAAACGAAAGTCGCTACCGGAAATTTCGGCGCGTCGAAAAAAGTACCGTCAAGAATCTTTTCCTGCCAGTGAGCGTCGCCCAAGTTGAGGCTGGTTATCGGAATGGACACAGTTATCGATGATTGGCTCCAGTCTTTTTCATCAAACAGCAATTCACCCGTGCTGCCGGAGAAGGTGCCCAGTGCATTCGAAAAACCTGCATGGGAAACCATGAAAGCCAGTCGCGTATGCACCGGATCAATCTGGAATGATTCCGTGCTTGCCTGCGCCTTGCCGGCAAGAAATAAAATGATGCACGCCAACATACTGAGTTTCATCGAATTCTCCATGCGGCATTCTAGCGCCATGTTGGTTTCACGATAGTGGCTGCGATGAAATGAATCGTTGCAAGTCGGGAACATTGGCTAGCCCGAGCCGCCCGCTCTTGCCCAATGTATCGATATTTGAAAGGATTGTCGCAGGGACTTCGGGGAATACTAATGCGTTTATGCCTTTTGTTGGGGCTGCTGCTCTGCTGCTCATCGGTTTTTGCCGGCTTGCCGGAGACACCTCAATTTCGACAAGTGACGGTTGCCGACGGCTTGCCATCCAGCACTTTGTATGCAGTCACACAGGATAAAAAGGGCTATCTATGGATAGCCAGCAAGGATGGCTTGGCCCGTTACGATGGTGTGAGTTACAAGATTTATCGCTACGAGCCGGGAAACGAAAATGCCCTGCCAGGTAATGTTGTCCAAGCCTTGTACGTGGATCCTCAGGATCGGCTTTGGATTGCGATTGAAGGCCAAGGCATAAGTCGTTTGAGTGCTGATCGCAGGAGTTTCACCCATTTCCGCAAAAGCAGTCATCCTGAAATGGGTAGCGATGATGTCTGGGCTATGACGATGACTGCGGATGGGGCGCTTTGGTTTGGTACCTTCGCAGGTGGCTTGCATCGAATGGATGCGACTGGGAACATTACGCGGTTCATATCTGACAAAAGCAATCTCAATTCATTGCCGACCGACACTATTTTATCCTTGGCAACAAATACGAAAAATCAGCTTTGGATAGGAACAACGAAAGGTTTGTCTGTCTGGGATGGCTCTAAATTTGCCCGAATAAGATTGGGCGATACCTTTGATACTTTCATCATGCAGTTGGCTGGTGACAAGGATGGCACAATGTGGGTCGGCACAAAAAAAGGCTTGCTGCACATCTCAGTGACGGGTGAGAAAATTGGCGAGGTTTTGCTGCCCCAAAAACCTATCACAGGTCTTTGGCAAGACCAACAAGGCGCTTTATGGTTTAGTGATGGGCCTACCATATTTCAATGGCATAACGGACAGCTGTTTAGCTACATGCTTGATTCAAAAACGCCAGCAAAAATATACGGCGTTTTTGAAGATCATGAAGGAGGATTTTGGTTTCCTACTGAGGATCGTGGGCTATTAAGGCTGACTGCTGATTGGCGAAATTTTTCAGTTTTCATGCACGAAGAAAATAGCAACTCATTGTCAGGCGTCGCAATGCTGGCTGCATCTGAAGCAAATCAAAATGAAGCGTGGATATTAAGTCAGGGTGGTGGACTTGATTTAGTTAATCTTGGTAATGGCAAAGTTAAAAGAGTACTGACAGACATTAAAAGTTGGACCCAGAATCTATGGTCTGTACTACAAACTCGTGACGGAACAGTTTGGTTGGGTCACAGCAAGGGAATAGCTCATTTTAATCCTGTATCAGGTGACATAAAGCATTTCAGAAGTGATTCCGGAGCTCAAAATATTTTGCCTGGAGGAGTACGTCTACTGATACAGACAAAAAATGGATTGCTATGGTCAGCTTCTTATGGCGCTGGCGTTCAGGCCCAAGATGAAACTGGTCGTGTTGTCTATAAGATTATCCCCGGCGACGGCAAAGGTTTGGAATCATCGGATCCCGACCAGTTTGCACTCAGCCCTGATGGCGATTTATGGCTTGCTACTGCGCGAGGTTTATTGCGGTGGGACGATAATGCTGAAAAGTTTTTTTTGATCGAAGGTGGGCCTGCTGAGCGTGTAGATGCTTTCAGTTTTGTTGCCGCAGATACTGTATGGGTTCATCGTGTTGGGGTACTTGAAGCATTTCAATGGAATGGTAGAAAACTTCAAAGCATGCGTCGTATAACAAGTGATGACGGCTTGCCGCCAGTGGAGGTCGGATCAATTTTGCCGGATCGTAGTGGAGACTTATGGATTACAACTACACGCGGTCTGCTGCGCTACGATGTCCTAATAAATCGATTTCGAATCTTTGGTGAACGTGATGGCTTGCCTAGTCAGGAATTTGATATGCAACCAGCTCTGTTGACATCCGGAGGGCTCGTTCTAGCAGGTAATGCCAAGGGTTTAGTTATATTTGATCCGATAAAAGTTCGTAAACAGAGTGTTCTCTCTCCATTATTGCTTGATAGACTATCAGTGCTGCGTGATGAAGATAGAGTCAGCTTTCCAGAAACGTCATCAATCATACAAATGCAGCCGGGCGACAGGGATTTGACTGTTACCCTGCGATTGCTTTCATTCGCAGATTCCTCAACTCATCGCTACAGTTTTTTTTTAAGAGGATATGACACTGACTGGATTGATGCCGGAGCTTCTGGCGAACGTGTTTTCTCAAACCTGCCAGCAGGTAATTATCGATTGGAGGCGAAGGCTGCAAACGCTGATGGTCAATGGTCAGCGCCATTGCAACTTAAGTTGACGGTACAACCTCCATGGTGGAAAACAGCTTGGGCAAACATGTTGTGGGTGCTGCTTTTTTGCGTGGCAGTCATTTCTTTGGCCTTGTTTTATCGCAATCGTCTTGCCGTTCTTAATGAACAGGAATTGCGGGATCAGGAGCGTGTTCTAGCCCAGCAGAACTCCTTGGCAAAATCCCGGTTTCTCGCAACACTTGGGCATGAAATCAGAACGCCGATGACGGGTCTCATGGGTATGGCGGAATTGTTGCAGTCTGGCGAATTGAGTCTGCAGCAGCGGCAACGCGTGACAGCTATCCAAGGTGCTGGACAGCATTTATTGCAGTTGGTAAACGATGTACTGGATTTGGCGCAGATCGAGGCAGGCAAGTTGCGACTGCATGCGGATGTATTCAATTTGGAAATACTTGTGCTCGAGGTTTGTGACCTGCTCAGGCCGTTGGCAGAAATCAAGGGCTTGAGTTTTGATTGCATCATTGAAAAAAATGCGCCCGGTTTTTGCATTGGCGATGCAGGGCGTGTGAGACAGATACTGCTCAATCTGGGCAATAATGCGATTAAATTTACCGAGCGCGGTAGTGTGGTAATAAAGACGTCCGGATTGAGCCCGAATGGATTGCAATTTCATGTTTCGGATACGGGTCCAGGCATGAGTAACGATCAACAAGCACGTTTGTTCCAGCGATTTGAGCAAGCGGAAGGCCATCTCACCAGTCAACGTTATGGTGGCAGTGGTCTGGGGCTGGCAATTTGTCAGGAATTGGCAGAGGCAATGAATGGCCATATCCAGGTGGAAAGCAGTTTGGGCCACGGCGCCGTATTTGTTGTTGAACTACCTTTGCAAAATTCGGATGCTGCCGCGCCATCCATTTTTCCGAGATCATCACCAGCCTCGCAAAGCATGCCAATGAGTATTTTGCTGGTGGAAGACGATGCGCTTGTTGCAGACGTATTAGGCGAGATGCTTCAGCGGCTTGGGCATCGGGTGGCTCATGTGCATCAGGGTATGCTCGCATTGTCGGAGCTTGCAGTTCGAGATTTCGATCTTGCCTTGATCGATCTCGATCTGCCCGGTATCGACGGGCTGGAGCTTGCACGCCTGATCTTCATTGAGGGCCTAAGTCTGCCGCTGGTGGCGCTCACAGCGCGTACGGATAAGCAGGCTGAATCGGCAGCGATGGCTGTCGGCATGAAAGCTTTTATTCGCAAGCCGGTAAGCGCCAGTGATCTTGAAGCGCTAATTCAGACTTTCATGCCGACTGATGTCCGGAATAACCAGCCACAGCAAGACATACACCAGAACGCCGGGGAAAGCTGCCGACATAACGGATCCAATGACATAAACGACACGAAGTAAATTCGGATCCAGACCAAAAAATTGTGCGGCACCGCCCATGACGCCTGCGATCATGCGGTCCTGGCTTGAGCGACGAAGCAAACGAGTGGTTTCCATGGTTGTTCTCCTCAATGACTGTCATTAGCCTATTGATGAGCCCGTTGTAAAACATGTGCTGGAAGTGCGGGTTACCAAAGATGCAAACCAGGCAGGAAAATTAATTGGAAAATAATAATGCAGTGGTGACATGGTTCGGCGAGGCGTTTCATTTATTGCATCCTGAACTTCAAAGGCTGCATCGCCAGGGTGGCAGCATGTCGGGAAAAATAAAATTGAACTTTGGCGGTGGTCTTGCCGGTTATATCGGCAAGCGCATTGCAAAAAAACTTGGCGTTCCGCTGCGTGCCGGCGAGCATGATTTGCGGGTGGACATTCATCAGCATGGCAATAACATGCATTGGAGTCGCTGCTTCGATGGACAGCATACGCTGCTCTCCGTTTTTGAACCGTTTGGCGCTTATCCTGATGGCTACTGGCAGGAAACAACGGGTCCCGTCAACTTGAAACTCACGGTGGATATTCTTGAATCAGCCTGGCATTGGCGCGTACTGGGAATTCGCGTTTTAGGTTTGCCAATGCCCATGTTCCTGCTGCCGCATTCGCAAGCCTACAAGAAAGTCGTGGACGGTCTCTACCAATTCCATGTCGGCTTTTCGATGCCGGGTATCGGGCAATTGTTTTCATATGAAGGCAGCCTCATCTACGAAGCTGCCTGATACATCGACACGCGGTCAAAAAATATCTTCGAAATCCGTTTTGTCGCCGCCCGGAACTTCCCAGTTGTAACCACTGGAAATCAGACGGTCGTAATCTTCCTGCTTGAAATATTCGGTCAATGCACCCGGCGTGCCTTCAGGCAGCAAATTTCCGCTAGCGCTGATGCTCGCAGTTACCACGCCATTGGGCGGGGTCTGGTCAGTTATTGGAATATCTTTTAAAGCAGCTCCCATGTAATTGATCCAGATCGGCAATGCAGCGCGACCGCCATATTCTCCATAGCCCAGTGGTTTGAAATTATCTTTGCCCACCCAGACCGTCGTTACCAGATTTCCGCCAAAGCCGCTAAACCAGGCATCGCGATGATCATTGGTAGAACCGGTCTTGCCGCCGATATCCTCGCGATTTAGCACTTTCGCTGCTGTAGCTGTACCGCGTTTCACAACGTCACGCATCATTGAACTAAGTAAAAAAGCGGTGCGTTCATCAATGGCGCGCGGAGCGAGTGCAAGTTCCTGAGGCCCGACAAAATTTGGATCGTCGGTTTTTGTCGCAGGCGCTGCATTTTCCTTCTTTGGACCACCCGCGCTGAAATCGAAGCCATCAACCACGGTAGCTGTACGCTGATCCATCGAGGTTCGTTGTGAGCAGGCGCGGCAGGCAACCAGTGGTCGCGTCAATGCAACCGCATTGCCATCCCGATCAATGATCTTTTCAATGAAGTAGGGCGTTACCAGGAAGCCACCATTGGCAAATACGGTGTAACCGCGGGCGATCGACATCGGAGTGAGTGAGGCGGTACCCAGCGACATGGAAAGATTGGGCGGCAATTGCTCTTTGTTGAAACCGAATTGCGTGATGTAGGTGCGCGCAAAGTCGGTACCGATGGCAGATAGCAGGCGTACCGAGACAAGATTGCGTGATTGCACCAGGGCTTCTCGAACACGAATGGGGCCTGCAAAACGTCCGCCGTCATTCTGCGGACGCCATACTTTGCCATTGCCGTATTTGAACTCGACAGGTGCATCGTTGACGATACTGGCAGGCGTATAGCCGCGCTCGAAAGCCGCTGCATAGACAAAAGGCTTGAAGGCGGAACCGGGTTGGCGAGTTGCCTGGATGGCACGATTGAAGCTGTTTTGATTAAAGCTGAAGCCCCCGACGATTGCGCGTAAGGCACCATCTTCCGGCTGCAGGGAAACCAACGCAGCTTGTGCAGAAGGTAGTTGTGACAGGAGGTAACCTTTGCTCTTTTCATCCGGAAGTAGGCGGACGATATCGCCGCGTTTCAACAAACTGGCTGGCGAACGGCCGGTCCATTTGCTGGCTGCGCCACTCAACAGATATTCGGTGCCATTGAAAAGTACAAGATTGGCATCGCTTCCGCTGAAGCCGGTAACGATTGCAGCCGGAAAGTCGCCGATCATCGGCACCGAACGCGCTTTTTCGATAAAGACCGTCGAGTCGGCATTGGCGGGGAGTTCAATATGGCTTTCTGCGCCACGCCAGCCGTGGCGATGGTCATACTCGATCAGGCCAGCGCGCACAGCTTTTTCGGCATTGATCTGGTCAATACTGGCGACCGTCGTGTAGACCTTAAAGCCACTGACAAGGGCCTCCTCGCCATAACGGTCCAACATCTCGCGGCGTACCATTTCCGCAAGATATGGCGCATTCATTTCGACTTTCGGTTCGTGTTTGCTGGCCGTGTTGGGCGCGGCATTGGCTGCATCCAGTTGCGCCCGGGTGATATAGCCTTCCTCCAGCATCTGGCGCAAAACATAGCCGCGACGTTCCATCGCGCGTTTGGGGTTCACGATTGGGTTGCCGCTGGAGGGGAATTTAGGCAGTGAGGCCAACGTGGCAGTCTCTGCCAGGCTCAGCTCCTCGAGTTTTTTGCCATAGTAGAACTCGGCAGCGGCGGAGATTCCGTAGGAGCGATGGCCGAAGAATATTTTATTGAGATAAAGGCCCAGGATTTCATCCTTGCCCAGTTCTCGCTCCATTTTCAAAGCCAGCAGCATTTCCTTGACCTTGCGGCTGTAATCCACGTCGCGATTGAGTTCGAAATAGTTCCGGGCGACCTGCTGGGTAATGGTGCTACCCCCGGGAACCCGCTTGTCGCTGGTAGTCAGGGTTAGCCAGATCGCACGGCCTATCCCCTTGTAATCCAAACCTTTGTGTTCATAAAAACGGGCATCCTCACTGGCAATAAAGGCCTGTTTGACCTGCAAAGGCACGTTCTTGATGTCAACCGGATAGCGGCGGGTTTCGCCAAATTGCGCAATAAGCTTTTGATCTTTGGTGTAGACGCTTAGGGGTACCTGCAGCTTGATGTCCCTCAGTTCCTGTACATCCGGCAACTTGGGGGCCAAATACAGATAAGTACCGATAGCCAGGGCCAGTCCAAGGCCCGCAAAAATCAGCCCGATAAGGAAAAGTTTGCGCAATAGTCGAAAAAAACCGGCCATCCTGGGCCACTCCTGAAGGATTACTTATTTTGAGGTGGGGAGTATAGAACGTGCAGGGCTTCACAGTAAAAAACCCGTTATTTAGGGGTTTCAGCGTCCCGTTTAACCAATAAACTGCGTGAAACAGATTGTAGCAAGAGGGCTCGCGGGGTCCGATTTTAAGAAATTTTGGCTGGGGGCATTGCCAATTCGAAAAATTTTGTTATTAATGTAACTGCACACGAGTTGCGTGTAAGCGCCTGTCGCTAGGGGAGAAATCGTGGGTCTTCTTGGAAATACTAAGGCACCGTTGGTCGGGGTGGACATCAGTTCAACTGCCGTCAAACTATTACAGCTCAGTGAAACGGGTGGCCGTTATCGCGTGGAGCATTATGCTGTCGAGCCGCTGCCACCCAATGCGGTGGTGGAAAAGAACATCGTAGAGGTCGAGGCGGTGGGCGAAGCCATCAAGCGTGCCATGGCGCGCTCAGGAACCAAGCTAAAGCATGGTGCAGCAGCGGTTTCCGGCTCATCGGTCATCACCAAAATCATCCCGATGCAGGGAGATTTGGAGGAAGACGAGCTTGAGGACCAGGTTCAGGTCGAAGCCGCCAACTACATTCCTTATCCCATTGACGAAGTCAGTCTGGATTTTGAAGTATTGGGGCCGGTTCCCAATAATCCCGAAATGATTCAAGTGCTTCTGGCTGCGTCCAGAACCGAAAATGTCGAAATTCGTCAGACAGCGCTCGAGCTTGGTGGTTTAACCGCCAGAGTGGTCGATGTCGAAGCTTTTGCCATGGAAAACGCTTTCAAACTGGTATCAGACCAATTGTCTGTGCCACGCGATGCAGTGGTTGCGCTAGTGGATGTTGGCGCAACGATGACAACGCTGAATGTGCTTCGCAATCAACGCAGTATTTATACCCGTGAACAAATCTTCGGTGGCAAGCAGCTAACTGATGAAGTCATGCGCCGCTACGGTTTGAGCTATGACGAAGCAGGCCAGGCCAAACGTCAGGGTGGCCTTCCGGAAAGTTATGAGATTGAAGTGCTGGAGCCGTTCAAGGAAGCGATGGTGCAGCAGGTCAGCCGTCTCCTGCAGTTCTTCTATGCAGGTAGCGACTTCAATCGTGTTGACCAGATTGTCCTTGCGGGGGGATGCGCATCGATCAACGGTATCGCCCAATTGGTAGAAGAGCAGATTGGTGTTCCTACGGTCATGGCCAATCCACTGGCCAATATGTCTTTGGGACCAAAAGTCCAAGCTCATGCATTGGCACAGGACGCCCCTGCCTTGATGATTGCATGTGGCCTCGCATTGAGGAGCTTTGACTAATGGCTAAAATTAACCTTTTACCTTGGCGCCTCGAGCGCCGGAAACAGAAACAAAAAGAATTCGTGACAATGCTGGGTACGGCCGCTGCAATCGCCATCGGACTCAGTGCCTTGATCGTGCTCTATTACAACGGCCAGATCCGCGGCCAGGAAGAGCGCAATAATTATCTGAATGCCGAAATCGCAACTATCGACAAGCAAATCGAAGACATCAAAGATCTTGAAACGAAGAAAGCCGATTTGCTGTCACGTAAAAAAGCGATTGAATGCCTGCAGGGTCGCCGTTCGTTGATGGTTCACTTGTTCGATGACCTTGTGAGAACCATTCCAGATGGCGTGAAGCTGACCGGGCTTGAGCAAGACGGTAGCAAACTTACGGTAAACGGAAGTTCACAATCCAATGCCCGAGTCAGTGCCTACATGAGAAACCTGCAGGTGTCGGGTTGGATTAGTCAGCCTGAGCTAACGATCATTGAAGCGAAGGGCGGCGACAAGGGTCTACCTTACCAGTTCACTCTGGTGACGAAAGTTGGAAATCCAAACACCAAAGCAGAGTCTGAAGCAGAATCTGATACCAAAGCAGCTCCAGCTGCAAATGCCGCGGCGACATCTGCAAGCGGCGCAACTCCTCAGACCGTTGCTGATGCCGAGTCGGATTCTAACGATGAATGCGATTTAGACAGCTCGACAGAGACATCAGACGGGAGTGCAAAATGAGCAAGAAAAAATTCGAGCTAAGCTCCCTTGATATCAATAACACCGGGGTCTGGCCTTATCCGGCGAAAGTAGCCGCTTGCCTTCTGATCGGGGTCGTTATTCTGTTTCTAGCCTGGTGGGTGATGATTAGTTCACGTCAGGACACCTTGAAATCGCTTGAGGCTCAGGAATCAGCCTTGAAGACCACATTGACCGAGAAGCAGGGGCAAGCCGCGAATCTTGAGCCGCTCAAACTTCAGCTAGTTCAGATGGAGCAGATGTTGAAGCAAATGCTTCGTCAACTGCCAAGCAAAAATGAAATGCCGGACTTGATTGTCGACATTTCGCAAACTGCACTTGCGACCGGCATTAATAACGAGTTGTTCGAGCCCCAACCAGAAACCAAGCGCGAGTTTTACGCCGAAAAGCCGATCAACTTGAGAATGGTAGGCACCTATCACCAGTTTGGTGCTTTTGTCAGTGGTGTTGCTTCGTTGCCTCGCGTCGTCATTATGACCATGCACAACATTTCGCTAAAGCCGAAAAGTCCTACGGACCCTGCTTTGGAGTTGAAAGGCACGGTGAAAACCTATCGTTATCTGTCAGAAGACGAAGCGGAAGCAGCAGCGTCTGCAGCTGCGAAGAAAGCAGCCCCTGCTGCAGCAGCAGCTGAAAACGCGGGCGGAGCGACTAAAAATGACTAACTCGATCAAATTTAGCCAAGTAATAAAGCACGGTTTCACTGCATTGGTAGTGCTTGCACTCGCCACAGGCTGCAGCCGTGGCAAATCGGATCTTGAAACCTGGGTAGCCAAGACCAAGGCCGAGCCTGCTCCACCGCTGAAGCCACTGCCTGTCATGCAGCAATTCGAGAGTTTTGAATATGCGGCACAAGATTTGCGTGATCCCTTCTCGCCTCCTGTGCCGGATCGCAACGAAGGTTCCGGACCAAGGCCTGATCCGGATCGCCGGAAAGAAGTGCTTGAAGCATTTCCACTCGACAGTATGAACATGGCCGGCACGATTGGTGTAGGCAAGGCATTGGTGGGTTTGGTGACAGCACCTGACAAAGTTACTTATCGAATCAAGCCCGGGAACTATCTGGGTCAAAACGATGGTCGCGTGACTGCTGTTTACGAAGACCGTATTGAAATTGTAGAACTAGTTCCAGACGGGGCAGGTGGTTGGTTGGAAAGACCCGCCAAGATAGCCCTAGAAGATAATTGATTGGGGGATAGCATGATGACCACAAAGACAAACAACGGAGTGAGCATGAACAAGCCACGAGCATGGATGATCAACGTGGCACTACTGGCTTTCGGGCTGGTGGCTGTCATGCCCGCGATGGCCGCGAATGTCCTCCAAGATGTTCGATATGCGTCGGCACCCGGCGGCAAAGTCGATATTACTTTGCAATTTGCGCAGCCAGTGGGTGACGTGCAGGCTTTCACTACCGATAGCCCGCCACGAATTGCCATCGACCTCCCTGATACGACCAACGAACTGAGTCAACGTCGCGTAGCAATCGGCGCAGGCGCTACTTCGGCAGTATCGGCAGCAGAGGCAGGTGGACGTACACGCGTTGTGGTTGATCTGTTCAGACCTGCAGGCTACACCACGCGCAGCTCTGGAAACATGTTGATACTGACGGTCGACGCGGGTTCCCAAGGCGGTGGCGCTAGCGCGGCGATGGCGACCGGTAATGACCCGACAAAACGCTCTGCAAGCACAGTGGCATTGTCCAACATCGATTTCCGTCGTGGAGAAAATGGTTCGGGTCGCATCATCCTCAAATTCGACGGTGATTCGGCGAATGCCGATATGCGTACTGAAGGTAACCGAGTCGTTGTTGACGTAAGCAATGCGCAGCTCCCTGAAAAGCTGAGACGCAAACTGGATGTAGGCGATTTTGCAACCCCAGTGTCGAGTCTGGAACCGAATAGCAACGCTGGTGGTACGCGCTTGGTTATCAATACTGCTGGCAGTAATGACACGATGGCGTATCAGACCGGTAACGAATACATCATCGAAATCACACCCAAGCGGTCAGCCGCCATGGCATCTGCAGGCAAGTCAAATACCGTTCGCGCATCAGGTGCTGTATCGAGCGCCAGTGCACAGAGATATACCGGCAAGCCAGTAACCTTCAACTTCCAGGACGTGCCTGTCCGTACCGTTTTGCAGTTGATTGCCGAAGAGTCCAATTTGAATATCGTAGCTTCGGATACAGTCTCCGGAAATTTGACGCTGAGATTGATCAATGTGCCGTGGGATCAGGCGCTTGAAATCGTATTGCGTGCCAAGTCACTCGATAAGCGTCGTGACGGTAATGTTGTATGGGTTGGTCCACAGGACGAATTGGCAAAATACGAACAGGCTCGTGAAGATGCGCGAATCGCGTTGGAAACGCGCGCTGAAACCATCAGTGAATATATCGCGATCAATTACGGCAACGCCGAAGAAATTGCGAAGCTGTTGACCGAAGATAGCAAAACCGGCCAGCAAGGCGGTGGTCAGCAAGGCGGCGGTGGTGCATCAGGTGGTGGTGGGCAGCAGCGCGGCTTCTTGTCGCCACGCGGTAGCGTCAGTTTTGACAACCGTACCAACACACTTCTCGTTATCGATATTCCAAAGAAAGTTCAGGAAATCAAGGAGCTGTTGCAGGTTCTTGATCGCCCAGTGGATCAAGTATTAATCGAAGCCCGCATCGTTATTGCCGATGAAAGTTTTGGCAAGGAGCTGGGTGCCCGCTTTGGTATCGGTGGCATACAAACCAACAACAGCAATGTTGTCGTGATTGGTAGCACGGTCGAAAGCAGAAACAACCTCGTTTCGGGTACCGGCGACATCACCAATAGCGTCAATTTGGGCGCAACGGATGAAAACGCCGCTTCTCTGGGCGTCAGGTTGCAGGCCGGCTCATTTGTGATTGATGCAGAATTGTCGGCACTCGAGAAGAGTGGTCGTGGTGAAATCGTTTCCAATCCACGTGTCATCACCAGCAATCAGAAAGAAGCCATCATCCGTCAAGGCCAGGAAATCGGCTACAAGACGACCAAT
Source organism: Pseudomonadota bacterium (assembly GCA_029560515.1). Taxonomy (GTDB): domain Bacteria; phylum Pseudomonadota; class Gammaproteobacteria; order Xanthomonadales; family Xanthomonadaceae; genus Arenimonas. Next base: position 15,177 of record JAKQKT010000408.1, read on the forward strand.
GCTTCTTCTGGTGGGGCATCGCAAGTAACGGTCGCTTTCAAGGAAGCGCTGCTGGAAATGAAGGTGACTCCAACGATTACGCAAGATGGTCGCGTTTATCTCAACGTAGCCGTGAAGAAGGACGACCTGCGTGAATTGTTGCGTGCTGGTGACGACTTGATTCCACAAATCGACCGTCGTGAAGTGAACACAGCTGTCTTGGTTGAAAATGGACAAACTGTGGTTATCGGCGGTGTATACGAATTCAAGTCACGTGATGATGTCCAGAAGGTTCCTTTTCTTGGCGATATTCCTTTCATCAGAAACTTCTTCAGCAACAAGAACAAAAACAATAGCAAGGCAGAGTTGTTGATCTTCATTACACCTCGCGTTTTGCAAACCGCTCGCCGTTAATGGTCAAGCAGTAACCGAAAACAAGGCCGCTTTTGCGGCCTTGTTTTTTTGTAAGATACGTTCATAGAGAAAGAACGCTTAAGCGCAATAATTTCGAGTGCTAATTATGGAACGTATAATCCTGCATAAAGACCAAGTCTTGTTCACAGAGGGCGATGCCCCGACCGTGGCGTATCTGATCGAATCGGGCGAGATTGAAATAACCACATCCCGTGCGGGAGAACGCCTTGTTCTGAGTACCCTGATCTCAGGTGATCTGCTCGGTGAGATGGCGGTAATCGACGACGCACCGCGTACTGCAACGGCCATTGCCTTGTCCGACTGTGTCTTGTTCCAGATTGACAGGACTCAAATTTCAGAGCGTCTCGCTGGAACAGATCCCATCATTCGCGCCTTGCTGGAAGGTCAACTTAAACGTTATCGAGGTGCCTTGGCCGCCATGCAAGGCAAGGAAATTCATAAAAACGATACCGATACTGCCTCGGAAAAACTGGGTATTGGCAAGATCCGGCTGGAATCCCAACTGCGAGAAGCCCTGAATACCGGTGGTCTGGATGTTCGTTATCAACCACTTTTGCACGTCCAGAGTAACAAGGTTGCTGGTTATGAAGCACTTGTCCGCTGGAACCATCCGGAACGCGGCCCTATTTCGCCGGTAGAGTTTGTAGCACTGGCGGAGGAGACTTCCCTTATCGTACCGGTTGGTGAATACGTATTTGATACCGCTTGTGCAGCCGTGAAAACCTTCATCGAACATGGTGCAGATCCGAAACCCTTTATTGCCGTCAATGTTTCCGCCAGACAGTTGTCGCATCCAGGCTTGATTGAGAGGATTGTGGCCAGGGTAGATGCCGCCGGGCTTCCGAAGGGCAGCCTGAAGGTTGAAATTACCGAAAGCCAGGCATTGAATTACGAAATGGTCGAGAAAGTGATTTCGCTTTGCCATAACCACGGCATCAAGGTGGCTCTGGATGATTTCGGTACCGGCTATTCTCACTTGACCCATCTTCACAAGCTGGCATTCGACACAATGAAAGTGGATCAGGCCTTCACCCGCAGCATGCTGGAACATCCCCGCTCAATGGCGATGGTGAAAGCCATTGTGGCAATGGCTAAAGCCATTGATGCCGACATTGTGGTCGAAGGAATCGAAACGGAAGCCATGCTGCAAGCGCTTCGGGATTTGGGCTGCGACTATGCACAGGGTTATTTGATAGGTAAGCCCCAGACGCTGGAAGAATTGCTCGGGTAAATCAACAGGCATATTCAGGCCTGTTTAAACTGGTGTAATCTCGTGCCTTCGCTTCGGGGATGACTATGAGTAATCAGGCACAAACAACACAGAATACCGGCGGCTTGCCGTTGCATGTAAAGGTTTTGATTGGTTTTGTATTAGGCGCTGCGATAGGCATCGTTGCCCACACCTATGTTGGTGCGGATACGCCACTGGTGCAGAAAACTATCACCTATGTAGCAAATCCATTCGGGCAGATATTTTTGCACCTGCTATTCATGCTTGTGGTTCCGTTGATGTTCTCGGCACTTGTGTTGGGTGTCGCGGAGCTTGGAGATATCGCCAGTCTGGGGCGTCTGGGTTGGCGTACGCTGACATATACGGCGGTAGTGACCGGAATTGCGGTTGCTATCGGCTTGTTGATGGTCAATTTAATCAAGCCCGGCATGCACCTTGATCCGACTCTAATGGCAAATGCAATGGAGCAGTATGCAAGCAAGACTGCAGAATATGTGGAGTCCGGCAAGCAGCTGAACTTCATGGATCTGTTGATTAATATTGTTCCGAAAAACGTAATTGCAGCGGCAACCGACGATAAGCAAAAGCTGGGGGTAGTGTTTTTCGCGCTGATGTTCGGGATTGGCTTGGTGATGACGCCTTCGGCAGCGACGCAGGCTTTCAAAAATGCATTACAGGGAATGTTCGAAATCTGCATGCGTCTGATTGGATTGTTTATCAAATTGGCTCCATATGCGGTTGCATGCTTCATGTTTATTCTTTGCGCGAATTTGGGTTGGGGCGTGTTGAAAGGCTTGGCCTATTTCGTTGTTACGGTCTTATTGGCGTTGGCGATCCATGGTTTCGTTGTGCTGCCGTTATGGGTCAAGACCATGGGCGGTATGTCGCCACGTGTGTTCTTCCGCGGAAGTCAGGAAGCAATTTTGACCGCTTTTGCAACGGCATCCTCGGCCGCGACATTGCCGGTAACGCTTAGGGTTGCCGAGGAAAACCTTAAATTACCTCGCAAGGTATCGCGTTTCGTCCTGACGGTTGGCGCATCAGCCAATCACCACGGTACGGCTCTGTTTGAAGGTATTACGGTTCTGTTTCTCGCACAGGTTTTTGGCCAGCATCTGTCAGTAGTCGACCAAATCACCGTGCTGGGCTTGTGTATCCTTGGCGGGATAGGAACTGCAGGTATCCCATCGGGTTCTTTACCCGTAATTGCGATGATTTGCGGCATTGTCGGTTTGCCGCCCGAAGGCATCGGCATCATTCTGGGGGTGAATACTTTCCTGGATATGTGCCGTACCTCGCTGAACGTGACGGGTGATCTGGCTACGGCTGTGGTCGTTTCAAAGCGCAGTGGCGAAGCCGAATTGGCAGTTGTCAGCGAAATCGAGAGCTAGCATTGCGGTTTCGGTAAATCAACCGCGACATATCGTCCGGTCTCTGAGAAAATAGGCTGCCCGACGATCTGCGGGCAGCCCTTTTCTGAATGAGCCGCCCCATGCCGATTACCCAGCCGACCCGTCGCGATCTAGCCAATGCGATCCGATTTCTTGCCATTGATGCGGTAGAAGCCGCCAAATCCGGACACCCCGGCATGCCGATGGGTATGGCAGATATCGCTGAAGTGCTCTGGAATGATTTCTATAGCCATAACCCGAATAACCCGAAATGGTTTAACCGCGACCGTTTCGTGCTGTCCAATGGCCACGGTTCAATGCTGCATTACGCGCTTTTGCATTTGTCCGGTTATGACTTGCCGATCGACGAGCTCAAAAAATTCCGCCAACTGCATTCGAAAACCGCCGGTCACCCGGAAGCCAGTGAAACTCCTGGCGTAGAGACCACCACTGGCCCGCTGGGGCAGGGCTTGGCCAATGCGGTTGGCTTTGCACTGGCCGAAAAATTATTGGCGCAGCGCTTCAATCGCCCGGAATTTTCTATTGTTGATCATTTCACCTGGGTCTTCATGGGCGATGGCTGCTTGATGGAAGGCATTTCGCATGAAGTGGCATCGCTCGCCGGTACCTGGGGTCTGGGCAAGCTGATCTGTTTCTGGGACGACAACAAAATCTCGATTGACGGCAATACCGATGGCTGGTTTACCGACAATACTCCGGCACGTTTTGAAGCCTATGGCTGGCAGGTCATCCGTAATGTAAATGGCCACGACAGCGACGAAATCATCCAGGCGATCAAAACTGCGCAAGCAGAAACCAGCAAACCGACACTAATTTGCTGTCGTACCGTTATTGGTTTTGGTTCGCCGAATAAAGCCGGCAAGGAATCCGCCCACGGCGCACCGCTTGGCAAAGATGAAGTCGAAGCAGCACGCAAGCAATTGAATTGGCCGTATGCCGCTTTCGAAATTCCGGAAGAAATTTACGCCGGTTGGCGCGCGGGCAATACCGGCTTGGTGCGCGAAGAACAATGGAATCGCCTGTTCGATAAATACGCCGATGCCTATCCGAAAGAAGCGGCAGAATTGACCCGCCGTTCGCATGGCGTATTGCCGAAAACGTTTGCCGATGACGCGAATGCGTACATCGCGAAATTACAAAGTGAAGGTCCGGTCGTGGCGTCGCGTAAAGCATCGCAAATGGCGATCGAAGCGTTTGCACCCTTGTTGCCGGAATTGATTGGCGGCTCGGCCGATCTTGCACATTCGAATCTGACCTTGTGGAAAGGCAGCAAATCGGTCGCATCCACCGATGCGGATGCCAACTACGTTTATTACGGTGTGCGCGAATTCGGCATGAGTGCGATCAGCAACGGTTTGGCATTGCATGGCGGCTTCCTGCCATACGATGCCACCTTCCTGGTGTTCTCGGATTACTCTCGCAACGCATTGCGGATGTCGGCATTGATTCCGGCACGCAATATCCATGTATTTACCCATGACTCGATTGGTCTTGGCGAAGATGGCCCGACCCACCAACCGGTCGAGCATATGGCATCGCTTCGTTACATTCCGAACAATGATTTATGGCGTCCCTGCGATGCGGTTGAATCGGCCGTATCCTGGAAAAAGGCGATTGAACGCAAAGATGGTCCGACTTGCCTGATTTTCTCCCGTCAAAATCTTGCGCACCAAGCGCGCGATGAAAGACAGCTCGCGAATATCGAGCGCGGCGGTTATGTGTTGCATGATGTCGCGAACTTCGATGTCATCGTGATTGCGACCGGTTCCGAAGTAGAACTTGCCATGCAAACGGCAAAACAACTTGATGCCCAGGGTATAAAGGCTCGCGTGGTGTCGATGCCGAGCACCAACACTTTTGATAAACAGGACAAGGCATATCGCGAGTCGGTCTTGCCGTCGTCTTGCCGTAAACGCATCGCGATCGAAGCCGGCGTCACCGATTTCTGGCGAAAGTATGTCGGTCTTGATGGTGCTGTCATCGGTATCGACAGTTTCGGTGCTTCTGCTCCGATCGATGCCTTGTACAAGCATTTCGGTATCACGGTAGACGCCGCTGTCGCTGCAGCAAAAGCGCTGTAATGTCATGACGGAAGCATTGGCTTTCTTGCAGGAAATGGCCGCGATCTGGTGGGTCTGGTTGATCGTGGCTTTCGTGATGGCCGGCTCGGCCGCATTTTCCGGCATGTTCGCCCTTGCATCGGGCACCGCTTTCGGTACCCATTACCACACGCTGACATCTCGTCAGCGCTGGATGAGTCGACTTGCCCTGTACAGTGCGATCCTTACCTGTTTTTTTACCACCATAGTCGGATTTGCAGCGGCAATTTATTGTGTGGTGATATTGCTGCGTTGATATATTTTTTTGCAGCTCCCACAAGGCAGTCCGCTATTTTCCAAATACCCGCCTCAATAAATTACTGCTTCTCTTCAACGGATTTTTGCGGATATCCTTTTCCTGTTCCGCAACATAGTGATAAAGACCATCCATCGCCTTGTCGGTAACGTAGCGGTCCAGATCAATCGACTCGCCGCCACCCAGTAATTTCGTGACGCCGGAATTTTTTCCGGACATCTCTTTATAACGTTTGGTGACTCCGGTTTTTGCCGTTGCATCGGCGACTATGGGCAGGAATTTGGTGCGCAGCTTGTCTTCGGTTACGCGGCGAAAGAATTTCGTGCCGGCATCTTCATCGCCACGCACAATATTGATTGCATCCTGCACTGTCATTTGACGAACGGCATCCGCGAAGATATCGGCAGCGGCGGGGATCGCTTTTTCGGCAGCCCGATTCATCGATAGTTCGAATTGGTCCACTTTTTTTCCGGCCCCCAGCTGGCGTGAAAGATCGGCGACTTTCCGCAATTGTTTCGGTACCAGAATCCGGACCATGGGGTCCTTGTTGAAGCCGTCCTCTCGACCCAATTGTTTGATGGCACGATTGACGCCCTGAGCCATGGCTTCCTTGATGCCGCCGGCAGCCTCGGCTTGATTTATTTTCCCCCTGTCGGGTGTGCGCAGTATTTTTTGTTCGAGCTTCGAGCCGATGTCATCGGCCAGCGTGATTGCCGCGAAAGTAAAAGAGAAAATCGCCGATATTATGATGATGTGTACGCGCAACATGCCTTGCTCCTGTCACAATTCGTGGATTGGACGATGTTAGCGCCAAACGGCACTGGTGCCCATCACCAGCGCCATATGGTTTTCTTAATTGAGCGTGTAATTTACCGGTACCAAGGCCAATGCAGGAATCGCAATGCCATCATGCATCGCAGGATGGAAATGCCAGGTTGCGAGTACATGCTTGATCGCATTTCTGTCGAGCTCACGAAAGCCACTGCTCTTTTTCAGCGTGACTTCGATCGGCCTGCCATCTGCCCCTACCATCACCAGCAATAGCACCGTACCTTGTTCACCATTGCGTAAAGAGAGTGCTGGATACTTTGGAGCCGGAGCATATTCGGTGCTCAGGCTGATGGGCTCGTTGGATGGCACGAAAGGTTTTGTTTCGTCTCCTGTTTGGGCTGGGCCGACAGGGTAGTCGATCTCGCTTCCGTTATTGACGACAAGCGGCGGTGGGTCGGTTTTGATGACATCCTGTTTTGGCACGATGGGTGCGGGTGTCGGTTTGGTTATGGGCTTGGGTTTGTCTGTGGGTGGTTTGGGGATCGGAAAATCTTTCGGAGGATCAAAGTCCGTGATGACGGTTATTTGCTCGGGTTCGCTTACCGGTGGCGCGTAACTCAGAGGCGCCATTAGCATCATCATGGCCGCGACATGGATCGCCATGGCGGCAGCGATGCCGCCGATACGGGGTGGACTCAGGGGTTCATTCAAATGGATAACAGCTTGGTTCATGGCACACCTCCGGTGTTGGGGTGTGCTTACTAACGAACCGTCCATAAAAACGGGGTTAAACTTTTGCAGACGGCAGATTTCAGTATGGATTCATGTCGAAAGCGCACACTGGCACGGCCTGAAGGGAGTCGATCATGAACATGAAAAATATAAGCCTGCTTGTATGTCTGGGGCTGGGCTTGAGTGCCGCTGCCAATGCCGAGGAATATGCCTTTGGCTTCAACCCTCGCACCGGCGATGCCTGGATGGACGTGCAACTCAAGGAAATGAATGTTTATACGCGTGGCAATACCGATGCCTTTATCAACGATGTCGTGATTAGCTTCGGCGCACCCCGCCCACTGGTCAGCGAGTATGTACTAGAGCGTCGCTGGGCTCCGGGCGATGTCTATTACGCATGCGCATTGGCGCAACAAGGGCATGTTCCCTGTATCAATACCCTGCGCGAATACGATAAAAATAATGGCCAGGGTTGGGGTGTCATTGCCAGGCGTATGGGCATCAAGCCGGGGTCGCCGGAATTTCAGGCATTGAAAGGTCGTGTCGGTAATTCCAATGGCAAATTCAAGGCCAGGGGAAAGTACAAAGCGAATCAGGGCCAGGGGATGTATCGCTATGGCGCTGACAATCCGGGAAATTCCGGGCATGACAACGGCAAGAAAAATGGAAATGGCAAAGATAAAAATAAAAAAGGATATTGATTCGTGTCTTCATCAGAAAATAACGTGATTCATCGAGGCGGCTGCCATTGCCGCCGTGTTCGATTCGAAGTCGATGCACCGGCGAATGTCATCGTGCAGGATTGCAATTGTTCCCTATGCAGGCTGACCGGCTTTATGCATTTGATAGTGCCCCGGTCGGCTTTTCGCTTGACCAGCGGTCACGAATTCCTGACCGAGTACACCTTCAACACCGGTGTCGCCAAACATGTTTTTTGCAAGGTTTGCGGCATCAAGAGTTTTTATATTCCGCGCAGCAATCCCGACGGAGTCGATGTGAATGTGCGTTGTCTCGATCCGGGAACCATCATGAACATGACGGTGGAGGCCTTTGACGGCCAGAATTGGGAAGACAATGCGGCTTCATTGGCCCATCTTTCACAAGCCTAGCGACGTCGCCACGCACAACATCGTAAAATGGCCACATGACTACGGCCTATCTTGAATCCCAGACTTTATCTGTCGCGCCGATGATGGATTGGACCGACACACACTGCCGCTCATTTCATCGCATTTTGGCGCCGCATGCACTTTTATATACCGAGATGGTGCATGCACAGGCAGTCATCCATGGTGATCGTGACCGTTTGCTGGGCTTTGACCAAGGTGAGCATCCACTGGCTTTGCAATTAGGCGGTAGTGATCGTCTTCAGCTCGCCGAGGCCTCGCGAATTGGCGAGCAATGGGGTTATGACGAAATCAATTTGAATGTCGGCTGTCCATCGGATCGAGTGCAGGCGGGCCGCTTCGGCGCCTGTCTGATGAAGGAGCCGGCCCTGGTGGCAGATTGCATTGGTGCAATGATTGCGGCGGTGAAAATTCCGGTCACGGTGAAATGCCGTCTCGGTGTCGATGAGCTGGAGACTTACGAGCACTTCACCGATTTCATCGATACCGTCGCAAAGACCGGCTGCAATACATTCGTCGTACATGCACGTAAAGCCTGGCTGAGTGGTTTATCGCCCAAGGAAAATCGGGAAATTCCGCCCCTGCGTTACGATTGGGTTTACGAGTTGAAAAAGCAGCGACCACATTTGAAGGTTTTGCTGAATGGCGGCCTGAGCACGGTAGAGGCGAGCCTCGAGTCCTTGCCGCGAGTCGATGGCGTCATGATCGGTCGCATGGCATACCATGAACCTTATCGACTGCATCTGCTCGATCATGCAATTTATACGTCGCATTTGCCTGTCGAGACCCGCGAAGCCCTATTGATGAAATATCGCCCCTACGTCGAAGCACAATGTTCCCATGGCATTGCGGTGAAACATATGACGCGACACATTCTGGGCTTGTTTCATTCACAGCCCGGCGGAAGAATGTTCCGGCAGGTGTTGAGCGAGAAGGCGCACAGGGCGCAGGGTTGGGAAGTTATCGAAGAGGCCTTGCAGGCGACGAAAATTTAATTGCCACAAATTACATTTGCGGCGGCGCGGCCAATTCTTTCGCGCTCAGGAATCCGTCATGGTTGCGGTCTTGTTTGCCGAACTGGATTGCCAGCCGGTCGTGATGCTCTTTCAACGTGAATGTTTTCGCTTTCGGCACTAGCTGCTCTTCCGGCGATAAAATGCCGTCTCCGTTCTTGTCCATCTGCTCGAATGCCCAACTCATGGCTCTTTGAAACTCTTCCAGCGAAACGCGTTTATCACCATCGGCATCGAAACTGGCCAGATAATCGTTCTGGTTCTGCGCCGAAACGGCAAACGATACCAGCATCAATGCAGAAGCAGCGACGCCGGGCGATGTTTTTTTAAGTGCGTGCAGGAACCAATGCATAAGCTTTCAACCTGAAGGAAAACTCTTCGAGTGCCGCAATGCCGGAGCTCTCCGCTTCCGCGCACCAGGTTCGAAGTGCCATCATCTTAGCATCCACTTCGGCAGATTTGAGTTCATAAATTGCCAGCAGACGCGCGCGATAAGCCATCAGTGTCGCCAGCTGCGGGCTTTCTTCGACAAAGCGATGCAGCTTTTCACGATGACCTTCGTCGAGCCATTTGCCTTCGCTGCGAAATGCGTTGCGTAAACGACGTGGCAGGTTTTTGGCATCCTGCCTGAATTGCGGTTTCAGCACGACATGGAAATAGTCGGTAGCAACCTGCCAGCGATGGGTCATGATCGCGCGCAATGTTTCGCTGTCGGGAACCTTGATGTTCGGACGAATATCGAGTTCGGGCGCCACGCGCAATACTTTGGCCAAATGCATCTTTGACAGCACACTGATTACCAACCAGCCCACATCGAATTCATATTTTCGCAGGGCGAATTTTGCCGAGCTCGGAAATGCGTGGTGATTATTGTGCAGTTCTTCACCGCCAATCCAGAAACCCCAGGGCAGCAGATTGGTGGCTGCGTCACTGGTATCGAAATTGCGATAGCCGAACCAATGCCCGAGGCCATTGATAATGCCGGCGCCATGCAAAGGCATCCAGCACATATGCAAAGCCCACAGGGTCAAGCCGGGAGCGCCAAACAGCGAAACGTAAATCAGCAATAAAATCGAAACGCCGAGTATCGGGTGCTTCGTGTAAACATTTTTCTCGACCCAGTCATTTGGCGTGCCTTTGCCGTATTGTTCAAGCATGTCTTTGTCGAGTGCCGCCTCGCGGTATAAATCGACGCCACGCCACAAGACATTCGACAAGCCTTTGATGCGCGGACTATGCGGATCTTCGGCCGTTTCGCATTTGGCGTGATGTTTACGGTGGATCGCTACCCATTCCCTGGTGACCATGCCGGTGCTCAGCCAATTCCAGAAACGGAACCAGTGCGAAACCACCGGATGGAAGTCGACGCCGCGATGGGTAGCGCTGCGATGCAGGTACAAAGTGCTGCTCATCATCGTGAGCTGGCAGACCACCAGGAGAACGAGCGCCATTTGGCCGTAGCTGGCCTGGGCAAGTCCGTGCGAAAGCCAGTCGAATAGGGCGGTGGGCATGGAATAAAACTCCGTTTTTGCTGCATCGGGAATGCGAATGATGAGGCTTTGATTTGCCTTCGTCACCCTTCATGGGGGTATGGTGCTTCGATTACAATAAATACCGTAAACCACTTCCGGTAAACTGTTCAGTATGAAAAAAATTCGCCTCGCCACCCGCAAGAGCGCGCTCGCGCTTTGGCAAACTGAACATGTTGCTGCTCGCCTGCGTGCCGCTTATCCCGAAATGGAAGTCGAACTGGTACCTATGACGACCCGCGGCGACCGCATTCTGGACAAGCCGCTAGCCGATATCGGAGGCAAGGGCTTGTTCCTGAAAGAGCTCGAAGTCGCCATGCTCGAAGGCGAAGCCGACGCCGCCGTGCATTCGCTGAAAGACGTGCCGATGGAACTGGATGGTCCCTTTCAACTGGCGGCGATTCTGGAGCGCGCGGATCCATTCGATGCTTTCGTGTCCATCAAGGTCTCCGATTTCGATGCCCTGCCTCACGGTGCGAAGGTGGGTACCTCATCCCTGCGTCGGCAAGCGCAATTGCGCGCCCGTCGCGCCGATTTGCAGATTCTGGATTTGCGCGGAAATGTGAACACGCGTTTATCCAAGCTGGAAAATGGCGAGTACGACGCGATTATTCTTGCCTGTGCCGGCCTTGATCGCCTAGGCCTCTCGCGCTACATCCGGCATCGCCTGGATGCACCCAGCTGGCTGCCTGCAGTGGCGCAGGGTGCGATCGCCATCGAATGCCGCGAAGGCGATGATGAAACGGCGAAAATCCTTCAGGTTCTTAACCATAAAAAAACACAATTATGCGTTGAAGCTGAGCGCGCGATGAACCGAATGTTGCATGGTAGTTGCCATGTTCCCGTAGCTGCATACGCTACGCTCGAGGGAAACATATTAAGCCTTGAAGGATTAGTGGGTTCTGCCAAGAGTGGCCACTGTGTGCGTGCGCATGCGGTTGGCCATTCGCATGACCCCGAGGGCTTGGGCCGCTTGGTCGCAACCGAATTACGTTTGCACGGAGCGGATGAATTAATGAAGTCATGAGGCGGGCATGACGAAAATACGCAACGGGTGGTCGTATGCATTTTCCAATGTTCCATTTGGCATTTCCTGTCCATCAACTGGATGAAGCGAAAAATTTCTACCAGCATGTTTTCGGTGCAACCCTTGGACGACAGCGTGACGAGTGGTGTGACATCTACATGTTTGGTTGCCAGATAACCCTGCATCAGGAACCGGCACAAGTCATTCCGAAAGCAGACCAGGGGGTTCGCCATTTCGGTGCCGTGTTGACCTGGCAACAATGGGAAATACTTTCCCAGAAACTCGCAGACAAAAATGTCGAGTTCGAATTGCCGCCGGTGGTGTCGCATGTGGCACAACAGAACGAGCAGGCCAAGATGGCTTTGTGCGATCCGAGCGGAAATATCATCGAACTAAAGGCCTATCGCTACCCGAAAACCGCGTTGGAGCTGATCTAGGCCGGCCGTGCAATTGTAAATATGTGTTGCAGGGCGCCGTAATTGCGGGGCTGTTTGTTACAATCCGCAGGCAGATTAAGGGGCCCGGATATGCAA
>JAKQKT010000410.1 GCA_029560515.1 Pseudomonadota bacterium
CGGCACCGCGATAGCCGATGCGAACGCAGGCGTCGGTACAGATTTTACCGATCTCGGCACGCTGTTCGTCGGTAATGCCCGGTGCCGGTGCTTCTTCCACCACTTTCTGGTGGCGGCGCTGCATCGAGCAATCGCGCTCGCCCAAATGGATTGCGTTACCCTGACCATCGGACAGCACCTGGATTTCGATATGGCGAGGGTTTTCCAGAAACTTTTCCATGTAGACCATGTCGTTGCTGAAAGCCGCCTTGGCTTCGGCTTTGGTCGTGGTGATCGAAGACAACAACGAAGCTTCCTCGCGCACCACGCGCATGCCGCGTCCGCCGCCACCGCCCGCGGCCTTGATGATGACCGGATAACCGATTTCTTTCGCCATGCGAATGCATTCATCGCCATCGTCGCCAAGCGGACCACCGGAACCCGGTACGCAGGGTACGCCGGCTTCTTTCATCGCACGAATGGCTTCGACCTTGTCACCCATCATGCGAATCACGTTCGCGGTCGGGCCGATAAAAATAAAACCGGAAGATTCGCAGCGTTCGGCGAAATCCGCGTTTTCAGATAAAAAGCCATAGCCTGGGTGGATCGCCTGCGCATCGGTGACTTCGGCAGCAGCAATGATCGCCGGAATGTTTAGATAGCTTTCGCTGGAAGGTGCGGGACCGATGCAAACCGATTCATCGGCCATCGCCACGTGTTTAAGATTCCTGTCGACCGTGGAATGTACGGCGACCGTTTTGATACCGAGTGCGTGACAGGCGCGAAGTATTCGCAGCGCAATTTCACCCCGGTTGGCAATGACGACTTTTTTTAGCATGTGGGTGTTCTCATTATTTTTCGATTCCGGCGGAAATGCGGACGAATGAATCTTTCGCTCAGGAAATCACGAACATCGGTTCGTCGAATTCAATCGGCTGCCCGGTTTCCACCAGCACGGCGCGCACGGTGCCCGAGACGTCGGCTTCGATCGGATTGAACATTTTCATGGCTTCGATGATGCCGAGCGTGTCGCCGGCTTTCACGGTCTGGCCGACTTTGACGAAGGGTGCCGAATCGGGATTTGGCGATGCATAGAAAGTGCCGACCATCGGCGAGCGGATCATGTGGCCATCGGGAACGTCTTTCGATTTGCCGCCATGCGATTCGCTGGAAGGTGCTGCATGGGCGACCGGTGCTGGTGCCGCTGCGCGCGGTGCTTCGACATGATGCACGACAGGGGCTGGCGGGGCGACGCCGCCACGCGGCATGCGGGCAAGGCGCACGGATTCTTCGCCTTCCTTGATTTCAATTTCGGCAAGATTGGATTCTTCCAATAGATCGATCAGTTTCTTGATTTTGCGAAGGTCCATGGTGGCTTCGTCCTTATTGTTGGGATGTGATTAGGAATTGGCGGCCGTATGCGGGCCGTGCGAAATGAAGAATTCGAGTGCGTAGCTGTAACTGTCGGCGCCAAAGCCGCAGATGACTGCCTGCGCCATGTCGCTGAAATAGGAATGCTGCCGGAACGGTTCACGCGCGTGCGGATTCGACAAATGCACCTCGACAAACGGGATGCGTACCGCGGCAAAGGCATCGCGCAGGGCGACGCTGGTATGCGTGAAGGCGGCCGGGTTGATCAGGATGAAGCTGGTGCCATCTGAGCGGGCAGCCTGGACGCGGTTGACCAGCTCGTGCTCGGCATTGGATTGGAAGGTTTCCAGTTCATGCCCAGCCTGCGCGGCGCGCTCACCGAGGCGGCTATTGATCTGTTCCAGCGTGGTGCGGCCATAGATTCCCGGCTCGCGCTCGCCAAGCAGATTGAGATTAGGACCGTGTAAAACCAGAATCTTCGCCAAAATGCCTCTCCCCAGGGCAGGGCAGTGTGAGCGAAGCTGGGGGATTTGTCCAGACGATACCTGCGTTTTCGCAGCAGATCGCAACCGTTTGATTTTGGTTAAGCGGGATAAAACGGGCGTTTTGAACGGGATTTCCCCCCAAAATGCGTAAACCCCGCAGAGGGTTTACGCATAATGCACTAGAGTTCGCCTTCCAGGTCTATTTCTTCCACTTCCGGTGACCAGCTGAAGTATTTGCGTCCCGCAACACCGGATTTGATCTCGTAGGCACCACGATCGACGCAGTAGCCGCCAATTTGTTCGCCGGAGTCCTCATCCAGGGGACAGACATAAAGTTTGACCTGTTCGACGACTTCTTCGACGCTGGCGCCGCTGATATAGCCGTAGCTACGATCACTCGAACTTGCCGTCAGGCAGACGCCGGGGCAGTCCGTACCATCTTCGGAAGCATCATTGAAGAAATCCCTGGCTTCGTCGCTCATTCCGTTGAAGTTGTCGCTGGGAAAGTAAACGATGTCGCTGAACACCACTTTGTAGGCCATGGGGTAGGAGTTTTCGACATCCATTTTCCGTTCTTCATACAGCACGATATAAGAGGCCTCATCGGCTCTGGCTGTTTGATACGCACTGAAGCAGACCAATACCAACAAAGCCCGGCATAAAAATTTGTTCATCCCTGATCCCCGTATTTTCCTGAAGTAGCCACTCGATCATAACGAATGCATTCGCGGCAGGCGAATCGGGAACTGGCGCACACTTACGCTTATTTCATTCCTTTGCTTAACCATTCCTGCAATTGCCGTTCGTCGGCAAATGGGCCGGCATGTTGCCTGAGCAAGCGACCGTCCGGACCAATCAGGACAGTGAATGGAATGATTCCGCTCAGATTGCCCAATTGTGACGAGCTGTCGTCCGGACCGGCTGTTTCCAGAAATTGAGGGTAGTTCGTCGGTGTTTCTTTCAGGTATTCATTGACGTCTTTCATTTCATCAAGCGCGATGCCAATCAGCATGATGTCATTCGCGCCGTGTGATTTCGCGAATGTATTCAGCAGCGGCATTTCCTCAAGACAGGGGCCGCACCAGGTGGCCCAGTAATTGATCAAGCGATAATGCCCATTGCCGGGGAGTTTGGCGGGTTGCCCTTTCAGGTCGGTGATTTCCAGTTCGGAAATCACACGTGCCGAGCTTGCGACAAATTTCGGATCCGGCCTGAAAGCCTCTTCACGGGCCGCATTTCGCCAATCGCCCGACTGGAACCACAGAAAGCCCAGGCCGGCCAGCATGGCGGCAATCAACAGAATGCGGATTATTTTGCTCAACATTGTTTTTATTCTTCGCGCAGGGCTTTATCAATAAGGCTCGGCGTCATGATCGTGGGTAATACCTTGCCTTCGGGATATTTGCTGGAATACACCACGTACAAAGGAACGCCAACCGATTTGTGCAGGTCCAGAAATTTCGTGATTTCGGGATCGACATTGGTGTAATCGCCCACCATGTAAACGGTATTGGTTTCCAGCAATAATTTTTTGAAAGCGGGGCGGGAAAAAACCGCAGCCTCATTTGCCTTGCAAGTGATGCACCAGTCGGCGGTCATGTCCACGAAGACTTGCCGTCCATCTTTTTGCAAACGTGCCAATGTCTCGGTCGAAAACGCGACGTAGCTTTCAGAGACAATTTGTTTTGGCGGCGTGTCATTTATTTTGTGGATGGCGAAAACGCTATAGGCCGTTGCCAAGAAGCCGAGCAAGGCGAACACGCGTGCGAATTTCTTTTCGCTGTAGCGGGTGCGTTCCCATAACCACAAGGCGAATGCGAACGCGGTAGCACCGGCAAGAATCAGCATCACGCCCATCGAGCCGCGTTGTGCCGCGATCACCGATGCCAGCCAGGCAGCCGTCAGATACATCGGGAATGCCAGCACTTGTTTCAGCGTTTCCATCCACGCGCCGGGCTTCGGCAGTAGTTTTGCCAGTGCGGGCACATAGGCGATCAATAAAAACGGCAACGCCAATCCTAGTCCAAGCGCGAGGAAAACACTGATGGCGAGCATGGGCGAAGTGGCAAATGCAAATGCCAATGCACCGCCCATCATCGGAGCCGTGCAGGGGCTGGCAACGACAACGGCGAGGACGCCGGTGAAGAAGTCGCCTTTGTAGCCCGAGCTTTCCGTCAGTTTTTGGCCAACGCCGGCCAGGCCTGCGCCGATCTGAAAGACACCCGAGAGGCTCAAGCCAACGCCCAGCATCACCAGCGCAAGCACGGCGACGATGACGGGTTGCTGCAATTGGAAGCCCCAGCCCAGTGCAAGACCGGCATGTCGTAATCCAATCGCAATCGCACCGACCGCGGCAAAGCTGATCATCACGCCGAAGGTGTACCAAAGCGCTTTCTTGCGCGCATTGCCGTTGTTATCGGCGCCTTCCACCAGTGACAGCGCTTTCAGGGATAAAACAGGCAGCACGCACGGCATCAGATTCAGAATCAGGCCGCCACCCAGCGCCAGCAGCAAAGCCTGAATCCAGGCAATCGCGCTGAACGGAGTTGTCGTTTTGACGACGGGAATTTCTCCAACCTTTCCACCAGCGGGAATCGACAGTGCAATTTCACGTTTCATCGGCGGATAGCAGATGCCGTTTTCCTGGCAGCCGATAAAACTCGCCTTCAATGTTATGTCCTGCGCTTTCGAATCTTTCAGCTGCAAGGGAAGCTTTGCTTCGACCAGATCGAAAAATACGGCGACATCGCCGAAGTGTTCGTCTTTGTGTGATTTCGCCGGAGGCCATTGCAACTCGCCTGCAACCACGACATCGTTGTCGCTGACGATATTTATTTT
>JAKQKT010000413.1 GCA_029560515.1 Pseudomonadota bacterium
CTACCGATCTCAAAGAACCGCTGCGTTTTGAATTGAGCACTTCCGGCAAACTCGTTTTTGCGGCGATTGTCTGGGGTGGTTGCTGATATAATGACTGATATTGTCTTTTATTCCATGATCCGGGCGCGTACTTTTGGCCGCATTTAGTGCAGAAACCTGCTCTGAAATAACGGATAACAGACAACGATGGAATCACTCAGCCACATCCTCAACCACCTCGGCGAAGAACGCGAACAATACTTCAACGCCGTATCGCCGCCGGTCATACAAAGCAGCAACTTTGTTTTTCCCGATCTCGATACTTTCCGGGCTTCATTTGCCGACGAACTGCACAGCCACACCTACACCCGCGGCAACAATCCCACGGTGGAAATTTTACGGAAAAAACTGGCAGCGCTGGAAGGAACGGAAGACGCGCTGGTGTTTTCCAGCGGTGCAGCAGCCATTGCGGCGGCGGTAATCGGGAACGTGCAGGCAGGAGATCATATCGTTTGCCAGCAAATGCCGTATTCGTGGACGTCGGCCCTGCTGCGCAAATTCCTGGCGCGGTTCGGCGTGGAACACACGTTTGTCGACGGAACGGATATCGAAAACATCCGTGCAGCCATCCGCCCGAATACGCGGGTGCTGTACCTCGAAAGCCCGAATACCATGACCTTCGAATGCCAGGACCTGGCAGCCTGCGCCGCACTGGCCAGAGAACACGGCCTGATTTCGATGATCGACAATTCCTACAGTTCGCCGCTGTACCAGAACCCGGCCGCTTTCGGCATCGATATCGTGTTGCATTCGGGCACCAAATACATCAACGGGCACTCCGACGTGGTAGTAGGTGTTTTGTGTGCTTCCAGGGAAATGGTGCAAAAAATATTCAATTCCGAACTTATGACGATCGGCGCCGCCCTCGGTCCGCACGACGCAGCGCTGGTAATCCGCGGTCTGCGCACGCTTCCCTTGCGCGTGCAGCGTAGTGGTGAAAGTGCGCAGGCCCTGATAGCCCGGCTCGAAAACCACCCGAAAGTGGAGCGC
>JAKQKT010000485.1 GCA_029560515.1 Pseudomonadota bacterium
GATATCGCCGAGCGAGGAACCGGCCTGCGGCTCGCTCAAGCACATGGTGCCGAGAAAACGACCCTGCAAAATCGGCAACATGTATTTTTCGCGCTGCTCCGCCGTGCCATGCGCTTTCAGCAAATTGGCAACGCCGCGTGCTAACATGGCGTAACCCATCGTGGAAACATTCGCGCTGGCGAACAAGGCATCGCAAGCGAGCGAGATACTGAAAGGTAGTTGCATACCGCCGTCTTCACTATCGGCAAATGCGGCCGGAAATCCGGCTTCGGCATAGGCATCCAGCGCCGCTTTCACTTCCGGAATGATCTTGACACTGCCGTTATCGAACTCGGGTTCATGACTGTCTGATTTCCGGTTATGCGGCATGAATTTTTCCATTGCCAAATCATGCGCTGCCTCCATCACGGCCTCGAAAGTGGAGACTTCATGCTCGGCGAAACGTGGATAGGCGCAAAGCTTTTCCATCGGAAAAACCTTGTGCAACAAAAAGCGCAGATTGGTCTGGTTGATCAAAGGCGATGTGGACATTGGCTTTCCTTTCGTTACAGGAAGTCTAAGCGATGTAATGCTTTCGTAGGAGGCCGCTTGCGGGCGACCTTCCCTGGACACGTCGGGCCCGAGGGCCCTCCTACGCTTTTGTGAAACCCGCGTTATACTGGCTTTTTACGATTGTTGACCGAATGTTTCTCGAGCACTTCCAGCTACGTGAACCGCCCTTTTCGATCAGCCCGGACCCGCGTTTCGTTTTTCTAAGCGATCGCCACCGGGATGCCTTGGCGCATCTTTTGTACGGCGTGGGCCAGGGCAGCAGTGGTGGTTTCGTTCAATTGACTGGCGAAGTGGGAACCGGCAAAACGACTTTATGCCGTTTATTGCTGGAACAACTGCCGGTCAACACGCGCGTTGCCCTGATCCTGAACCCGATGCTGTCGCCGATCGAATTGCTGGAAGCCATCGGCAAGGAATTGCATATCCCGCTGCGGGGCAAACAAGGGCACCAGAAACGCCTGATCGATGCCTTGAATGTTTATTTGTTGCAAGCCTACGCCGAAGGC
>JAKQKT010000486.1 GCA_029560515.1 Pseudomonadota bacterium
GATTTGACGATGACCTCGCCATCGTAGTCATCATTCACTGATAACTGATGCTGCGAGATGGCGGATTTCCTGATATCGGTAATGTTTTTGTTCAGGCAGATCGGGTAGCGATCAGCGAAATCCAGAAACCGTTGCGGTACCTGACTCAGATCGACATGCAAAATAGCGATGTCGGCCGGGACAAAATTTTCGGTACCAAAAACGGTGACGGTATCGTGGCCCAGGGCTTCCCAGTATTTGGCAACATGCACGATATCGTAGCGTTGAAGATCGCGATGGCGGTCTTTCTCGTGGAAAAGTATCGCAATGCGCATCGGCAATCAGCGCAGAGGCTTCATTGGAACAGGAAATGGCGTGACCACTTTTTCACCGGTGGTGGCGTCGCGAATGGCGAGTTGTCCCTTGCGATCGACTTCCTCGATGCGAACGATGCTCTGCATCGGCAGATGAAGCACTTTGGTGTTGGCAAATTCATCACGCAGGCGTTCTTCGGTCGGATCAACGACCAGGCCCTCGTTGACGTCAAAAACCAGCTCGCTGATTTCGGTGAAGCCCCAGATGTCGCCCGAAATGATTTTCCGGGCGTACAGTTCGTAAATTTTTCCGGCATTGAAGAAGGTGATTTTGTAGAGCTTTTTCATGGGCTAGTGGATTCGTGGAAGTTTGATGAACGGTCGCATCAGCAGGGCAATCAGAATGCCTGCGACAAAACCGCTGACATGGGCCCACCAGGCGACATGACCGAAGGCCGGGCCCAGAAACGTAAACAGCCACTGCAGCAAGGCCCAGACACCGATCAGCACGACCGCAGGCAGGCGTATGAATTCCAGCCACAGTCCAAGCGGCAACACGATACCCAAGCGGGCGTTCGGGAACAGGGCAAGATAAGCGCCGATCAGTGCCGACACCCCGCCACTGGCACCGACAATCAGTCGTCCTGGTGTGTCCAGCATCAAGGATGCCACCAGGTTCGCGATCGCACCGCCCAGCAGGAAAACGGTCAGCAAACGCCAAGGCCCGAGTGATTTTTCGGAAGGAAAGGCAAAGATCAACAGGAACACCACATTGCCCAGCATGTGTACCCAGTTGATATGGATAAACAATGCGCTCAGCAAAGTTAACGGACGCCCATCGCTGAAGTCCACGCGCCACTCATGCAAGCTGCCGGACAGGGTACCCCAGCGGTCGAGATAGGTTTTCACTTCCGTCATGCTCGGCCACCATTGCAGCCATAGAAAAACGAGCACGATCAGGCCAACTAGCAGCGGAGTTGCCCAGCGTTTGGCGGCTTTCTTTCTCGAGGGCAGATTGACAAACATGTTATCGGAGGATCACGGTCGAGGCAGCAGATAGGATTGTCCCTGCACCGACAATACCACGCCATCCTGACGGATTTGTTCAATCACCACGGACCCGACAAGGCCGCCCTCGTTAACACGTTGGCCATCGATAATCGCAAAACGCTTGCCGGCATCCATCGAAAAAACATGCATGCTGAGTTTGAGCGGCGGTAATTGCTGTCGCTGTTCGGCCGGCATGTCCGAAAGATTTGCCAGGGCCGGAGCCGCTTCTGTCTGATCCACTACAGGTGCCGGAGCAATGGTCGGTGGCATGATAGCCGGAGCTGTCGTGACCGGCGCGGTGGTTTCCGTTTGCGGCACAGGCGGCTTTTCAATCACGACCGGTTTCGGTGCTTCGACGACGGGAATGGAAGTTTCGTCCGATGCAATCGCTGCCTTTTGGGCAGGTTTATTCTCGGCATGTAGATGGGTGATGGCGGGCGTTACGGCAACCCGAGATTGTGCATAAAAGTATGCGGCGGCGATCATGGCGAACAAAGCGGCCATCAAGATTAACCAGGGAAGTTTCGATGCTTTGCCGGCCTGGATACGACTGGGTGCCGCAGGCAGCGGACTGAGTATGTTGGGAGCTTGCCCGCGCTGGCGCTCGGCTTCGGATTTTTTCAGGGCATCAAGGATGAGTGACATGCTCGACTCCCGGTTCGTTCGCATTGGATTCGAAATAATATTGGATGGCAAAACCCATCGCGGCCGCCAGCACGGCAGCGGAAAGCCATGTCGCCAATCGCCAAAGCTTGTCATGGTTACGCGTGGGCAGAATTTCTTTCGCCGCGAGCGAGACCAGCCGCTTGTCGACCACATGGTTTTCATGCACATAGGCGGCAAGCAATGCACGGTCGGCGATGATATTCAGCAAGCGCGGGATTCCCTTGGAATACGCAAACAGCGCACGGATGGCATCGGCGGCGAACGGGAACTGTGAGCCGCCGGCCACCGCATAACGATGTCGCAAATATTGTTGTGTTTCCGTTTCATCAAGCGGTGTTAGATGAAAGCGTGCGGTAATCCGCTGCGATAATTGCCGCAAATCGCGGCGTGCCAGCAGGTCGCGCAATTCGGGCTGTCCGAGCAGGATGATCTGCAACAGTTTTTGCGTGTTGGTTTCCAGATTGGTCAATAATCGAACTTGTTCCAGCGCTTCGGCGGAAAGATTCTGGGCTTCGTCGATAATCAACACCACGCGCAAGCCTTCGGCGTAGGCTTGCAACAAATAGACATTCAAGGCATCGATCAAGCGTTTCTGGTGGCCTTGTTTGCCCCGCAGCGGAATATGCAATTCCTTGCCGATGGCTTCCAGCAATTCAATCGGCGACAGCATCGGGTTCAGGATCAGTGCCACGCGCGTATTGACCGGCAATTGTTCGAGCAATAAACGGCATAAGGTCGTCTTGCCGGTCCCCACTTCGCCGGTCAATTGAACGAAACCACCACTGCTTCCCTGGCCGACGCCGTACAGAAGATGCGCCAAGGCGTCCCGGTGGCGATCGCTCAGAAAAACGAAACGCGGGTCCGGGCTGATCGAAAAGGGCGGTTCACGCAGCTGGAAGTGCTCGAGAAACATTCGGTCAACAATCGTAAAAAGCCAGTATAACGCGGGTTTCACAAAAGCGTAGGAGGGCCCTCGGGCCCGCAGGCTCGAACAAAGTTCGCCCGTAAGCGATCTCCTACGACAGCGATACATCGCTTAGACTTCCTGCAAAGAAAGGAAAGCCCATGTCCACATCGCCTCTGATCAATCAGACCAACCTGAGGTTTTTATTGCACAAGGTTTTTCCGATGGAAAAGCTTTGCACCTATCCACGTTTCGCCGAGCATGAAGTCTCCACTTTCGAAGCCGTGATGGAGGCGGCGCATGATTTGGCAATGGAAAAATTTCTGCCGCATAACCGGAAATCAGACAGTCATGAACCCGAGTTCGATAAGGGCAGCGTCAAAATTATTCCGGAAGTGAAAGCGGCGCTGGATGCCTATGCAGAAGCCGGATTTCCGGCCGCATTTGCCGATAGTGAAGACGGCGGTATGCAACTACCTTTCAGTATTTCGCTCGCTTGCGATGCCTTGTTCGCCAGCGCGAATGTTTCCACGATGGGTTACGCCATGTTGGCACGCGGCGTTGCCAATTTGCTGAAAGCGCATGGCACGGCGGAGCAGCGCGAAAAATACATGTTGCCGATTTTGCAGGGTCGTTTTCTCGGCACCATGTGCTTGAGCGAGCCGCAGGCCGGTTCCTCGCTCGGCGATATC
>JAKQKT010000430.1 GCA_029560515.1 Pseudomonadota bacterium
GTCGGTGGAAACCAGTGTTTTTCCTGCCCCCTGCACATTCTTCGGGTCGACATGAATTTTATTTTCGTCAATCACCGACGCCGTACCGAGTTTTTTTGGTGGCGCGCCATTCAAGACAATCGGCTGCTGGATTTTGAACTGCACGGGCCGGACCGACTAATTCGTATTGCTGGCCCGACTTCAGATAAAGCACGGTCAGCTTGCTGCCTTTTTGCAGGACCAGCTTCGAATTTTCCCCGAGTTCATCCAGGTCCCGAACAGGTTTTTTGCTGCTGTCGTTTTGCCAGTAGGCACTGCCATGTATCTCGCCGAAAAAACCGATCGCCGGAGTGGCAGCATGGGTCGGACCCATGCTGACCACGAGTAGCAAACCTAGAACACGATTGCGTCGATTCTGCACGGGACTCCTCGCTGCGTGCTGCTACAACTTGCCCCAACCATACACTTCTACCGGCGTATGACCCTTGATTGCCTGCGGACCCAGCGGGGTCAAACCTTCATTTTCCGACAAGGCATCGACAATCACTTTCGAGCAAACGATAGCATAGCCCACGTCCTTGGTCAGACCTTCAACCCGCGATGCCACATTGGCCGCATCGCCGATGGCCGTATAGTCATTGCGATTGCTCGAGCCCATGTGACCGATCACGACTTCTCCCGCATGAACGCCCACCCCGATTTCAATCGGCTGGATGCCTTCCGCCTGCAATTGCACATTCAATACAGCCAACGCAGCCTGCATGCCTTTCGCCGCGGCAAATCCGGAAGCACATGGGTTTTCCAACGGCTTGGGTTCACCGAATATCGCCATGATGCCGTCACCCATGAAATTGATCACGGCACCGCCATTGGCATGAATCTGTTCGACCACGCATTCGAAATAGCGATTGAGAAGATGGATGCCCGCTTCCGGCGTCATCGATTCACTGCGCGTGGTGAAACCGCGAATATCCGAGAACAGGATGCAGACGAATTTTCGCGTACCGCCGAGTTCCGGTGTCAGTTGCCCCGACAGGATTTCGTCCATCACGTTCGGGCTGACGCTATTCCCGAACGCTCTCTTCAGCAGGCGACGCTCCCGGAGATGCCCGAGTGCATCGAAACCAACTCGGCCCAGCATTGCAAACCACAGCGTGGCGGTGATTGCGCTGATGGGCAGATAAGTACCCTGCCGGAATAAGTACAGGCTCAGGCAAAACAGGCCAACTGTGCACGCGATCAAGACGAGACATTTCGCGCTCGCACTGGAATTCCAGCCGTATGAAAGCGCGGCCAGAAAAATCCCCAGGCATACCAGCGCAAATCCTGTTGGCTGTGCCAATCCATGATTCAGAAAACCGCGCAATGCCTGTGCATGCAGCAATACACCAGGCACCTGGTTTCCGTTGTCTTCCCAGGCTGCGAGGTTCACAGGCAATGACAGGCGATCATCGCCGGGTAACACAGTGCCCAACAACACCGGCTTGCCGGCAAATTGCCGACGCAAATTTTCGACATCGCCTTTTTCGTAAAGGCCAATCACTTCGTGCATCGGGATGTATTGAAAACTTCTGCCCGTCGACAGGTCGATATAACCTGCCTGCGGATCGAGATTCATGCCGCGCGCCATCTGTCCGACAAGGGTATCAACGTGCCCGCTGCGTTCGGAAAGGCGTTCGTCGAAACGGCGAACTTTCTGATCGACATCCCTGGGAAACAAGGCGAATCCCAAACCGTTTTTTCCGGCAATCAATTCGAACTTCCGGTAAAGGGTTCTTGTTTTACCCCGACTATCGACAGTCAATGCCAACACCACCGGGCCGTTTTTTTTCGCGTCCAGCATTCCGCCCAGCAGAGAATTGTCGTAACCCGGAACGATGTCGTCGAAGGAACGGTCGGGCATCACGATATCGAGGCCGACAGCGGAAGCATCGGCGACCTGCATGGCCCGCAGGAAATCGCCCCAGTGCCGGTGCCAAAGCGTCATCGGCTCGGCGAAGGCCTGCGTGGTCGCTTCATCGATACCCACCACAAGCACATCATTCCTGATCTCAGTCGGAAAATATTTTTTCAGCGTGTGTATTTGCAGATCCAGATATTGGGCATCAAGCCAGCGACCTGCCACCGAAAAATGCAGCAGCACACCGATGCCGAAACAGAGTACGGCGCCCAGAATACGGTAACGCCACGATATGTTTTGCAGCCCCGAATTTGCCATGCGCGCCCTTCGAATTTCCACGCTTCCCCGCCTTGCGTTATAGGCCGAAGATTTGGCTTATGCAAACAGCCGGATGGCAAAAATTCAGCCGGATGGCGTTGAGTGCTGAAGATTGAACAGGATTTTCCCGTCTTCCTTGTCCATCACATCGGTTTCGATACCGCGGTAATGGCGGTGAAATGCCCGCACTGCCGCAGGCAAATCGCTGGTGTCATATCCGAGCGTTTTCAGAGCCTGCACGGGATCGAAATTTTCTGGAGCATCGGCAAGATTCTCGCCATACCATTGGCCGAAACCGGCCTGTGCCAGCCGCTGCCAGGGGAAATAACGACTCGGATCCACTTTCCGCGCCGGTGCTAAATCGGCGTGCCCGATAATCGCGTTGCGCGGAATATTGAAACGCGTACACAAGTCATCCAGCAAACGAATCAGCGACAGTATTTGTCGTTCTTCAAACGGCTCGCTGCCGTTATTGTCCAACTCGATGCCGATCGATATCGAATTGATGTCGCTTATTCCCTGCCAGCTGCCGACACCCGCATGCCAGGCCCTTTGATTGTCTTCAACCAATTGATACAGCTTTCCGTTGTTGGCAATCAGATAATGCGCACTCACGCGCCCCTGCCGGTTTTGCGTATGCAATACGCGCAAGGCGTCTTCGGCATTTTCCATTTCGGTTTGATGGATGACGACCAGGCGCGGTTTGCGTGCATCGAAATTCGGCGACGGCGACCACTGCGCCAGGGGATTTTTTGCGGGCGGCGTGGTGCATGCCGACAAAACCAGCAGGCAGCAGAAACCGTATTTCAATCGATGGTGAAGCATGCTGTAAGGATAGTGCATTTCAATTGCCCTGTTGTGTGCGGCCCTGCTTGATGTGTTTCAAATCGGCCACGATGATGATGGTGATGACTACCAGCAGCGACCAGCTGCTGATTTTCCCGGCATGCACGTGCTGCCAGAAACTGCCCTGGTTCGGATAAACCCAGGCGCCGAAAAAGGTCGAGATGTTTTCGGCAATCCAGATAAAGAATCCGATCAGGACAAAGCTGCATAACAGGGGCATGTGGTATTCGTGCTTGCGCGGCCTGAAATAGATGCGGGTCTTGCGAAACACGAGAATCAATGCGGCACAAAGCCACCAGCGGAAATCACCGATAAAGTGATGCGTGAAAAAGTTGAGATAGATCAGGCCAGCCAGCGGCAGGCTGAGCGAATACGACGGATAATTTTCCAGCTTCAAATCCAGCAGACGCCAGGATTGCGCGACATAGCTGGCCACGGCGGCATGCATAAAGCCGGCATACAGCGGCGCGCCGAATATTTTGCTGTAGGCAAACTCGGGATAACTCCAGGAGCCGATCGCAGGATGGGTCTTGAATATTTCCAGGCACAGGCCAAGCACATGGAAAACACAAATGGTTTTTAGTTCGTCCGGCGTCTCAAGCTTGCTGACCAACAAGATTATTTGCAGCACTATTGCTGCCATGAGCAAAAAATCGTAGCGAGGCATGCCTAACAGGGGCAGGTACTTGGAAGCCGCCAGCAAGACAAAGAAGCTGCCTGCAAAAATGCAGGCCTGAATCTGCTTTTGCGTGAAAGCGAAAAACTCTCCCGTAAGGCTTTTGATTTTTTCCCATCGGCTGGGTGAAACGGCGATAACCATGCTGTTCATGGCAGCAGTCTAGTCATTCAGTATGTGCTGTGATTGTGCTTTGTGTGTGTTGAGTGTGTGTGTTTACAAATACGTTGTTCCGTGTGGTCACAGCTAACTCGATGAATATTACGAGAATAAAAAACTCCAAGCGCAAAATATCCCCAAGGATATAGATACCCAATATTTCTGCACTATCGCTCGCCGCCGTGCTGACGTGCTACTGTGCGCTGCTCAAACGAAACCTGAGCCCTCGCCAGCAACAAGAAAAAAAAGGGCTCTTTCGAGCCCCTTTATCGAGAACGTGTTGCATTTTGGAACTATTTTTTGTTGAAATAAAAATCGATTTCGTCTTGAATTTTTAGCAACTCCGGATCATTGGCTGATTTGGCAATGAATTCGTTGATGGTTGACTTAAGCCACTCCATGCCATCTTTCCCGAACACGTGTTCTGCACTGGTGTCCTGCGACCACAAGTTTATTGCGCGCGTATTTGTTCTTTCAAAGCTGTAGACGGAAACGGGTTTGCCGTGCAGTAGAATCTCGTATCTCAACACGAATTGCTCATTCGTAACGATGGGGATCAAGCCCAACGAGCCACCGGATAACATGGCAGTCAGGAGGCCTGCGGCCTGCCCTCCCGCAGTGGGGCGTATGCTATGGGTTACAAGGATCGTGATCGGGCTGCCGACAAGTTCTTTGTCTAACTTTGAAAATCTGGGATTGGCCTTGATTGTGTCATAAATGGTATCGCTGGCAACGGAGCTGTAAAAGTTCATCGCGGGCAGTGGGTTGCCCTGTGATGAAGACGGCACTGCTTTTTTAGCTTCTTCCGATACCGATTCTTCAGTCTTTTGCACGGGCTTTGTTGCCGCGCTGGAGTCGCTCGCGCAACACACAAACGGTATTGACGACAAAAGTAGTGACGCAATTAAAAATTCACGTATTTTCATGAGTTGTTCTATTGGTAGCAGCTGAGTTTTGCGGTTGTTGACAAGGCCGCTTCATTGGCAATCCGCATTTCACCTGGCGTTTTGGATTGAACTTCATTGAATGCGATTTTTTCACGGCTAAGGAAGGCAGCGATGTATTTCGCGTTCAACGCAAAATTGACGTTTTGCGGAATGAGTCCTCTTTTGGACAAACTTTCCGCACTGAGCGTGCTTACGGCCATGCCAAGCAACTCACCGTTATCAGAGACAATCGGCCCACCACTGTTGCCTGGCTGTATGGGAGCGGAAAACTGGAACAACCCGAATGACCCTTGAATTCCACCTTCTGCACTTATATTGCCGCGGGTTATGGTGGCAGATGTCGCTAAAATGCTTTGCAAAGGGTAACCAACGCTTGTAACAAATTCTCCTAGTTCGATAACCTGACCAGACCTCAATGGCAGCTTTCTGGGAGTTTTACGGTTGGATTTAAGTACAGCAACATCCAATAGATCGCTGCTTTTTTGGTGAAACACGGGAAAAACCTGATCGGCCAGCGTTGCTTCCAGATGCGTGCAGCCGCGTTGCACGTGAGCTGCAGTCAGCATATCCCCTGAGTCATTGATGAAAAAGGCGGTACCCGTTCGCACCGGCTTGCTCTTGTCAACCAGCATTTCGCGATTGATGGATGAACTTATGCCGATATCCGGAAATTTTGTTGTGTCTGGCTGAAGCTGATTTACCACTTGCGGCATGATAAGTGCGATAGCGGATCCGGCCGCAGCATATGCGGCAGCCGTCATATTGTTGCCTTTGATAACCACAGGAACTTTTTGTTCTCCTGTCTGCAATTTGATACCGTCTGGTGCAAATACGTTGAATTGAACGATCAGCTTCAACTTTCCTTGCTCTGTTTCCCATTTCGGAGCCAAGTCAAGCAATAAACCGTAGCGGGTTTCGGGCTCGAATTTGATCAGGTTCAATTTCGGAAAGTACTTGCGGCCAACTATATTGATGGAGCTCTCAAAGGCATTACCGGGCTCGATCCACATATTGCTGTTGGAATCGTAACGTCTTGCCTCAAGAAAGCTTGGCGGGACATAAATGGCCAAAGCGGTGTTGTTGGGCGTGATTGTTTTGGCATCCGCACCGGTTCTGGCATGCAGCACATTGCTTGTTGCTAGAGTAAAAATCGCCAAACATAGCGCCTTGCACCTGAAATTCATATAAACCCATGACCCCATGTAAAACTTATCTAGAAAAATAAGATAGCAGTAAAAAATGTCGGTTGTTCCCTGCAACATCCAGAATTGATTTTGCAATGTGCAAGCAACTCCCGATCTAGGCGGGCGCTGTGCTAATAAACTTTACCAGTTTTCCGATTCGATAAATCAGTCCTGCGGCACATAACCGGTCAGCCACAAAAAAGCGGCCCGATAATTCGGGCCGTTTGAATGACAGGTAGGATCTTGCAGTCGGCATTAGATGCCGTAATACATTTGATATTCCAGCGGATGGGTAGCAGCACGGAACTTGGTGACTTCGCCCATTTTCAGTTCGATGTAGCTGTCGATGAAATCGTCGCTCATCACGCCGCCGGCTTTCAGGAAGTCGCGATCTTTTTCCAGTGCGTCCAATGCCATGTCGAGCGAATGGCAAACCTTCGGAATGTTCTTTTCTTCTTCTGGTGGCAGGTCGTACAAATCCTTGTCGCTCGGTGCGCCCGGATCGATCTGGTTTTTGATGCCGTCGAGACCAGCCATCATCAATGCGGTGAAAGTGAGATAACCCGAGTTCATCGGATCCGGGAAACGGATTTCGATGCGGCGCGCTTTCGGATTCGCGACGAAAGGAATGCGACAGGAAGCGGAACGGTTACGTGCCGAATACGCCAGCATCACCGGCGCTTCGAAGCCCGGCACCAGGCGCTTGTAGCTGTTGGTGGTCGAGTTGGCGAAAGCATTGATTGCCTTTGCATGTTTGAAGATGCCGCCGATGTACCACAAGGCCATTTGGCTCAGACCGCCGTAGCCGTCACCGGTGAAAAGATTCTGGCCGCCTTTGGCCAGCGATTGATGCACGTGCATACCGCTGCCGTTGTCGCCTACGATGGGTTTCGGCATGAAGGTCGCGGTCTTGCCGTTTTGATGGGCAACATTGCGGATCACGTATTTCATGGTCGCGAGTTCATCGGCTTTCTTCACCAGCGAATTGAACTTGGTACCGATTTCGCATTGCCCGGCATTGGCGACTTCGTGATGGTGCACTTCGACTTCCTGACCAACCGCTGCCAGAACTTTGCACATTTCGGCGCGGATGTCGTGCAGGGAATCGACCGGTGGCAACGGGAAGTAACCGCCCTTAACCGTGGGACGATGTCCGTGATTATTGCCTTCCTGTTTCTTGCCTGTTTCCCAGGACGCTTCGTCCGAGAAAATTTCGTACATCACTTTGCCCATGTCGTTCGCGAAACGAACGCCGTCGAAGATGAAGAATTCAGGCTCCGGACCAAAGAACGCTTGGTCGGCAATGCCACTGGCTTTCAGGAAAGCTTCGGCGCGTTTGGCGATGCCGCGAGGGCAGCGCGTGTAGCCTTGCATGGTGGCCGGATCGAGCACGTCGCAAATCAGGACGAGCGTTGGATCTGCATAGAAAGGATCGAGATAGGCGGTGCTGGCATCGGGCAATAGGATCATGTCGGATTCGTTGATGCCTTTCCAACCAGAAATCGAGGAACCGTCGAACATCTTGCCGTCTTCAAACAGGGCTGGTTCGATGATGTTGACCGGGAAAGTCACGTGATGTTGTACGCCACGCATATCGGCGAAACGCAGGTCGACGAATTCGATGCTGTGGTCTTTGACTAATTTGTTGATGTTTTCAAGCGACATGAAACACTCCGGCAGGGTGAAGGACCGTCTTATCTAGCAAGGCTCATGCCAATAAAAGTTTATTTTATATTGTTGATTTATAAGAACTTATCTGTAATGCGTACTTACATAACGCACCAAAATGGCGCGCTGATATTATGATTGCACCAAAACAATTACCTTTATCCTGCCCTGTCCCGCAAGATCTTCCTCGGCCATCATTTCGCAGGTCTTAATAATATTCATCCACACGATAGTGAAGATTGACGTAATCTCCGCTTGACTGCATTATCCGGGCAGGACTCCGCTAGGATGCTCCGATTGTCTGGGAGGGCAATGATGTTTAGAACAATGGCAATAAGGAACCCGCTCGCTCCGGGTATGAGAGTCAGGCCTGTTTCCCTCTGCAGCGGACAACTGGCATGAATTTGCCCAATTCGCCGCTCGGTACATCCCATCGCCCCGACACGCGCGCCTGGGTCGCGCTCGGGATGCTGTGTTTTATCTATGTATTGAATTTCCTCGACCGCCAGTTGCTGTCAATTCTGGCCAAACCGATCCAGGACAGCCTGCATGTCAGCGACAGCCAGCTTGGCTTGATCGGAGGTCTGTACTTCGCCCTGTTCTATTGCCTGATATCGATTCCGGTGGCCTGGTTTGCCGACCGCAGCAATCGGGTCATGGTGTTGTCGATTGCTTGTGCGCTCTGGAGCGCAGCGACTGTTGCCTGCGGCATGGCGAATACCTACCCGCAATTGGTGATGGCACGGATGACCGTGGGCATCGGTGAAGCCGGTGGCGTGCCGCCCTCGTACGCGATTATTTCCGATTATTTTCCTCCCGGTCGTCGCGGCACTGCGATGGGTTTGTTCAATCTGGGGCCGCCGATTGGCGCGGCGCTCGGCATCGCATTCGGTGCATCGATCGCGGCGGCTTACAGTTGGCGTTATGCCTTCGTGGTGCTCGGCGCGGCCGGTCTTGTTGCAGCAATTGCATTGGTGCTGATAGTGCGTGAACCCAAGCGCGGTGGCCTTGATAGCGCCATTGCAAATGCGCCGGCCGCTGCCGGAACCGCCAACGCCGGTTTTGTTTCGACCATGAAGATGTTTTTTTCACGGCCGGAATTATTGCTGGTCGCACTCGGCAGTGGCGCCACGCAATTCATCACCTATGGCATGGGCAATTTTGCGACGCTGTTTTTGATGCGCGAAAAAGGCATGACGCTGCAGGAAGTCGCGGTCTGGTATGCCCTGGTCGTCGGCATCGGCATGAGCGCGGGCATTTTCATATCAGGCTGGCTGGTCGACAAATTCACGCGCAAGTCCAAAAGAGCTTATGCCTTGTTACCAGCCGCATCGCTGACGCTCGCGATTCCGTTTTACGTCGCTTTCGTTTGGGCACCAAGCTGGCCGCTGGCGCTAATCTTTTTGATCGGCCCGTTCACGCTGAATTATTTTTATCTATCGTCGGCCGTGACTTTGGTGCAGGAAGAAGTACGTCCGGATCAACGCGTGATGTCCGGCGCTCTCTTGCTATTGGTAATGAATCTGATCGGTCTCGGTCTCGGCCCGACCTGGGTCGGTGCGGCCAGCGATTATTTCCGCGCGGAGTATCCCGACCATTCGCTGCAAATGGCCTTGTATACCTTGATACCCGCCTACTTTGTTGCCATCGGATTATTCCTGTGGCTTTCGCGCGTGCTTGGCCGCAAGCACAGACCTATCCTGGCTGAAGGAGTTGCGTCATGACTATGCGCCGCCTGATTTTTTGCTACACCGCGACCGCCTGTCTGGTCACGTCGATATCCTTCAGCTCCGCACGAGATTCCTCCATGTCTTCCGAAACCAAAGATGCCTTCAGCGTTCTCGACACACCTGCAGGAAAACTCGTCGGCAAGTTCAACGGCAAGCTGCATACTTTCAAAGGCATTCCCTACGCCGCAGCGCCGACAGGAAAATTACGCTGGAAACCACCGGTAGCTTTGCCGAAATGGCAGGGCACGCGGCAGGCAACCGACTTCGGTCCATCCTGCATACAGCCGGTTACCAAGGTGCCGAATATCTACACCTCGGATATCACGCCGACCAGCGAAGATTGCCTGAACTTGAATGTCTGGGTGCCTGCGAATTCGGCCGGCGCGCCGGTGTTCGTGTGGATACATGGTGGTGCGTTACTGAAAGGCTCGAGCAAGGAACCGATGTATGACGGCGCCCGTCTGGCACAGCAAGGCATCATCGTGGTGTCGATCAATTACCGCATGGGTGTGCTGGGTTATCTGGCGCATCCCGGGCTGAGTGCCGAGTCTGCGGATGGCGTGTCGGGAAATTACGGTTTGCTGGATCAGATTGCGGCATTGCAATGGGTGAAAAACAATATCGCGGCATTCGGTGGCGATCCGGACAACGTCACCATTGCCGGTGAATCGGCCGGCGGTTTGAGCGTGATGTATCTGATGGCATCGCCGAAAGCGCGCGGGTTGTTTTCGAAAGCGATTGCGCAGAGCGCATACATGATTTCCACGCCTTCGCTGAAGGAAAAGAAATTCGGAGAAAAACCATCGCAGGAAATCGGTGCGCTGCTCGGTGCTGCATTGCATGCGCGCGACATCTCGGACTTACGCAAGGCGGATGCGCAGGAACTGACGGAATCGGCAGCGGCACTCGGTTTTCCGCCCTTCGCCACGATTGATGGCCATGTCCTCACGGCACAATTGGTGGAAACGTTCGAACGCGGCGAACAGTCACCCGTGCCGCTGCTGGTCGGCTTCAACAGCGGCGAAATACGTTCGCTGAAAATGCTCGCACCACCACCGGCAGCAACGGCAGAAAAATACGAAGCAGAAATTCGTACGCGTTATGGCGATCTGGCACCCGAATATCTGCGGCTGTATCCATCGGCACAAATGCAGGAAAGCATTTACGCCAACACGCGTGATGCGCTGTACGGCTGGACTGCAGAACGCCTGGCGCGTAACCAGACGGCCATTGGCCAGAACTCCTATCTTTATTTATTCGACCACGGCACACCTGAGATGGAGACGGCAGGGCTGCATGCTTTTCACGCCAGCGAAATTCCCTACATGTTCGGCAATGCCGATCGCATTCCCGCACTGTGGCCTGCGATGCCGACAACCGAAAACGAAACACAGCTGACGAATGCGATGATGGCGTACTGGGCGAGTTTTGCCCGTAGCGGCAAACCGGAAGCTACTGGTGCAGCTGCCTGGCCAGCGTATGGCAATACCGCGGCCTACATGAGTTTTGGCGATGCCCCGAAAGCATCGGAAAAATTATTCCCCGGCATGTTCGAGTTGCATGAGGAAGCCGTGCGCCGTCGGCGTGCGAGTGGCGAACAACCCTGGAATTGGAATACCGGCCTGGTATCGCCGCCGCTAACAAAATAATCGAAAAAAGCCCCGCGAACTATCGTGGCTTGAGCGACAAAAATCCTGCCGCCATAAAACGCGCCATGCGTTCCCGCACGGCGGTGAAATCATCGGAATGGCACAGCCCGCCCGACAATCTGTCGATACGACCGGTGCGCGCCAGTGTATTCATTAATGCACCGGTGACGAAGTGGTAACCCCAGAAAATATCTTCGTCGGAATACGTGGGCAATGCCCGCTTCAAGATACCCACGAGTTTCAAGACCACCGGATCGAAATACACGTCCATCAGCGCAGCGCCTTCGGGTGTGTTGCTGACGCGTGCGCCAAAGGCTGCGTAGTTCATCCAGTTTTCGCCACCGGCAACGTACAGATCCAGATCGGTATCAAGAAATGCGCGCAGCGCGCCTTCCACCGTCGGCGAATCGCCGGTTTCGGCTTCGTATTTTTCCAGTGCCGTCATGCGTGCCGCGCTGCTGACACCGGCTCGGCGTGCGAACACCGATTCGAACAGATGTTGCTTGTCCTTGAAATAATAATGGACGAGCGTGGTGTGGATGCCGACCTGCTTGGCGACATCGCGCAGCGTGACACCATGCAGACCATTTCTGGAAAAAAGGTATTCGGCTACATCCAGAATCTGCTCAATGCTGTCGGCGCGCTGGTCGGCCTTGCTGCGGACAACTCTTTTTTTCTTGGTATCGGGCATTGCGTCTTCAAATTTGGCCGCCGGAGTCGGCACCCAGAGTCTAGGCAGCTCCATCCAGCATCGTCAATTGCAAACTACTCGGCGGTGAAGTCCGTCATCGCGGCATCCATGCGCAAACGGTTCTTGTCGATCTTGCCGGTCGCGGCCAGCGGCATCGATTCCATCTGGACGACCTTGTCCGGAATCCACCAATTGGCGACTTTACCTTGCAGGCAAGCCAGTAAATCATCAGGCCGGAATGACTCGCCCGCATTGAGTTCAACCACCAGCACCGGGCGCTCGCCCCATTTGCGATCCGTCCTGCCGACCACGGCCACCAGACGCACGGCAGGCAGACGACCGACGATGTCTTCGATTTCCGCCGGATTGATCCACTCACCGCCGGACTTGATCAGGTCTTTGGAGCGGCCGCAGATGCTGAGATTGCCCTCATCATCCAGGCTGGCCAAATCGCCGGTATCGAAATAGCCTTCCGCATCCAGCGCATCGGTTTCTGATTTGTAATAGCGATCAAGCACACTCGCGCCCTTCACCTTCAGATGACCCACGACATTGCGCTGCGATGCCAATGTCGTTCCGTAGGCATCGGTCAATTTGAGATCTATGCCCATCGGTGGCCGCCCGGAAGCGTGGTGATCGGACCAAGACGCCCCGGGAACGGCAATCGTACCCAGCGGTGATAATTCGGTCATGCCCCAACTGGTTTGCAATTGCACACCCAGGCGTTGTTCTATCCGCCGCAGTAATGCCTCGGGGCAGCGCGAACCGCCAATCAGCAAGCGTTTGAGATTCGGTAATTCCATGCCGGTGGCTTCGACATGATCGATCACGCCAAGCCAAAGCGTATGCACGCCGGCAGCAAAGGTAACGCCTTCATCACGCATCAGTGTCGCCAGGCTGGCACCATCGGCATGACGACCGGGTAGCACCAGTTTCGCGCCTACCGCTGGCGTGGCAAAGGGCAAGCCCCAGCCGTTGGCATGGAACATCGGCACCGCAATCATCGCCACGTCATTGCCGGTCAAGCCGATGGAATCGGCTTGCAGCGCACGCAAGGTGTGCAGGTAATTGGAGCGGTGGCTATAAAGTACGCCTCGTGGCGCGCCCGTTGTACCCGAGGTGTAGCAAAGACCGGCCGGTGTTTCTTCGTCGAATTCGCCCCACACAAACGGCGCACCGAGTGTTTCCAGCAAGGTATCGTGCAACCAGAGCTGTGCTTTCGATCCTTCAAGTATTGGCAACTCGTTTACATCGCCATCCAGCAAGATGACGTGCTCGACTGTCGGACAAAGCGGCAGCAACTCGCGCAACAAAGACAGCAGACTGGAAGCCACCGCAAGCACGCGGTCTTCGGCTTCATTGACGATGGCCGCAAGATGCGCGACGGTAAAACGCGAATTCAATGTGTGGCAGACAAAGCCCGCACTCATCGTCGCGTAATAAATTTCGAGATGATGCTGAGTGTTCCAGGCCAGCGTGCCGACGCGATCGCCGGTCAACAATCCCAATGCCTTCAGCGCACCCGACAGGCGATTGCTGCGATCACGCATGGCAGCATAGCCGATCCGGTTTTGGACAATACCTTGCTCGGCCCAAACGATCTCGCGCTGCGGCGACCATTTGGCGGCGTGCTCGATAAACTTGTCTGTGGTCAGTCGGTAGTTTTGCATCGGTTTGCTGGCAATGGCGTCATGCGTAAAGTTGTGCCGCCCTTACAGGTGCGGCACACCGGGGTCGTATCTACCACCATCATTTTTAGAACCATTTGGTGATGCGAAGGCCGAACTGTCTGGGCGCACCGGCAAAACGCAGGCCTGAGTTGATCGCAGCCACATAATGCTGATCGGTCAGATTGGTGCCGTACAAAGTCCACACGTAGCCGTCCCGTTCCCAGGCTAATTGCGCGTTGACGATGTTGCGGCTTTCGATTCGATCACCGCGCGCCTCGTTTTGGAACAGCGTCGCCCATTGCTCGGAAACGTGTCCGAAATTGATGCGCGGCGTCAGCGTGCCCTTGGCCACCTGGAAGTCACGTTGTATGCCGAGGTTGAAGGTGAAGTCTGGCGCGTAAGTCTGGTCGCGACCTTCCAGTGCGATACACGTGGCACTGGCCGGTCCGGTTTGCGGGTCGCAGACGGCAAAGGAAATACCGCGCGGATCGACCGCATAGAATTTACCCAGTTCGCTGTGCATCACGCCCATGCCGGCATCGATTTTCCAGTCGCCGAACGAGGCTTGCACCTGGGCTTCGAATCCGGAAATCTTCGTGGTGTCTCGCACATTCATTTCGATGCCGAACACCGGGAAGGCCGGATAGCCGATAGTCACCTGGAAGTTGTTGTAGTCATTATGGAAGGCGGTGAATTGCGTGCGCAGATGCCCATCAAACCAGATCGATTTCCAGCCCAGTTCATAGCTGGTGACTTTTTCTTCGTCGAAAGGATCAGGCTGGCCAAACCCAACCGGCACATTCAGTCCGCCCGGACGATAACCGGTGGCGGCAAAGGCATAGAGGAACTGCGTGTCGCTGACCTGGAAATTGAGTGCGAGCTTGCCGGAAACATTGGAGAACTCGGCTGTCTGAATCGCCAACAACGGCGTGCCGTATTGGACAATGGAAACATCATTGGAGGTACGGCTGCGCGAATAGCGCGCACCAAGTTCAAGTTCAAAGCGATCCGACAACTCGAAACCGAGCTTGCCGAATACCGCCGAGGTTTGCTTCGGATTGGTGCCTTGCAATACGTATTCACTGAAAATATTTCCCGGCGGCACACCGATCACGAATTCACCCGGCAGGAAGGTGTACGTGTCCTGCTGCCAATAGGCACCGGCAATCCAGTTGAATTTACCGGTATTGGGCGAAACCAGATTGAATTCCTGCGAGTAGATTCTTTCATCGACCGAATCGCGGAAAGTACTGTTGCCGGCGCTCGTTCCGTCAAGATCACCGCGGTATTGCGTGTTGCCATTCTGGTAACCGCTGATCGAACGAAAACTGACACCGTTGGCGAATTCATAGTCTATCGACAACACCGAACGCGAGAAACGATCCAGCGCTTTCAGATCGGCATTGGCGGTGATATCGAAAAGATCGTTCGGGGAATTCACCGGGTCTGCCGGATAGGCACCCATGTCGAGGTGGCTGTAATCGGTCTTGAACAGCACCGATAAATTGCTATTGGGTTGCCAGAGTAGGCCAAGACGCGCACTGCGCATGCGCAAGCGGGCATCGGAACCTGTGTAGGGGCCGTCGATGTCCCAGAAGCTATCGCGGTTTTCGCCATTGAAGGCAACCCGTGCGGCCAGCGTATCACTGAGCGGAATATTGAGTGCAGCCTGGGCGGCAATATCACTGTAATTTCCGATTTGCCCCGACACATAACCGGTGTGGCCACCGCCGATGACAGGATCATTTGACGTAACAAAGACCGCGCCGCCGGTGGCGTTCTGGCCCACGAAAGTTCCCTGCGGGCCGCGAAGAACCTCCAGCGTGGCGATGTCGTAATAAGGCTCGGCAGTGAAGTAGCCTGGAAACGTCGCAACACCATCGCGATAGGTAATGACACCGGTAGTGGTCTGCGTGTTGTGCTCGCCCTTGCCAATGCCCCGAATATTGAAGTCGATGCCCTGACCGAAATTGTTCACGGTTGCCGACGGCGTGGAAAACTGCAACTGGTCGACAACGCTGATGCCCTGGTTAGCCAGATCCGCGCCGGTCAATACCGTCGCCGAGATCGGCGTCACTTGCAGCGGTTTGGTACGGCGATCGGCGGTGACAACGATGGTATCCAGTGTCGTAGCCTCCTTGCTTCCATCCTCTGTTTTGCTGGCAGGCTCTGGCGCCGCTTCCTGTGCAAACAATATTCCGGAACAAGGCAAAGCCAGCAAAAGGCTTGCACACAGCACACGTTTTTTCATGATTTTTGTTTTCATGATCCCCCCCTCAAGGAATCGGCTGGAAAGTGCCGGGCTTGGCCCGGCAACGCATTTGGCAGCATATTCTTCTTAATGTCAATCTTCATTCACAATATAATGAATATGTTTACGACGCTGCTTCCCGGTGCTAGTCTGACCCCCGCACGCCTATGTTGACGGGCGCTCATGATGAACTTACGCGATTTCGGGCCAGGCAGACAGGAGACAGAAATGATTGATTTGACGGGTCGCGTGGCGATCGTGACCGGTGCCGGCGGTGGTCTGGGCCGCGCTCATGCCCTGCTATTGGCCAAACACGGTGCGCGGGTCGTGGTAAACGATCTGGGCGATGCGGCGCTTGCTGTCACGAAAGAAATCATTGATTCCGGAGGCCAGGCTCGGGCCAGCATGGGCTCGGTGACTGACAACGATTTCGTACAGGCCATGGTCAACGACACTTTGGATGCCTGGGGCAGCGTCGACATCCTGGTCAATAACGCCGGCATCCTGCGCGACAAATCATTCGCCAAGATGGAGCTCGACGATTTCCGCCTCGTGGTCGAGGTGCATTTGATGGGGGCGGCCAATTGCACCAAAGCGGTCTGGGAGCCGATGCGCAAGCAAGGCTATGGCCGCATCGTGATGACGACTTCGTCCTCCGGCCTTTATGGCAACTTCGGCCAAGCCAACTATGCCGCGGCAAAAATGGGACTGGTGGGATTCATGCAAACGCTCGCCATTGAAGGCGAGAAGTACGGCATCCGCGTTAATTGCATCGCACCAACCGCAGCCACGCGAATGATGGAAGACATTCTTCCGCAAGAGCAGTTGTCATTGTTGCGCCCCGAACTGGTAAGCCCGGCGGTGTTGGCACTGGTATCCGAACAAGCACCGACGCGCGCGATTGTCTGCGCCGGTGCCGGCGGATTTGAGCTGGCGCATATCACACTGACGCAGGGAATCCATATTGGCGATAAAGCCGATTGTGCCGAAACGCTTCTGGCGCGCTGGGCGGAGATGGTAAATCGTCACGATGACTTCGTGCCTGCGCAGGGGTTCGACCAAAGTAAACACGAATTACGCAAATCCGGTTTCGAATTTCCCGGAGGAACCGCGGCCTGAGCATTCCCTGCCGGCTTCGTACCGTCATTTTGCAACGAGGCGCCAATCGCCACTGAATAGTCAGTATTTATCCGTCACAATATGGTCCTCGTAAATCGCCGACCGGATGCTATCGCGTGAATGATCTTGTTGCCGCCCTGATCCTGGGCATTATTGAAGGTATTACCGAATTTCTTCCGATTTCCAGCACAGGCCATTTGCTGATTGCGGAACATTGGCTTGGCGCCAAGACAGATTTCTTCAATGTATTCATTCAAGCCGGTGCCATTCTTGCCGTCGTGGCGATCTATCGCGAACGCTTGTGGAAACTGACTGCCGGCATTTTTGAAACCGGATTTTCAAAAAGCGATCATCGCGATTACATGCTGAAACTTCTCGTCGCTTTCCTGATTACCTCGGTACTGGGTTACATCATCGTGAAGCAGGGCTTCCAGTTACCCGACAATGTAACGCCGGTTGCCTGGGCGCTGATCATCGGCGGCATCTGGATGCTGGTGGCCGAACATTTCGCGGCGAATAAAAAAGACAATGCCGTCATTACCTGGAAAGTCGCCGTACTTGTGGGTCTGGCACAGGTCGTCGCCGCGGTATTTCCCGGCACTTCGCGTTCGGCGGCCACCATTTTCGTTGCCTTGTTGGCCGGTACTTCGAATCGCGCCGCAGCGACCGAATTCGCGTTTCTGGTTGGCATTCCGACCATGTTTGCCGCCAGTGGCTACAAATTGCTGAAGCTCGCCGTGACCGGCGCGCCACATGAATCCTGGTCGGAAATTAGCCTGGCCTTCATCGCGGCCACCCTGACCGCCTTCATCGCGGTCAAATGGTTGCTGACATATATCCAGACCCATCGCTTTACCGCATTCGCCTACTACCGGATCATTCTCGGTGCCGGACTTTTGTTTTTTCTCGCGAACGGCGAATAGGCGCCAGACAATCCGTCAGAACCGGATGCCGTGTTTTTTCGCCGCATCGACATAGGTCTTGATGAATAATGCGCGCGGTTTTTTTGCGCAGGCGCTGATCGTGTCGCCCTCGATGTCAGCGATGGATTTGACGAACTTGAGGGTGCCGGCCGAGCCCTGGTTCTTCATCAACTGCACGGTGAAAATACCGGCAACCAATTCGAAAGCACCGAGACTCTTCGTGTTTTCACCCGGACGCACCGAACGGAAATAAGCGACATCGGTATTCAGGTCGGCACAGGTTTTGGAATTTATCGTCAACACCGAATCCCGGATGAAAATGATGTTGAGGCTATAGAGCCCTTCGAAATACTTCAGGCCATTGTCCGGCAATTTGTAATTGCCGGTATTCACGAGACTCAGCGCCTGTTTGTCGAGTTCGACCGATTTGCTGCTCGCGATGACACGGGCAGCCGACGCCCTGCCCTCTTTCGACAATCGTATCTCGAGTATTACTTCGCCTTGTGCGCCTTTTTTGGCGAGCGCATCCGGATAAAAAAGATCACCCGGATATACCAGCTGGTGTGGCAATTTGCTGGCAGTGATAACCGTCGCTTTGGCATTGATCGACGATGCCGAGGGCTTCGACGCGGCTTGTGCCTGCAAATTTGTCGACGGCATTGCTGCCGTCAAAAAAAACACCAGCAGCAGACGTCCATGCACGCGCATATCAGTTTTCGGAATAGCCCAGACGCACCGCAATCGGCGTCAAGCGATCAAATGCCGCTTTGAAGCTGTCGCGGTAATGGCGCCAATGGCCACTCGCGAACTGGTTATCGAAACCGCCGCGCGCGAGTATGGTTTTGCCAAGCGTATCGGTCTCCGGCGCCTGATCCAGCGCGAACGCTGCCTGCAATGCATGGGCCACCGAGACCGCCTGTGCCGGCAGGCCATCAATCTTGACCACGCTCACTGCTTCCGGATTGTTTTCCAGATGCGTGGCGAAGGCTTCGAAGGTCTGCGCCAGCCATTCGGCCGAAATATTTTCGTTCGGATGGAAACGATAAGCCTGCGCGCTGCCGAATACCATCCAACCCAGCAATGCGTCGCGCGGATCGCTGATCACCGCAACCGTGCGCGTACCTTTCAAGGCCGACACGGTGTAGGCATCGATATGCGGAATCCAGTCAACGGCAGTTTCCGGCTCCAGACCGGAATCCCGGATGGCTTCCTGCCAACGCGTTGCAGTACCAGCTTCGGCACTAGCCGGCACGCCGCGCAGATGGCCGAAACCGTCATTGCGGGAATGGGGCAGATTGCGGTCGGCCAGCAATCTTTTTCCGAGCGGTTGAGATAGGGCTTGCAACACGATTTCCACACGTGTGCCGGTCGGTGCCCACAACAAAGTGCCGGCGATATCCGGCCCCGTATTTTCGCTGGCCGAAAAAATCGGCGGCAAGGGATGCTGCACGAGTGCGCGCTGCGCCATCTGCCGGAAACTCTCGGCCGCTTGTTCGTATTGCTGCAGCTTGTCATGCGTCAAACCGCGCCAGGCCAGAACCATTCTTTGCGATTCGGCATTGGTGGCGGCACGCTCCAGAATTTCCAGACGCTTCAATGCCTGCTTGGGGTCTTTGCGAATTTCGGCACGCAGTTTGATGAATTGCGCGAACGGCAGGTTTTGCGCCAATGAAAGCGCCTTGTCGGCACTGGCTTCGGCGGCATCTAAGTCACCCGTGGTTTCATAAACCTGGGCAAGCGACTCATGCACTTGCGGACTTTCCGGCAATGCCGCGAGCCAGCGTTGCAACACCGTCTGCGTCTCTTCGAGCTGGTGTGCCGAAATGCTGGTGCGCAATGACCAGGCCGCATTGTTTTTTGGATTGAGCGTCAGTGCCTGTTCAAGATGATCGATGGCTTCCGGCAAACGGCCCAGAGTGATCAGCACGTTGACCAGGGGTGCCATCACTTTGGGATTGCCCGGATTGGCGGCATTGACCATCAGCAGGTCTTCCAGGGTTTCTTCTGCCTGACCGACTTGTGCACGAAGCTGTGCACGCATCATGCGTACCGAATGGTCTGAAGGTTTGTTGATCAACCACTGGCTGAGCACATCAATCGCTTCCGGAAATTTTTCCTGCTGCAACAGACTGCGAATCAATCCGCGCATCACGCCGGGATTGCCCGGTTCCAGTGCATTGGCATTTTTCAGTGCCTGTTCGGCGAAGGGCCAGACGCCACGCGCACCATAAGCCATGCCGAGGGAAACCTGTACCAGCGGATTGGCAGGGTCAAGCTCGGCCGCCGCGGTGAAGCATTTCAGTGCATCTTCGGTTCTGCCACCGTATTGCGCGATATGACCTTCAAGCAGCAAGACTTGCGGATGCTCGGCATCAACGCGCTGGGCCAGCTTGAATTGTTTTATGGCTTCTTCGTTTTCGCCACGCGCCAGCGCCATGTGGGCCAGGGTTACATAGGCCTGCAGTTGGTTGGGGTCCAGATTGACCGCATCTTTCAGGCCTTTTTCGGCGGCTTGATAATCTTTTTGTGCGAGGGCAAGCGATGCGCGGCTGATCTGGAAATCGGATCGATCCGGCGCGAGATTGATGGCCTCGTCGATCGCGGCACGGGCGCCCTCGATGTCGCCACTTTGCTGCAGGCAAATGCCGAGCCAGTGATGGGCTTGCGGGTTCGATGCATCGCTGATGGCAAATGCCTGGGCAGCGCTTAAAGCGGCGGCAACATCGCCGCGTTGCAGCGCTTGGGTAATGGTGGCAATCATGAATGGACAGACTCGAAAAACGGAAGCCGCCATTATAGCCCGTTCCCGGCTTTAAGGCCTTCCTAGCTGGCTATGGCGCCATTTTGCAGGGCCAAAGCCAATCGCTGTACGACCCAGCGCTCGGCATAGCCACGCATGGTTGCCCCCTCGATGAAACCGCAATGCCCGCCATGCTCGGCGATCTCCAGAAGGGAATGGGATGGCAACTGCAAATCATTGAAGGCTTCGATCGGAATCACCGGGTCATCGGCGGCGGCCAGCACGCTGACCGGCACCTGCAGTTTGGCCAGGCGCCCGTGCGCCACCGAGTAGCCATCGAAATAATCTTCTTCGTCGGCTTTGTCGGTATGGCGCTCGACCATCCACTGCGTGAGTGAACGCATATCCTTTTTCAGAACACCGTCGTCAAAACTGTGTTTTTGCGGAAACAGCGCGCGTTTTTTCAGCAGCGAGCCACGCCATTTTTTCAGGAAATACCAGTGATACAAAGGCATTCCGATTTCCAATTGCCGCATCACGCCCGAAGGATCGACCGCCGGACAAATTGCGACCGCGTGTTTTAAATTGATGCCCGCATCGGGTGCCGCCAACGCAAGCCGCAAGGCAAAATTTCCGCCCAATGAATAGCCGGCCGCCATGAAAACCGGCGCCGGAAATTTCTTTTCGATTTCGCGGGCGGCATTGACCACTTCTTCAAGACGGCAGGAATGAAACAGGTCTTCGTTCAAATGGTGGGTGTCGCCGTGATCGCGAAAGTTCAGCCGGAACACATTGAAACCGGCGCGCAGCAAACGTGCGGCGGTATGGCACATATAGCTTGAATCGCTGCTGCCTTCCCAGCCGTGCAACAACAGTACCAATCCGCGCGATGGCCGCGTTTTGTTTTCACTGTAGAAACCGAGCAGGCGAACGCCGTTGCCGGCATCAATCACATGTTCGCTGGTCTCGGCACCGGTCTTGAGCAAGGCACGGTTGCCGGCATTTTTCCTGAAGGCAGTCGAGCTGAATATCGATTGCATATGCGGGTTACGCAATAACCAGCCGCGAGCCCGGTAACTGCTGACGCGTGTCATAACTTCATGGCGGCCATGATGCGTTCACGGCAGGTATCGGCCATGCGGCGGCGACCTTCTTCACTGCTCGCAACCGGTTCGAGAAAATGTACTTCCGCCGTGCGTGTCGGTTCGCCCAATAAACGAATCAGGTTCTGCAGGAAATTTTCTTTTGGGCCAAACGCGATAATCGTTTGCGCATTGCCGCGGTCGCCGTATTTCAGTGCCACCGGTTGTGCCGGCACTTCCGCCAATACGGCGGGCTGGAAAATGCGGGCATGAAA
Source organism: Pseudomonadota bacterium (assembly GCA_029560515.1). Classification (GTDB taxonomy): domain Bacteria; phylum Pseudomonadota; class Gammaproteobacteria; order Xanthomonadales; family Xanthomonadaceae; genus Arenimonas. The sequence goes on from JAKQKT010000430.1 coordinate 21,808, forward strand.
GGTTCCGATCTCGCGACCGTCGGTAGTACGACCTTCCGGAAATACCGCGCAGGCCAAACCCTTTTGCAAACGCTCGACCATCTGGTGCATGACGCCGTGAAGCGAATCATTGCTGCCGCGATGGTGGTAAATCGTGCCGCCACGCGATGCCATCCAGCCAATCAAGGGCCAGTTCGCGATCTCGGCTTTGGCAACGAAGCCCATCCAGCGCTGGCTGTGCAGCAGGGTGATATCAATCCAGCTGACATGATTGGCCACGAACAACACCGCGCCGGGCAATGGCGTGCCATAACGTTTGGTCTTGAAACCGAAAATTCGCACCATGCCGAGCGACCACCAGCGAATGATGCGGTGATCGAGGCGTTCGCCACGAAACACGATGCGCGCGCAAACCGGATTGATCATCAGCAAGGTAATCGGCAGGAATACGCAGGCATGAAATGCCAGGAGGGGTATTCGCAGGAGGTAGCGCAGTGGGCGTAGCCCGTCACGGCCTGCGCCGCTTGCCGTGTTGGAAGCTGTCATGCGGCCATTGTGCCTGAAAAATATTAGAGCACGCACCCAACGCCGGGGTATGCAACGCGGCGCCGCACAAATCGTTCGGCTTATTTTGTTGCTGCGGCAGCAGTATCTGTTCGCGTGTAGCTGAAGATTTCTTTCGGGTCTTCGACCTGCGTCGTTTCCGGAGACGTGCCGTTCTCCACATAGACTTCATTTCGCTGAAAATGACCGCTATCGTTGATCTTCAGCCAGAAGCTGAATTGATGCGACTTGCCCGGTACCTGCAGATTGGTGCCGTCGAGGAATGCAAAATGCATTGCCCCATCACCCGGCATCAAGACAAGACGCGGCTGGTTACCCTGCGGGCAATAATGCGTTGCGATCAAACTCTCGCCGTCCAGATGATATAGCGTCATTGATTCGCGC
>JAKQKT010000002.1 GCA_029560515.1 Pseudomonadota bacterium
CACCGAACCGATGATCGGCAGATTCAAGTTCACGCCGGCGGCAATATGCGGTGGTACCACGCCATGCGCGTAAAGCAGATAACTCAGCAGCAAATAATCCATATGGCTGCGATGGCAGGGCACATAGACGATTTCATGGCCTGGCGCGACTTCCTTCAGTGACTCCAGATGGTGCACATGCACGCCGTCGTAGATGCGGTTCCAGAAGCCGGTAAGTACGAAGGAAAGTGAACGCACAACCGGATGCGAATAGTCGGCCGCGATTTCCCAGGCGAAACCATGCGCTTTTTTCCAGGCTTCGAGATATTCGGTCTTGTCACGCCGCGCCTGTTCGGCAATCGCCTTGCGAACCGGTTCGGCATCGAGCACGCGATCAACCAGCAAACGCCGTGTCGATAAGTCCGGACCGATAACGGCGGAACGGATACGGCGGAAGTGGGCACGCAATACGCGAGAAGTCTTGCGAACGCTGCGTTCATGCGGCAGTTCTTCTCCGAGAATTTCCCAGACCCGAACTGATGGCGAAAATTGCACGACGGTGCCGCGGCCATTCAAAAGGATCGCAAGCAAGCGGCGGAAACGACCGACCAATGCCCAGTTTTCCGAGAACAGAACCGAAAACCAGCCGGATTGGCGATCAGGTGCGCGACCGACAAAAATCGAGACCGGAACAAGTTGTACGTCCTGATCGGGATACAAGCGGTGTGCCATCAACAGGCGTGACAAACCATCGGAGTGGTTCTTGTTTTTCGGTTGCGAAAAAACGCTGCCGCCACGACGCGACAAGGCGATGTAGGAACGCTTGCGACCGAGCGGATCACCGGGCAGAGGCGCCAGCGGCGATGGCAGTCCGGCTTCACGGCAGGCGCGGTCGAGAATCAGCATATTCGACAGGCCGTAGTTTTCAATCACGTAACAGATCGGACGATCGGCGGTGAATGGCGGTACGGTGGGTTCGCGTTTGATTTCAATCCACGGCGCCAGCAATTTTTCCATCAGACGCGCCCAAAGCGGCGCAATGGTATTGGCAAAAGTCTTTTTCGAATCAGAGGGCGCTGTAGGAGGCGTCTGCTGTTCGGGCTGCGGCAAAGGCAGCGAAGCTTGTTCGATAGTCATAATGTGATTTAGGGAGCAGAGACGGCTGCAGCAGGCAGCGCTTGTTTTAATGTTTGTTGGGCATCGTTAACCTTGTCGGCGGGATACCACCGGCCATCGATGCGGGTCATTTCGATTTCAAAACGAATGTCTTTGCCGAGCAGGACGTAATTCACTTCGACCGTCGCCTGGTTGCCCGACGCATCGGCGTCGACCAATTTTGCTTCCAGATTGTCGAGCGACTCGTCGATATCGGCGCCGTAAACACGGCCAAGGTCTTTCAGGCCTTTCAATGCAATGCCGGCTTTTTCGAGACTGGCGACCATTGATAGCTGATGCATTTGTTCGGCTTCCGGCAAATTGATTTCGCGTGCGGTTTGGCAAATCACGGTAATGGCTTCGCGGGCTTTTTCCTTGTCGCTGAACATCGCCGGCTTAAGCCATTCCAGTATCGCCTGGCCAACGGCCTTCGCATGATCGCGTTCGGCCGGTGTCAGGTCTTCGTTGGCCTGGATCGCACCGCTCACGAAAATCTGGGCGGCACCTTTCATCATCGGCCATTGCGAATTGATCTCGCCCTGGAATTTTTTCATTTTCGATTCGTAGCGAGCGAACAGTTTCGCTTCCGCACCGGGCTCCATCATCTGTTTCATGTAGCGCGTATGGTCTTTTCGCTGGGTGGTGGTGAGCTTGGGGGCAAGCGCCAGCTCGTCGTTCCAGCGTTGCTCCAGCCGGGCATGGAGAGCCGGCGGCAGGCTGAGTTTGGAATAGGTCAGCAGATCATTGTCTTTGATGGCGTCGGCCAGACCTTCGACCGCCGCGACCGGATCGCCGGGTGCCACGGGTTCACGCCCACAGCCTGACAACAGGCCCAGCGTGAACAAGAAAAGCCCAAGATGGCGAACTCGGTGGAACAACATGCGTTGCGGTATTCCTTTTAGCTATGCCGAATTTAGCAGATTGCGATGGCGCTCGCCCTAGGGCATTGGGATGAAGTCATTAAAAACAAGGACTTGCTCACATAAATGAGGGCCGAAAAGGGCAAAAAAAGAGGAGACCCGATGGGGTCTCCTTGAAAATCCGGTAAACCGGAGGACAGATCGTGGTTGTAGATACATGCTCCGAGGAGCGGCTTTCCGGGCGCGGAAGCAGATTAGCGCCGAATCGAACCTAATGCAATACCTTACAAATCACGATGTATCTTATTGATATTAAACAATGTTAAAAACCTTTATTCCGTAGGGGCGCCTGCTTGCTGCGCCCGCTCTGCTTGCCGATCTCGAAAGCGGGCGCAGCAAGCGTGCGCCCCTACGCTTAGTACCTCAGGGCTTCGTATTTCTGTGCGCGACGCTCGTCTTCCGACTGCGACCATTCGTTATTGAACAGGGCTGGCTCCCAGCTGCCGTAGCTTGGGTTTGGCAAAACGAACCAGCGTTCGCCAACCCATCCTAGGTAAGGCTTGATCGCTTGTTCGCGGCCGTCGCGGGTGTTGGCCAAAATGGTGGCCATATCGCCGATCTGGTCGCCGAATTGCATCAGTACCCGATATTCACGGCCGATCGAGATCCGGCGGCAGCCTTTTTCCGAACCTTGCTGTTCGCAGTTGTCGACGTAATAACCCAGACCCAGGAATTGTTTTTCATCCTTGATCGGGAACCCGGCCTTGCGAAGATTGCTGATAGTGGCGTCTTTCAAATGCGCCGCGCGATTGCTGATATAGAAAATGGTCACGCCGCGTGCTGTGGCGGCGCGGGCGAATTCGAGAGCGCCCGGAATGGCGGTGGCTTTTTCTTCCATCACCCAATCGCTCCACGTCACTTCATCGTAGGCGGTATGGTCGCGGATCAGGCGCGCCTGGTAAGGCGAGTTGTCGAGCATCGTTTCATCGATATCGACGATGACCGCCATGGGCAAGCCCTTCGCTGGTTTTTCGCGTTCGTCTGGCGTCAGTGCATCCCAGGTCGGTGATTTGATGGCGCGGTCCAATTGCACCAGGCCGGAGCGCCAGGTTTGACCGGCAAGCAGTTTGTATTCGACCGATGTCTGCATCCAGAGCACGGCATTCAGATTGTCGTGCGCGCCGGTTTTGCTTTCCGCAACGACCGGTGCCGGGCTTTCGCTGGCGACTGGCGCTTTGGTTTGCACCATTTCGCAGGCGCCCAAGAGCAGGACCAGAGAGCAGGCGATGAAAAGACGGGTGGTTTTCATGAATAGAGCCTTGGTTTAAGTTTTTATAATAATAGTGAGTATGTGTGACGGTTAATTGCCCAGCAAGGCCGCAATCGCATCCATATGGGCCTTGCCGCGTTGCTTTTTCTCGGCGATATCGCGTTCCGGGTCGGCGCCATCACGCAGGCAGTCGGCGGCCGGCATTTCATCGAGGAAACGGCTCGGCAATAAATGTTCAACCGCGCCCCAACGCTTTACTTCGGCGCTGTGCGAACAATATAAACGCTCTTTTGCCCGCGTGATACCGACGTACATCAGGCGGCGTTCTTCTTCCAGCCCGCCTTCCTCGATGCTTCGTTCATGCGGAAGATTGCCATCTTCCAGCCCGACCAGAAACACCACGCGGAATTCCAGGCCTTTCGCCGCATGCAGGCTCATCAATCGAACCTGATTGCCGGGTTCACCGCGATCGGCATTGCTGATCAATGCCAGTTGCGCTGCCAATTCGCCGGGGCCGCCGCCGCGTGCATCTTCGAACCATTGTGCCAATTCTTCGAGATTTTCCTTGCGACGCAAATAACTGGCTTCGTCTTTGCATTGCGCGCGAATCATCGCGAGCAAGCCGGATTTTTCAATCACCTTGCGGGTGAGTTCGGCCGGCGTCAGGGTTTCGGATAGATCACGTAACTGATGCACGATGCTGGTGAATTCATGCAGACCCGACGCGGCGCGTGGCGTCAATTGTTTGATCATGCCGATATTGTCGGCAGCGTTGGCCAGCGACAGCTCGGCGTTTTTCGCCATTTCGGCAAGCTTCTCGATCGAGGTGCCACCGACTTCGCGTTTCGGTGCAGCGATCGCGCGCAGGAATGCCGCGTCATCGTCGGGATTGGCCAAGACGCGCAACCACGACAAGGTGTCTTTCACTTCGCCGCGATCTAGAAATGCCGTGCCCCCGGTCAGGTGATAGGGAATACGTAAAAGTTGTAATGCTTTTTCAAGCACGCGCGATTGATGGTTGCCGCGAAACAGGATCGCGAACTCGCCCCAGGGAATTTCCTTCGCCTGTTTCAGATAATGAATTTCGGCGGCGACGCGTTCGGCTTCGTGTTCGTTGTTGGTGCAGCCCCAGATGCGAATCGGTTCGCCGTCACCGTGCTGGCTCCAAAGATTTTTCAGATGCACATGCGGATTCTTTGCGATCAGTTGATTGGCGCTACGTAGAATTCTGCCGGTACAGCGATAATTCTGTTCAAGCTTGATGACTTTCAGGTTCGGATAATCCTTGGCCATCAACTCCAGGTTTTCCGGCTGCGCGCCTCGCCAGGCATAAATACTCTGGTCGTCGTCGCCTACGCAGGTCATGCGTCCGTTGGGGCCGGCCAGATGTTTCAGCAAGCGGTATTGCGCACCATTGGTGTCCTGGCATTCGTCCACCAGCAAATAACGCAGACGTTCGCGCCAGGCAGGCGCGAGATCCGGATCTTGATCGAGCAGCATCAAGGGAATTCGGATCAGATCATCGAAGTCGACGGCGTTGAATGTTTGTAAACGCGCCTGATAACGATCATACAAATTCGCCGCTTCGCGTTCACGTGCCGATTTGGCCAATTCAAACGCATCGTCCGGCGACAGGCCGTTATTTTTTGCCTGGGATATCAGGCCATGCAAAGCCTGCAGCGCATCGTTTTTCAAACCGGGCGCGGACAAGTCCTTGATGATGCCGAGTTGGTCATCGGTATCGAAAATCGAAAAACCACGACGCAGTTTTGCCCGATGCGCTTCAATCTGCAAAAAACGCAAACCCAGCGAATGGAATGTCGAAACGGTCAGCCCTTCGGTCTTGTCGCTCTTGATCCGCTTGCTGACACGCTCGCGCATTTCACGCGCCGATTTGTTGGTGAAGGTAATCGCGGCAATGTGTTTCGCTTCACACTTTTTGTGCGAAATCAGGTGCGCTATTTTTTCGGTGATTACACGGGTTTTACCACTGCCCGCGCCGGCCAATACCAGCAAGGGTCCATCGGTATATTCGACTGCCGCTTTCTGCGGCGCATTCATGGTGTGGGTAGACATAAGCCGCGTATTTTAGCTTATGTGGAACGCTTACGTAGGAGGCCGCTTGCGGGCGACGAATTTCTTCGGGCCCAAGGGCCCTCCTTCGCAAGCGTGGCCCGCCAGCTAAAATAGAATAAACTGCGCCCATGCTTATCATCAGCCCCAGCATCATCATTGACGATTCCGAACTGCAGGAACGTTTCGTGCGCTCCAGCGGGCCGGGCGGACAAAACGTGAACAAGGTGTCCACGGCGGTTGAGTTGCGTTTCGATATCAAAAACTCCGCCTGCCTGCCGGAGCCATTGCGTGAACGTTTACTCGCGCGCAGCGACCGTCGCTTGACTGCCGATGGTGTGTTCGTGATCAGCGCACAACGTTTTCGTACGCAGGAGCGAAATCGCGACGACGCGCGCGACCGTTTGGCCGGCGTGATCCATGCGGCGATGCACGTACCAAAAAAACGCGTAGCAACAAAACCAAGCAAGGGTGCAAAAGAGCGGCGCCTGTCGGGCAAACGTGAACGTGCCGATATCAAGCGCACCCGCTCGAGTAAAACCTGGGATTAATGCATGCAAAGAGTGTTGTCATTGCCACCGAATGCGCCACGCAGCAAAGCCGGAAAATGGGTGCAGCATCTCGGCATGCTGATTCTGAAAATCGGTGGCTGGAAAATGGCCGGCGAATGGCCGGACGTGCCGAAGATGGTGATGATTGCGGCACCGCATTCTTCCGGCTGGGACGCGGTATGGGGCATGGCGGTGAAAGCGGCGATGGGTGTGGAAATCGTGTTCATCGGCAAGGCAGAACTATTCCGCGGTCCGCTTGGCTGGCTATTACGAAAACTTGGCGGTCGTCCGGTGGACCGCAGTGCGCCCGGCGACATCATCGAACAGATTGCAGCGCAAATCCGCAACTCGGAACAGATGTGGTTCGTACTCGCACCCGAAGGCACCCGGAAGCGAGTGCAGCATTGGAAACCCGGCTTCTGGAAAATTGCCCGCAAGGCCGAAGTGCCGGTGTGTTGCGCGTGGTTTCATTATCCTGATAAAACCATTGGTGCCGGACCGTTGGTGGAACTGACCGATGATTTCGAAAGCGATATGAAAAAAATACGTGAAATTTACCGGCCGTATATCGGCAAGAATCGCGACACAACGTAGGAGGCCGCTTGCGGGCGACCGGCCGAATTCGCGAGGTCGCCCGCAAGCGGCCTCCTACTTCAGGCAGCGCGCGAAAAAATCTTCGGTCAGTCGGTAACGATGCATGGCATCGCTGCCGCGCAATCCGTGTTTAGCACCCGGATACGTCATCAATTCAAACGGCGTACCACGCTTCTGCAATTCCGACATCAGTTTGGTCGAGTTGGTGAACAATACATTGTCGTCGGCCATGCCGTGGATCAATAGCAGTTTCGATTTCAAGCCATCGAGATGCGCGAATACGGTGCTATCCGGATAGCCTGCGGGATTGTTCTTTGGCAAATCCATATAGCGTTCGGTGTAATGCGTGTCGTACAAACCCCAGTCGGTCACCGGCGCGCCGGCAACACCGCAGGCATAGGTATCCGATGCTTTCGCCAGCAGCATCAGCGTCATGTACCCGCCGTTCGACCAGCCATACACGCCGATTTTATCGGCTTGCACATACGGCAATGTTTTCAGGTAATCGATGCCGCGCAATTGGTCCACGACTTCGACATTGCCTTGATGGCGAAATAATGCGCTACCGAATTTTACGCCGCGACGAGGCGTGCCTCGGTTGTCTATCGAAAAAACAATATAGCCATGTTGCGATAGATATTGGTTGAAGAAGGCATCGGCGCGGCCGGGCCAGCTATTGATCACGGTTTGTGCCGCCGGACCGCCATAGACAAACACCACGACCGGATATTTTTTGGCGGGGTCAAAATCCATCGGCTTGATCACGCTGTAATGCAGTGTTTCGCCATCTTCCGCTTTCAGTTCGCCGAATTCGGTCTTGTCGTGCGCCGCCCAATATTTTTGGTAGGGATGATCGGCATTGATCACGTTATCGACGAGGCTGGCGATTTTGCTGCCATCTGCATGATGCAGTTCAGCCTGCGGCGGCGTTTGCGTGTTTGACCAGACATCGACATAGACACTCGCATCATCCGAAAAGACGGCGAGATGCATGCCGTCGGTTTTCGTCAATTGTACTGGCGCGCTACCATTGAAATCGGTCGAGTACACATGGCGTTCGCGCGGCGTAGTCTTGGTGCCGCTGAAATAAATCTGCTGCGACTTTTCATCGACCGCGAGCAGGTCGTCAACTTGCCAATCGCCAGCCGTCAGCTGTTTCATTTTTTTACCGTCGCGTGCATGCAGGCTTAAATGCATGAAGCCACTTTGTTCCGACGACCAGATAAAGCGACCGTCTTCCAGGAAGTGCAGATTATTGTGCAGATTGATCCAACTCTTGCTGGTTTCCTGCAATAAGGTTTTTTGTTTTTTATCGGCCAGATCCACTTCGATCAAATCCAGCAAACGCTGCTCGCGGTTCTGGCGCTGAAAAGTTAGATGTTGTGCATCCCGCCATTGAACGCGGGCAAGGTAAATATCTTTTTCCTTGCCGAGATCTATGTCCGTGATGGATGTCGTATCGGAAGACAGATTCGCGACTTTCAGTTCAATCAACACATTGGCATCGCCCGAAGCGGGGTAGCGCTGCTCGACGATATCGGTGCGGTCCGGATAGATCTCGAAACGTTTTTGCACCGGCACCGGACTTTCGTCAATGCGGGTAAAGGCAATCGTCGAATCATCCGGTGCCCACCAATATCCGGTGTGACGATCCATTTCCTCGTCGGCGACGAATTCGGCAATGCCGTTTGCGATGACATGGGATGCATCGTTCGTGATCTGGATTTCCTTTGCGTTTTTCAGGTCAATCACCCAAAGATTTCGTTCGCGGATGAAGCTGACGAAACTGCCTTTCGGCGAAATTTTCGGATCGGTCGCAAAGCCCTTGCCGGTAGTAATTTTTTTCGCGGCCGATTGCGTCAAATCGTACAAATACAATTCGCCGCCGAGCGGGAACAGCAAGGTATTGCCA
>JAKQKT010000042.1 GCA_029560515.1 Pseudomonadota bacterium
CGGCAAGCCGAGAAAGGCATGGCGAATCGCAATAATGGGTGCAGCGAACGGATTCAGATTCAGCCATCGCTGAATCTCGCTTGGTAATTGTCCGGAATCGTAGATAACCGGCGTCAGGAAAAACAGCAGGCTGAGTATTTGCGAAATGGCCGCCCCCACATCTCGCAAAAAAACGTTCAACACGGCAATGATATTCGCGAAGCCCAGCGCAAAGATGCACAGCACCACCAAACTCAGCAAAACCACCGGAAGCCCGGAAGGTTTCAACGGGCTGCCAAGCAAGACCAACACGACCAGGACGACCGCAAAGCCGGCCAGATCAAGCAATACGCTGGCACTGACTTTTGCATCCACCAGCAAATGATGTGGCAAGGCAATCTTGCCAATCAGCGCAGCGCTGCCGGTCAATGCAGCAACGCTGTTGCTTACCGCGTTCGCGAACAGATTCCAGGGCCATAAGCCCAAGGCGAGAAACGCGGCATAACTCAGATTTTCAAACTGCGTGCGTGCCTGCAACAAATGCGAAAACACCCATGACAACACCAGCAATTGCGACAAGGGCAATAGCAAATGCCATAGCACGCCAAGAAAACTGCCGCGATAACGCTCGCCCAATTCACGACGCAATAGTTCACGGAAAACCGAACGATATGCGGGTTTCATTATTTCTTGGCGGCTTTCTCGCGTTCTTTGCGCAAAGGCTCAAGTGCCTTGAAACGCTCGCCGTATTCGTCGGTGAGCTTGCGGGCATCGGACGGATTGCGAACAACAGTGGGAGTAATCAAAACCAGAATTTCACTTCTGTTGTTGTTCTTGGTTTGCTTTCCAAACAAGGCACCGATGAAAGGCAGACGACTCAGAAATGGTATGCCCCCCGATCCTTTTGATTGATCCGTCGCGATCAAGCCTGCCAACACAACGGTTTCTCCACTTTGTATGGCGACTTCGGTTTTCAACTTGTTGGTATCGACCCGCACGTTTCCGGTCGCGTCGGCAACATCCGACGCTTTGCTGACGTCTTGAGTAATATCGAGAAAAACCATGCCATCCGTGGAGACGCGTGGCTTCACTTTCAAACTGATACCAGTCTGGCGGAATTGAACCTGGCTATAGGTGTTGTCGGCGTTGTTGTTGCCGCCGGAATTCAAAATGGTGCTAACCACCGGAATTTGTTCGCCGGAATCAAAACTCGCTTCCACATTGTTTCTTACCAATACCGAAGGTGCAGAAAGAACTCTAACGTTTGAAAGAGTATCCAGCGTACTGATGACCGCTTTTGCACTTGGGCCAATAAATGTCCAGCTGGCACCTGCAGGCGTAATACTGGAGGAAAAAGTTCTTACTTGGTTTGTACTTTGTGACAAGTCATATTCGTCAGTACTACCGGTCGCGGTGGTTGGTTTAATGGCATTTCCGAAAAACCAGCTGACGCCATATTCCAATTTACCGCCCAAAGTCACCTGAATAACCTGGGCTTCTATATGCACTTGCAGGGGCATGGTGTCCAGTCGCTCTATCGCGCGACGAATCGACTCCCATTGTCCGGGGCTGGCGCGAACCAGCAGGGAATTGCTTTCTTCGACGGCGCTGATGCTGACATCGCCGGTCGCGATCGAGAGTTCGGAGTTTCTTGCTGCCGCGATGGAACCGGGCTTGGTGGTATTTGTCGGCGGTGGATTGTCGATGGTACGTACTTCAACCGGTTCCAGACCCGGTTGAATCGGGGCCGAGCCGTTGCCTTTGGAGCTGCCGCTGCTATTGCCGAATACGCTGCTCAACTGGTCGGCCAAATCGGTAGCTTTCACGTTTTTGACTTCATACACGTACAAACGCACGCCTTCGCCGCCGGCATCCATTCTTTCAATCCAGCTTTCCACGTCACGCAGATATTTCGGTTGCGCGGTAATGACCATCACCGCATTCTGTCCTTCCAGTGGCATGAAACGGAACATGCCGGCCAGCGGCGTCTTTCCGTTTTCGCCGAATACTTTTTCCAGCTCGGTCACGATCTTGCCCGCTTCGGCCGATTGCAGCGGGAACACGCCGACCGACATGCCGGCAAGCCAATCAACATCGAAAATTTCGATGGTGCGAATGTAATTCTGCAATTCGGCGCGGGTACCGCCCAGCACGATCATGTTGCGGGTGTTATCTGCCTGGATGACGGCCTTGTCGCGTGCATAAGGTTTCAGCAGTTTTTCCATTTCGGTCGCCGAAATGTATTTCAGCGGAATGGCGCGGATTTCATAGCCGCGTGCGTTCGCAGGCGAGCCGGTGCGCGGCGACAAATTGCCTGCCACGGCCTGGTCACTCGGTACAACGTTGTAGCGACCGTCGCTCCAGATCAGGCGTGCATTATTCCAGCCCAAAACCATTTCGAGCAGGGACACTGCCTGTGCCGGACTGACCGGTCGCGGCGTGGCCAATGTCACGGTTCCCTGCACGTTTGGCGCTATCACATAATTCTGTTGCAGCAGATCGCCAAGAATGACTTTCACTACAGCCTGAACCGACTCACCTTCGAAATTGAACGTGGCGTCACCGGCGGAACTCAAATTCGGCGCCGGCAAGGATGCCACCCGCTGATTGATCAATTGGCCGTTGCCATTGCGGATGGTCGCTGTTGATGCCTTCTTGGCAGGGTCCTCATTGCCGACAGACTTTTCGTCCTTGTTTGCTTCCGACTGCTTGTCGGTGTCGATCAATACCGGCGCGCGTTTCATCACGATCTCGGACTTCGCGGGTTCTACCGCCCAAGCGGTTGTCACCGTGAACACGGTCATCAGGATAATCAGTGGCAGTCGTAATTTAAGCATTTGTCTACTCTCGTTATTTTTTCGCTTCCGATGCCGCTTTTGCGGCATCAGCTTGCATCTGTGCACGACGCGCCGCAATTCTCTGGCGTATCGCTTCAATTTGTTGTTCCTGCGTCATGCCCTGATTGACGGGTGCCGTTGTACTGGCAACCGGTGCAACATACGTCGGCGCCACCTGCACAACGGGCGCCGGTGCGGGTATCGGGTTTTGCGCAACGCCGGTATTTTCCGGTGGCGCGGCCACCGTGACCGGCGTCGGCGATTCTCCACCCTTGCCGTTAAACACCAGCAAGTCCATCGAGCGTTGACCGGTCGGCCCTTCCAGCACCGCACGGCGCGGCTCGAGTTGCACCAGACGCCAGGCAGTACCTTCAATCAGATCCCCCAGACGCACACGGCGACTCGCGCCGCCCTGATTCTCGCGGAACAAGGCCATTTTCAGAGTGGATGTGATCAATACGCTTCCGAGCGAGACATCCAGTTCGGCCGCCGAGGTATCCCCCGGCGCTGCCTGCACGACGCCTGGGCGGCGATCCAGCATCAACAATGGCCGCGTGCCGACTTCGAGATAACTGCTCATCGGTTCGAGAGTCGGTTTGTTCTGGGCGATTTTTACGTTAGGCAGCGGCTTGGCCAGGCTCATGTCGACAGGCAGGGCATCAAAACGCGCCCCCAGGCCGAAGAAGGCTACGAGCAACACCATGAAAGCCCAGAGAACAAAACTCGCCAACAACATCGTGCCGGTATTACTTAGCTTAGCCATTGGGTTTCCCCTGCTTTTCCGGCGGCACTTGTATGTAACCGAATAGGTCAAACACCACGTCGACTGCACCGCCGACCGGTCCGGCATTGTTGTAGCTGCTGCGCGAGAGCAATTCGAGATTGTCGATGAACAATTGCGGGCTACCGCCTTCAAGCGAATGCATGATATTGGCCATTTCCGCCATGCCGCAGCGCAAACGCACCTGCACGGTCACGCGCTGGAAATCTTCCTTGACGGAACTGTCGGTCGGCGTGCGCGCAATGATCTGGCACGCATTGGGATTCGGACTCGCCGCACTGACGACTTGTTCCAGTCGTTGCACAAGCGCGGCACTTGCCAGTTCCTTGTTGGCTTCCGGCAAAAAGTGCGGCGTCAATGCCTGCTGTTGCCTGACTTCGCCCAGCTTTTTTTCCAGGGCCGGGCGCTGACTGGCTTCCATGCGGTATTGCAGTTCCTGATCACGCAGCTGGTTTATTTGATCCCCCATGTCCATCATCGGCGCAGTGAACCACCAATGCACCAGAAGAAAATAAGCGAGTACAAATACCAGTGTCGCGCCGAGGAAAACTTTCCAGCGTTCCACCTTTTCCGGCGATGCGTTCTTATCGGGGCTTGTTGCCATTGGCAGCCTCCTTCGAACCATTCACCGTTGCAGTGAGCGTAAAGCGATCGCGATTGGTACGGGCATCGGGCTGTACCGCTCCGACAAGCGCGGGGGAATTGATATAGGGCGAGCTTTGCAACTGGCTCACCAATGCGGCAGCTTGTTTACTCTGGCCTACCAAGACCAGACGCCCCTCATTGACCGATAGTTTGTCCAAGGCAGTGTCATCGGGTATGCGCTTGGTCAGATCATTGATCAGGGCCAGCATGGTCGGTTGCGACGTCCTGAATTTCTGCAGGAAAAGTTCTGCCTTGCCCGTCTGTTTCAGTTGCTCGCGAAAGATATTCGCCTGTTTTGCCTGGGTTTCCGCAGCCGCGACTTTTTGCTCCCACTCGCCAAGCACTTTTTCGCGGTTGTTGAGGATCAAATTCATCGCCAGACACAGCAGCACCAAGCCCGCTATCGCAAGGCCAAGATTCAACCATGCATTTTGATTTGACGTTGCCATCCGCATGCTGACTGGAAGCAAATTGATATCGAGTATTTGCTTCTGGTCATCGACAACATCAACGCCGCTTAGATCACCGGCAAGCACGCCCAATGGCTTCAATGCTTTTTCCAACGTGTTCTTCGGCAGCACGATCAATTCGACCTGGCATTGTTTTGCCTGCTGATTGCGACTCAGAACACGGGCTTCGAAATACACCTGGTCCGGCGTAAAAGGCGTTTGCCGATCTATTTCGAAACTCACCACTTCACGCAATTTGCTCTCTGCAGCCAGAGGCAGACTCAGTATCCTGCGCAAAATCTGTTTATTGTCGAGCAACAAATATCGCGGAGCACCGGCTTGATGCTGCAGGCGTGCGCGGCAAGTTTCCAGCAGTGCATCGTCGTCCGACGGCAAACTTCCCAATGACGTCAGCTGGCCATTGTTGGCGGCATAAAAATGCAGTTGATTGTCCTGCACACGAATGCAAACACGACGGTCTGCCGCCCCCAGCAATTCCTGCCAGGACAACGGCAGCAAGGAGAAACAATGCCGGCGTACCTGCGACCACCAGGACGACAGCGCACTGCCCTGATAGGCCAAGCGCATGGGTTCCAGCAAATTGGATTTTGTATTTGCAGTCATAATTTAGTCGTTTGCTCCCACTCGCCATGCGAGGGGGGTGTAAAGCTGACCAAAGTTACCGTTGCTACCCACACGCAAGGTCGCGGTAATTTCGGCACGGCTGCCATCAGGTTCGATGGCAAGGCTGGAAATACTATACGTTCCCGTGCCGCTGGTCGCGAGTGGGTTACCGTCAGGCAGCGTAAAAACAGGCATTCCGGGTTTCCAAGCTTCACGCTGGGCCAATAATTGCGCTATTTGCGGGGCTTGCAGGCCCAATGCAGCAAGTACCTCGGGCGATGCAAAGCTCGGGTTGGGTCGGTTCAGGCCGCTATAGATCGTGATCAGCGGTTGCAGCTTTGCATACAACTCCGGCGTCATGCCCAGCACTTGCTGCAATTCGGAAATGGTTTGAAAAGCACCATCCTTCGAACCATAAGGGCGACCTGCCGATGCATATTGAGGGTCTTCCGCACCACCAGGCAAGGTCAACAAGTCGTCGGGGTCACGCCAATCCATAATGGCGGAACTGATGTTTTGTGCCTGCTCTGCATCGGCACCCACGGCAAGCAGCAATGTATAAATGACATCCGCGCCTGCCACGTTGATATCGACTTTTCCGGATTCATCGACCGTACGAATTTCAATCCGGGTTTTATCCACCGTGTATTTATAGACGCGATTATCCGGCACCCATTGCAATAGTGGGTCGGGGTTACTGAGTCGCATGGTCGCGACATCAATGCCGCCCTCCGCAGCGTAGTGCGCCTGTACCGTGCGAGCGAGCAATTTACCTTGCTGATGTTCGGTACTCGCGACCAAGGCAAATACACCAATGATGCCGACCAGAATGATCAGCATCCAGAGCACCAGCAACAAGGCGATGCCGGATTCGGTCTTCTTCTTCCCGAGGCGAATCACTCGCCATCCCCTATGCCGGGATCAGAATTGAATTGCGCTTGCTGCAAGCCGGGGTTACCGCCGGTTGCCGTTGCGGCAGATAATTTCGACGCTGCCACCAAGAGTGGCCAATGCATTTTTTTATCGGCGAATTCGATTTTCAGACTGGTTTGCAAGGGAATCTGCGTTGGTACGTCCCAGTCGTTTTTCCAGCTGCCCGGCTTGGACTGCTCGTCCAGCGTGCGATAGGAAAATTCACCGCTTTTGATTCCGTCCAGCAGAATTTCCGGCTTACGTTCTTCTTTCAGCAGGCCTTCGGTCGTGATTTGCCGAAAACTGAATTCGAGTTGATAGTTTTCACCACCGCGCTTGAGTTCAAAGGTCTGCAGATAGGCGCCGCCATAAGACAGATAGCCCGGCATATTGGCTACGAACTGCAGTTTATTGCGATCACCGGAAAAAAAAGTGGCTTCGCCATTGCTCGCATCAAATTCATAGGCGATCGGCAATGCACCGGTAATTTGCCGACGCAGGAAACTCTGCACGCTACGCAGTTGCTCATTGCGCTGCGCAGCGGCTTCAGATTTTGCCGAGGCCGAAGCACTGCTGCGCATCAAGTTCAAACCGAGCATGACCAGCAAAGCCATCAAGCCCGTCACCACCAGCATCTCAAGCAAGGTGAAGCCACTCTCACTACGCAGGTTTGTGCGCGTGTACCGATTTGAAAATTGTTGTCGGTCTGTCGTTCTCATAACTCGGGCACGACATTATTGGCCGGCGCCTGCCGTGCCTTGTAACTGACAAAACGCAGTTGTTCCTGCGGTTTGTCGCCCCAGCTCACCAGTAAATTGACCTGGTACAAGACTGGCGGACTCACCGCTTCAATGCCACTCGACACGGCATCTTCACCGATGCTCGGATCGGGCACTTCCTTGATATCGAGTTGATAGCGGTATTTACCGTCTTCCCATTCGCCTTTCTTGCTCTCGGGCTCGATAAACTCCATCGTGCCGATGGTGTCCATCAGGGACTGTGCATGCATGCTGGCTTCGCTGGCCTGCCCTGACCAACGGACTTGCCGCAAACCACCCGACATCGTTGAAATCACAAGCGCACTGGTAACGGCAAGCAAACCGACCGCCATCAGGACTTCCAGCAAGGTAAAGCCTCGCGACATCTTCATGGCGACAAACCCGGTTTCGTGACTGCCACTTCGCCGGTGAGCCACTTCACGTCAATCTGCCATTTCGCGGTGTCATGCTGCAGCACGATGCGTCCACCGGTTGCCGCACCATCGGGGAAAAACTTGATCGCGGCGATATCGTTTTCAGGCTGTTCGCGACGCGCCGTGGTGGCGATCACTTCCAGTGATTTTGGCAAGGTACCCGAATGGTTCTTCGGCCCTTTCCATTCGCGGGTTTTTACATTGATCTGGAAACTCCGGGCTTCGCCGGTCAACATGGCCTGGCTTTTCGTGAAGCGCAGCTCCGCTGCAATTTCCTTTGCTGATGAACGCAGTTGTTGGCTCGGCAGTTGATTACTTAAGGTGTAGGCCGCAAAGGACATTACCACCGCGATCATGGCTACCACAACGATGATTTCCAGAAGCGAAAAGCCTCTGGCAATAACCGTGCTTTGGCGACCGCCGCGAAATGCCGTGCATGCCTTTTTCATACATCAGGGTTTGACGACTAAATCTTTGTCGACGCCTTCGCCGCCGGATTTTTTGTCTGCACCCAAGCACACCAATTCAAACTCTGCATCGGTGCCTGGATTACGGTACTGAATCGCAACCCCCCATGGATCTTTCAACTGTTGTTCCTTTGTGTACGGACCAAGCCAGCCTTCCGCATTGGCGGGAGCTTTTACCAGAGCGTCCAGGCTTTCAGGAAGGCTACCTACATCAGCCTGGTATTCACTCACCTTCTGTACCAACAAGTTCAGTTGCGTATTGGCCAATTTATAGTTGGCTTTATTTTTGGCGCCGACGATATTGCTTGCAGCCAGTGCCACAATGCCGCCAATCAGCAAGATCACGACTGCCAATTCAATCAGGGTAAAACCACCCTGCGATGCCATCGGTCGATAAGGACGTTTCATCAGACAACTGCTCCCGTTAAATTAAATATAGGTAATAACACAGCCAAGATGATGCAGAACACCATCCCAGTCATCATCAAGGTGAGAACCGGCAATAAGGCGGCCATCAAGCGACTGATCGAGTGATTGGCTTCGGTGTCGAAGGTATCGGCCACTTTCAGCAGCATGGTGTCCAGCTCCCCGGATTCTTCGCCGACCTGAATCATCTGTACCGCCAACCTTGGAAAACTTTTTTGTTTTGCCAGAGCGTAGGCAAGACCTGAACCTGTCTTTACCTCATTGCTCGCCACATCCACCGATTGCCCCAACACTTGGTTAAACAAAACCGGACGCGATAAGTTCAAGGCATTCAACAAGGGAACGCCACTTTGCACCAAGGTTCCCAGTGTCCGGGCAAATCTTGCGGTATCAATTCTGGCAATCAGCGTTCCGAGCAATTTTGAATTCAGGATTCGCTGATCCACTGCCAGACGCCAGGCCGGGTTTTGCCACTGTTTCTGTAACCAGTACCCGCCAATGAACAACAAGGGGATTGGCACCCACCACCAATCCCGCACGATATGGCTTACCCACATCAGTGCCGTGGTGTACCAGGGAACTTCGGCGCCGAAATCTTCAAACAAGGATTCAAACTGCGGCAAGACGAGTGTGAACAAAAGAAAAAACGCGACGACGACCATCACCATCAAAATGCAGGGATAAATCAGTGCATTGACCAGCTTCATCCGGAATTCGCGGCTGCGTTCCAGATATTCGGCGACGCGCGTCAAGCTGATTTGCAGGCCGCCGCCGGCTTCGCCAGCTCGTACCATATTGACCATCAGGCGCGAGAACAATCCGTGCTGTTGTTCCAGCGCGTTGGACAAAGTGCCGCCGCCGCGCACCGATTCACGGATGCGTTCCAGTACTTTCTTACCGCTCGCCGATTCCGGCAGTTCCAGCAATACTCCGAGCGCCTTGTCCAAGGGCTGCCCTGCACCGAGCAAGGTCGCCAACTGCTGGGTAAATTGCAGCACCTGGGCATCGCTCATTTCGCTTTTCTTGAATAGCGAAAACAGGCTACCCTGTTCCGACAAATTATCCGAGCGTTGCGCTTCGATCGGCAAATGCCCCTGCTCTTGCAAACGCGCAATCACTTCCTCGGACGAAGCCGCTTCCATTTGACCGACAAGATTTTCACCTGCCGAGGACAGGGCCTTGTAACGAAACAGAGGCATCTCAGGCTTCTTCCGTCACACGAAGAACTTCTTCAATCGTCGTGACGCCCTGCATGGCTTTCAACAAACCGTCTTCGTACATGGTGCGCATGCCGCTGTTGCGTGCGGCCTGTTCGATATCGCCCATGCCCGCGTGTTGCATCACCAGTTTCCGCAACACGTCGTTCATCACCAGGAATTCCATGATCGTGGTGCGGCCCAGATAACCCGTGGGAGAAACGGCGGAAGGTTTTGCGCGATACAAATAAATGATGCCGTCCGGCTGGAAACGACGCAGGCCGAATTTTTCGATTTCCTCGATACTGGCTTCGTATTTTTCGGCATTGTTTGGCTCAAGCTTTCTTACAAGGCGCTGCGCCAAAATTCCGTTGACTGTTGACGTCAGCAGATAATCTTCCACACCCATATCAAGCAAACGGGTAATGCCGCCAGCGGCATTATTGGTATGCAGGGTGGACAACACCAAGTGGCCGGTCAGCGCTGACTGGATGGCAATACGCGAAGTTTCCAGATCGCGCATTTCGCCGATCATGATAATGTCGGGATCCTGCCGCACGATGCTTCTGAGTGCATGCGAGAAATCAAGCCCGATCTGCGGCTTGGCCTGGATCTGATTGATGCCTTCGATCTGATATTCGACCGGATCTTCCACCGTGATGATTTTTACATCTGGCGTATTGAGTTGATTGAGCGCCGCGTAAAGCGTTGTCGTTTTACCCGAGCCGGTCGGGCCGGTCACCAGCAAAATACCATGCGGCTGTTCCAGCACCTTGACGAAGTCACCGAGGAATTCATCGGTAAAACCTAATGCCTTGAAATCGAGCACGACGGATTCGCGATCGAGCAAACGCATGACGACCGATTCACCATGGGCCGTTGGTACGCTGCTGACACGCAAATCCAGTTCCTTGCCCTGCACGCGCACCATGATGCGGCCATCCTGCGGCAAGCGACGTTCGGCAATATTCAATTTCGCCATGATC
>JAKQKT010000091.1 GCA_029560515.1 Pseudomonadota bacterium
CTCAGAACACTGCCAATTGGATTGGCTTTGTTTTTGCCGGCAATGTCTGGTGCCGAACCGTGGATCGGATCATACAAACCGCGCGTGCCGTGACCGAGCGATGCCGATGGCAACAAACCCAATGAGCCTGCGAGCACCGAAGCTTCGTCGGTCAGGATGTCGCCAAATAAATTTTCGGTAACCAAAACATCGTAATGAGCAGGACGGGTCAGCAATAACATCGCCATCGAATCGACCAATTGATGTTCAAGCGTGACATCCGGATATTCAGCGGATAAGCGGATAACGGTTTCACGCCAGAGACGTGAAGTTTCCAGCACGTTTGCTTTATCAATCGAGGTTAAATGCTTGCGACGGCTGCGAGCCAATTCAAAGCCGCGACGCACGACGCGTTCGATTTCTTCGCTGCTGTAACGGCAAACATCGCTTGCGCTGTCTGCAGAACGGGTGCGGGCACCGAAATAAAGCCCGCCGGTCAGTTCACGCACGAACACCAGATCAACGCCTTTCAAGTATTCGGCTTTGATCGGTGACTGGCTTGAAGTTCTCGCATGTACGCGAACCGGACGCAGATTTGCAAATACTTGCATCGTGGCGCGTAGTTCCAGCAAGCCTTGTTCGGGTCTTGTTTTCGAATTCGACCATTGCGGGCCACCAACGGCACCCAGCAAAACCGCATCGGCTGTTTCGCAGGCTTTCTTGGTGCGATCCGGTAATGCATGTCCGGTTTGATCGATGGCGCAGCCGCCGATGTCGTATTCGGCAAATGAAAATTCATGCTGATAAGCCGAAGTGACGGCTTGCAACATTTTCACGGCAGCGGCGGTCACTTCAGGACCGATGCCATCACCGGGCAGCAAGGCAATCGTCGCTTTCATGCCGTGGCCTCGCGTCTTGCTTCGAAGGCTTCAATTTGCGGTAAATGTTTTTGCAGGTAGCCAAGTTGATCTACGCCCTGCAACAAACATTCACGACTGAAGGCATCCAGTTCGAAACGGAAGCGGCCGCCGTCCGGCATTTCAATCGTGCAATCGGCGATATCAATCGAAAGCTCGATGCCAGGATGATTCAGTAAATAGCGGTGTTCGCTTTCTTTCAGCACAACGGCCAGCAAACCATTCTTCAATGCATTGCCGCGGAAGATATCGGCGATTTCGGATGACAACACCGCACGCAGGCCAAAATCGAGTAAGGCCCATGGCGCGTGTTCGCGAGAAGAGCCGCAACCGAAATTGCGGCCGGCGACCAATATTTCACAACCTTGCGAAGTGTTTTTGTTCAGTTCGAATTCCGGATTCAAACTGCCATCGGCCTGATAACGCCAATCATTGAAAGCATAACGACCCAGACCTTTGCGCTCAGTGGTCGTCAGAAAACGGGCAGGGATGATGCGATCAGTATCGATATTTTCGTGCTTCAGCACCGTGGTACGTGAACGGATAAAACGCAGGGCTTTCATGCGGCTTCCTCCGCGCTGCTTGTTGCGTAGTCATTGGGATCGGCAATGCGGCCAGCGAGTGCACAGGCGGCGGCCACCAGCGGACTTGCCAATACGGTGCGAACACCGGGGCCTTGGCGGCCTTCAAAATTGCGATTGCTGGTGCTGACTACCAATTGACCCGGTTGTGCCAGATCGCCATTCATCGCGATGCACATCGAGCAGCCTGGCTCGCGCCATTCGGCACCTGCGCTTTCGAACACTTGATCCAGACCTTCGCGTTCGGCTTCGCGTTTCACTGCGTGTGAACCCGGTACGACCAACATCCGAACATTGTTCGCGATTTTTCTATCGCGTAATAAATCGGCCGCTGTTCGCAAATCACTGATGCGCGAATTGGTGCAGCTACCAAGGAAAACCAGATCGACTTGCATGCCCAGCATAGGTTTGCCGGCATCGACTTGCATGTATTCCAGTGCGCGACGTTCCTGTAAATCTTTCGCCGCTGGCACCGAAGCATTCAATGCCACCACCATGCCGGGATGGGTGCCATAACTCACTGTCGCGCGAACATCGGCGGCATCGACCTGCAGTTCGCGGTCGTAGGTCGCGTTGGCATCGGAAGGTAAGCTCTTCCAGTAGGTGACGGCTTTATCCCAGGCTTCGGCTTTCGGCGCCTGCGGACGGCCCTTCAAATACGCGAATGTTTTTTCATCCGGAGCGATCAAGCCGGCGCGTGCACCAGCTTCAATCGACATATTGCAGAGCGTCATGCGCTCTTCCATGCTCAATGCCGATATCGTTGAACCGCGATATTCGAATACATGACCGGTGCCGCCGTTGACGCCGAGTTTTCCGATTATGTGCAAGGCCAGATCTTTT
>JAKQKT010000142.1 GCA_029560515.1 Pseudomonadota bacterium
GGTCGAGCAGAAAGAAGGCGGGGATGACGAAGCCATGCATTTCGATGCCGACTACATACGGGCCCTGGAAGTGGGGCTGCCTCCGACAGGCGGGTTGGGAATCGGTATCGACCGTTTGGTGATGTTGCTGACCGATTCGGCTTCCATCCGTGATGTCCTGTTGTTTCCATACATGCGGCCTCAGGGACACTAGGCCTTTGCATATCAAATGCTTGCAAAAGCCTTTTCATGTGGGCCGTGACCAGCGTATGCTGGTCGAAACCAGTAAGTGGACAGCAACGGAGTTGCCATGCATGTCATGATCGTGGACGACTAAGCGTCGCAAAGGACTTTGCTGCGTAGCATCGTAAAGGATATCAGCGAGACGATTAAAGTCTCGGATGTCGCCGATCCGGTGCAGGCCTTGCTGCTTTCGCAAAAAGATCCGCCGGATATGCTGTTTCTCGATTTCCGCATGCCAAAGATGGACGGTCTGGAGTTTGTCCGCCGATTTCGCAGGCCATTATCGCAACGCGACATTCCGGTCATTTTCATTTCCGTGGTGAGCGATGCGAACGTACGCGAAGCGGCATTGAGCGCCGGCGTGATTGATTACATCGTCAAACCGATTCAGCCTCTGGACTTCAAGGCCAAACTGAAAAGCCTGATCGAAATGCGGCAGCACCAGGTGTCGCAGAAAAACCGCAGCTATCTGCTTGAGCATCAACTCAATACGGCATTGCGTGACATCGAATACCGCGAACGCGAATTGTTTTTGCGGATGGCCAAATTGATCGAGTTGCGCGAGGCGAATCCGCAGGCACATTCCGAGGTGCTTTCCTCATACGCCGTTTCCCTGGCCGAGGCGATAGGTTTGGCAGAAGACGAAGTTCGCAATATCGCCAATGCCATTCTGCTGCACGACATCGGCAATGTTGCGATACCCGATGCCATCCTCAACAAACCGGAGCCGTTGAGCAAGCAGGAACGCAGCGTTATGCAATCGCACACCGTTCACGGCCATAGCGTTTTGCAGGGAAGCCGGAATAATCTTTTCCAAATGGCGGCGGAAATCGCATTGAGCCACCACGAACACTGGGACGGTTCCGGTTATCCGCAAGGTCTGCGAGGCATCGAAATTCCTGTCGCCGCGAGAATTGCGGCAGTTGCCGACATGCTGGATGCCCTGACCAGTCCGCGCAGTTATCGTCCCGCTTTCGGGTTCGAAGAATCGCTTGAAATGGTGCAAGCGGAGGCAGGCTCCAAACTGGACCCGACGATCGTCAATATGATGATGGCACGCAAGCCAGATCTGCAGGCCATCTACAATGCAGTCCAAGATTTAAAGCCCAAGGCGCATTAAGTCTGAGTTCCCCGCATGTCCGGCCTCCTTCACTATTTCAGGAAACAGTTCGCCAACAGGCCCGATAGCGAACACGAGCAGGCGATTGTGCGGCTGGGAATCGCGGCGCTCATCCTGGCGTATTTGTTCGGCTTGCGAATTCAACGCGGCGACAACGGCGGCGACAGCAATTTTGTCATTTCGGTCATCCTGATTGAAAGCCTGGTGGGTTTGTTTTTGTTGTCCGCCATTGCCTTGCAGCCCGGGGTTTCGCATACGCGGCGTTGCATCGGCATGGTCGCGGACTACACGACGCTGGCGATTTTCCTCAGCCTGAAAGGCGAATTGCTGTCACCGCTGTACGTGGTTTTGCTCTGGACCACCATTGGCAACGGTCTGCGTTACGGGACGCGTTACCTGTTTGCTGCGATCGGACTTTCGCTGGCTTCGTTCAGTTGTGCGGTGGCCATTTCTCCATTTTGGCGCGAGATTCCGCACCTTACCGTCGGGCTCTGGATAGCCCTGATCGCGATTCCGGTATACCTGATTCCATTGCTGAAAAACCTGCATGCGGCCATCGATAGTGCCAAGCGCGCCAATGCCGCAAAAAGCCGATTCCTTGCCACCATGAGCCACGAGTTCCGCTCTCCGCTGAATGGCATCATCGGAATGGCGGATCTGATGAATCGCAGCAAGTTGAATGACGAGCAGAAAGAGTCTGCCGAAATCATATTGATCTCGGCTCAAAGCCTGTTGCTGCTTGTGGATGACGTGCTGGACATTTCGGCGATCGAAGCCGGAAAACTCAATCGCAACGACGTGGATTTCAGTTTGAGGGAATTGCTGGCCAGGATTCGTTCGATGATCCAGCCGCACGTGGCCAATAAAAAATTGAATCTGGTCATCCAATCCGCCGATGACGTTCCGGATAATTTGCATGGCGATTTGCCGCACCTCACGCAAATCCTGCTGAACCTGATGCATAACGCGGTGAAATTCACCGAGCAGGGTGAAGTAAGGCTGCAGGTTATTCGTACGGCCAAGGGTATCGGACCGATACCGCTGAGATTTTCCGTTCGTGACACCGGTATTGGCATTCCGGTGGCCGATCAGAAAAGGATTTTCGGCGCTTTCGAGCAGGTCGAATCTGGGTTGACCAGGCGCTACAACGGTACCGGACTCGGTACGACCATTTCCAAGACCCTGACCGAATTGCTGGGCGGGAAAATAGGTCTTGAAGAAAATCTCGGCGGCGGCAGCCATTTCTGGGTGGATCTGGAATTACGGGAATCGTCGGCCTTGGCCGATGCACCTGAATCCGGCCGGGCCGACAATATTATTTCACTGGATGACCCTTTCGTGCGCCACAAGGCGCGCGTCAAGCCATTGCTTGTTTTGCTGGCCGACGATCAGGCGACGAATCGCATTGTTTTGTCACGCATGATGGAACGCGGTGGACATAAAGTAATCGCCGTTTCAAGCGGTGAGGAAGCGTTGGACGCATTTGCGGTAGGCGACATCGATCTGGTGATTCTGGATATGCATATGCCTGAAATGAGCGGTCTGGACGTGCTAAGGCAGGCGCGCGTGATGCAGGCGGGAAGAACGCGTATTCCTTTCATCATTATCAGTGCCGATGCCACGCCTGCGTCAATACAGGAAGCCATGGAAGCAGGAGCGCATGCATATCTGACCAAGCCCGTAGTGGCGCATCGTTTGCTCGATACCATCGCCGATACCCAAAAAACGGAAGTTCGCACCGATTCCGCCGCTGCCCGTTTGCAGGCGCCGATTTTGCCGAAATACCGCGCTTCGGTATTGAACGATCTGGCCATGATGCAGTTGGGTAGCGAATTCCTTCAGGATTTCGTCGAACAATGTCTTCGGGATATTGGCCAATGCCTGACGGATTTCCAGGAGAAGTGCAGGGAATCGGACTGGGATGGTGCGCGTGACGCCGCCCATGCGTTGAAGGGCATTGCCGATAATCTTGGCGCCGAGTCGCTTTCGGAGCAATGCAGGAACATCATGCGGGCCAGCAACGAAATGTGTAAGCGCGACTGGCGCAAACAAAGTGCAACGCTGGAATCACTGATTATTCCAACGGCAAGTTTTGCCCGCTCCGAGGCCAAGCGCCTCAGTGAATCAGCGAGCAAAACCGGTAGCCCCAACCCCAATGAAGAGTGATTTCTGCACGGCAGCCTTAGTGCGATGCCCGTCGTGTCTGTGCAGTAATCAAGCGTTCCATCGTTTTTAGTCCGCGTGCGTCAAGGCGCATTGCCGCATCCACCCACTCGGTCGTTACCGCAAGCAGTTGCTCAAGACTGACCGGCGCGCACGCATTGCGCACGGTGTTCAACGAACGCATCGCGTTGCCTATTCGGTTTTGTTTCTTGATCAAGTCGTTGGCTGCCTGAATGCCATCGCCTTTCTCGACCAGGATATCCACGATTCCCATCCGGTAAAGCTCTTCGGTATCGTAGATTTTTGCGTCCAGCATCATGCGTTCGGCACGAGCGGGCGGTACTCTGCGGGTCAGGAACGTATAAGCGCCCATGCCGGGGAACAAATCAAACAGGACTTCCGGAAAACCCATGCCGCAGTCCTTTTCGGCAATGATCGTGTGGCAACAAAGCGCTGCTTCGAAGCCGCCGCCGAGTGCATCGCCCTGGATCACCGCAATGCTGTGCACGCGATCCTCGTAGAGCCGCGAGAAGTTATAGGCCACCTCGACGCACAATTTCGCATAGCTGAGCAATTGTCCGCGGTTGCCCTGCTTGATCAAGCGATGGAACAGGCTCAAATCGCCGCCGAGATTGAAAACATTGGTGTCCGATGCGAGCACGAGATGGTGAATGCGGGCTTTGGGGTCATTGTCCGAAGCCAGTCGCTGACGGATATGTTCCTGGCTCTGTTTCAGGCCGTTCAACAAATCAATGGAAAAGCAGGGGTGGTAATGGTTTGTCGGCTCGGAATGCATGAAGCACCAGTCGGCGCTTTGGCTTTGATGAGTTTCATGACGTACAAAGGACGGGTGGTCATTGAGCTGTAAGCGTTCAAGAAGGGACATGGTCGACTCCGGCGTTGGTGAGGTAGGGGGGTAAAGCGATTCTCTTGGCCCTGACTTGAGGGGCAGAAAGACTATACACCCGCTATTTTGAACCTGCACAAGCCACTCTCCGGAAAGTACCGGCCGATCATTCTTTATGTGTTCGTGTTCTCAGTTAATTGGTTTTGGGAGCATCCCTGAGTTCGCGCCGCAATATTTTTCCGACATTCGTTTTCGGTAATTCGGTGCGAAATTCAACAAAGCGCGGCAATTTATAACCGGTGAGATTTTCCTTGCAGAACGCTTTGACTTGCTCGACTGTCAGCGAGGGATCTTTTTTCACGATGACCACCTTCACCGCTTCGCCGGATTTGTCATCCGGAACACCAACCGCAGCAACTTCCAGTACTTGCGGCATCGTCGCGATGACATCTTCGATTTCATTCGGATAAACGTTGAATCCGGAAACCAGGATCATGTCCTTTTTGCGGTCAACGATATAAAAGTAGCCTTGTACGTCCATTTTTGCGATATCACCGGTATGCAGCCAGCCCTCGGCATCAATCACTTTTGCCGTTTCTTCCGGTCGCTGCCAGTAACCGTCCATCACTTGGGGACCGCGAATGCAAAGCTCACCCGGCTCGCCGAACGCCACCAGTTTGCCGTCATCGTCCATCAGGCAGGCATCGGTGGATGGAATGGGAAGGCCAATTGCACCGTTATACTCCGCCATGTCGAGCGGGTTCATGCAGGCGGCGGGGGAAGTTTCGGTCAAGCCGTAGGCTTCGACCAGTGTCACGCCAGTCACTTTCTTCCAGCGTTCGGCAACGGCACGTTGTACCGCCATGCCTCCGCCGAGCGATAGTTGCAAACTCGAGAAATCTATTTCATCGAAACCTTTGGTATTCAACAAACCGTTGAACAAGGTATTGACGCCGGTAATGGCGGTGAAGCGGACTTTTTTGAGTTCGGCAACAAAACCCGGCATGTCGCGCGGGTTGGTAATCAGGTAATTCAACCCGCCGAATTTCATGAAGACCAGGCAGTTGGAGGTCAACGCGAAAATATGATACAGCGGCAAGGCGGTGATGATGATTTCCTTGCCCGGTTTTATGTTCGTGCCGATCCAGGCAGAAGCCTGTTGCATGTTCGCCACCAGATTGCGGTGCGTCAACATGGCGCCTTTCGCGACACCGGTCGTGCCGCCGGTGTATTGCAGGAAAGCGATATCGGATGCACGGATATCGATATTCGGAAGCTGATGCCGGGATCCGGCCGATAAGGCATCATTGAATTTGATTGCGCCCGGCAGGCTGTAATCGGGAATGGCCTTTTTAATATGCTTGAAGACGAAATTGATCAACGGGCCTTTCGGGAAACCCAGCATGTCACCGACGCAAGTAGTAACGACTTGCTGCACGCTGGTTTCCTTGACGACGTCTGCCACGGTGTGGGCAAACATCTCCATCACGACGATGACTTTTGCGCCGGAGTCGACCAGTTGGTGCTTGAGTTCACGGGCGGTGTACATCGGGTTGGTATTGACGACCGTCAGGCCAGCCCGCAGGACGCCGAAAATCGCAACGGGATATTGAAGAATGTTGGGCATCATCAGCGCAACTCGGTCGCCTTTTTTAAGCTTCAGCTCGTGAAGCAGGTAATTGGCAAACTGCGTGCTTAAACGGTCCACTTCGGCATAGGTGATGGTTTTGCCAAAATTCGAAAAAGCGGGATTATCGCTGTACTTATCGCATGCACTCTTTAATACTGAGACGATGGAAGGGAATTCATCGACATTGATGGTGGCTGGAATATTTTTCGGATAACTCGACAACCACGGACGATCTTGACTCATGCGACCTCACTCCCTGTATTTCATTCGTTCGGCTCAGCCCCTGTCGGGCTTGCCTGTTAACCCGATTGGAGCATACCCCCGATGTGCTGGCAAGCGAGCAAGCCGCTGGCTTTGGCCTTTGCTGCTATTGCTTTGTTCAAGTTTGACCGGATGCTCCAAGCCGGCGCCGGAACAGGCTTTGCGGGAGAGTATCCAGCAGCTTGAACAAGCTGCGGTGAAGAAAGACGCGAGTGCTTTTTTCGAGTATTTCGCCGAGGATTTTTCCGGTTCGGATGGATTGGATCGCGATAATTTTCGTCGCTACGTTCAATTGATCTGGTTGCAGCACAAAGATATCGGCGTCCAGATGGGGCCGCTGGATGTGAAACTGATGCAAGACCGCGCCACCGTTAATTTCACGGTGGCGCTGACCGGCGGGAAGGGGCTGATTCCGGATCAAGGCCAGATTTACGAAGTGCAAACCGGCTGGCGTCTCGAGGGCGACGACTGGAAGTTGATTTCGGCAACCTGGAAGCCGGTTTTGTGATTTCCAGGCAATAAAAAAGCGGCCTCGGCCGCTTTTTTATTTTCAAGCGCGCAGTGGTTTAAGCCGCTTTTTTACCAGCCAGCTGACGCAATACGTAGTGCAAGATACCGCCGTGACGGAAGTACTCGATTTCTTTCGGTGTCAGCAACAGCACCTGGGCCGTGAACTCGACCGAGCTGCCATCGGCGCGTTTTGCCGAAACGTTCGCCACTTTGCCGGCACCGTCGTGCAAGCCGGTGATCGAGATCACTTCGTCACCTTTCAAACCCAATGATTGCGCGTTTTGGCCATCGATGAATTGCAATGGTAAAACGCCCATGCCGACCAGGTTCGAGCGGTGAATACGTTCAAAGCTTTCGGCAATCACGGCTTTCACGCCCAGCAACATGGTGCCTTTTGCTGCCCAATCGCGTGAAGAACCGGTACCGTATTCCTTGCCGGCCATTACGACCAATGGAACTTTGTCGGCCTGGTATTGAATGGCGGCATCGTAGATCGCCAGTTTTTCGGCACTGGGGTAATGAATGGTATTGCCACCTTCTTCCCCGCCCAGCATCAAATTCTTGATGCGAATATTGGCGAAGGTGCCGCGAA
>JAKQKT010000194.1 GCA_029560515.1 Pseudomonadota bacterium
TCGCGGGTTCGGCATTCAAGAACAAGGGAATCGAAACCTTGCTCGACGCCATCGTCGATTATCTGCCGTCGCCAGCTGACCGTCCTTTGGTGAAAGCCATGGGCGAGCAGGGCGAAACGATGTTGTCAGCCGATGCAACGGGCCCGCTCGCGAGCCTCGTGTTCAAGATCGTGCATCAGGAACACGGGCCGCTCACGTTCGTGCGCGTGTATTCGGGTACTTTGCGCGTCGGCGACTGTGTGTGGTCTTCGCATCAGCAACGCACGAAACGTATCAGCCGACTGGCCGTTATCCAGGCTAATCGCACGCGTGATGTGGACCATGCGGTGGCCGGTGAAATCGTCGCGGTATTGGGTTGGAAAGATGCCGTCAGCGGTGAAACCTTAAGCCGTGCCGACACGCCTTTGCTGCTCGACACAATCCAGGCCCAGCCTGCGGTGTTGTCATGGCGCTTGAGTGTGGAAAAATCCGGCGACCTGATTCGTCTGGGTCAGGGTTTGGCCAGTCTTGCACAGGAAGATCCCTCGTTCCGCGTCGGTACCGATCCGGAAACCGGTGAAACCCTCGTGTGGGGCATGGGCGAGCTGCATCTGGAGGTCAGCATCGAACGTTTGCGTACCGAATGGCATGTGGATGTTCGCACCGGCTCGCCGCGCGTGGCTTACCAGGAAACGCCAAGCACCGATGTGCAAGGCGTGGAAGGCAAGTTGTCGAAACAGAACGGCGGCTCGGGCCAGTACGCCAAGGTGGTGATTGATGTCGCACGACGCAACGACCCCGATATCGTGTTCGTGGATGAAACCACCGGCGGCGTCATGCCGAAGCCATTCGTCAACGCCACCGAAAAAGGCATCCGCGCTGCACTGGCGGAAGGCCCGAAAGGCTATCCGGTGGTCGGCATTACCGTGACACTGGTGGACGGCGAAACCCATGCCGTCGATTCCAACGACATGGCCTTCCAACGCGCCGCCGCCGAGGCTATCCGCTCGGCGCTGGCACGCACCGGCACCACCGTGCTGGAACCGGTCATGCAACTGACCGTCGACACCCCCGCCGGCAACGTCGGCGATGTCGTCGGTGATTTGCAGAAACGGGCTGGGCGTGTGGTGTCCATCGAAGACAAGGGCACGCGGGCGGATGTGATTGCCCATGCGCCTTTGGCCAGGTTGGATGGTTACACCACGGCGTTGAGGTCGATGACGCAGGGGAGGGCGTCGGCTAGTGTGGCGTTTAGTACTTATGAAGAGTTGAGGGTTTAGTAGTACTTAGGAGCCGGGAAGCCGGCTCCCTTTTTGCCAACGAAGATGGAATATAAAGAAGGTTGAACTCAAGCAATGCCTAGAACGTAAGGGTTTAGAACTTTGAGCTCAGCCGACCGCCCGAAAATAAGGGGCGTGGTATGAATTTCAAGAGATATCAATATATGGCTTACCATGTCTAAGAATTCAAAATCTAATTCACTATCTGTGGTCATGAAGTCATGAAAGAAATACCTAAAAGATTGCCGCCACTAAGCTCTACAGTGCGCGAGCTATATCTAAAATCCGGGAATAATTGTGCGTTTCCTGGATGCAAGAGGCGGCTATTCAATATCAAGGGTGTGTTTATAGGACAGATTTGTCATATTGAAGCAGCGGAGCCAGGAGGAAAACGGTTTAATGCGAGTCAGTCGAACGAGCAACGTAGGTTGGCATCGAACTTAATGTTAATGTGCTATGACCATCATGTTGAAACGGACGATGTTGTCAGATTCCCAGTTGAGGCGTTGTGGAAGTTGAAGATGGTACATGAAAGTAAATTCTCTGATGTCGTCGAGACTATGCTTGATACTGTTAGAGATCTGACTGAATTAGTATCGGCTTCATTCCCAAAAAATCTCAATAAAATGAACCGCGTCTTGGGCTGGAATAATGACTCCGACGAATTGACGGAAATTATGGAAGAGCTCATGTTTGTTATCGAGAAGTATTCGGCGATTCCACTTCCTGCGAGAACTCTATTTGATGTTCTCGTGAAACGCGGTAAGCGCGGATATTATGGAACGGAACTTTCGAATCCTGTTTTGGAGATTAGACAAGCCACGAATTTAAGCTTTGATGAATTAAAAGCCCATATAGCTATCCTTGATAGGCATGGATTCATTAAGGATGACGGGCCAGATGAATATAATATGGAAGCTATTGCAGTTATGTCGCTTAAGTCTGGTTGGAATCTGTGGCTCGACATACGGCGGTTCTGCAAAATTGAAAAAATCGAATTGAAGACAATCACCCATGACATGAATTTTTCAGTTCTAGGTGAGGAGTGATTGTATTAACTTTAAATATTTTTCAGTGTAGATTAATCTTTCGCATACGCAGTACAAATGTATCAAAAGGATATTTGAATCATGAAGCATGGCATTTCGACTAAGCTTACAACTGAAACTTCTTACTTTAGTCAACTTATTGCTGACATCAAAAAGGGTGAGATTAAAATTCCACAGTTTCAAAGAAAGTTTGTATGGAAAGATAATCAAGCCCTTGAGCTTCTTGATTCCATCGCGAACGGCTATCCAATAGGAAGTGTTCTGCTCTGGAAAACGGTTGAGAAATTGAATGCGGCAAGAGATTTGGGAAGCTTTAGGCTGCCTAAAACTGACGAGATTACACCTACAAACTATGTTCTGGATGGACAGCAAAGGCTAACTGTTGTCTATTCATGTTTAGGTGCTGATGAAAATGAAGGTGGGTACACAGCTGGGTATGACCTTTCAAAAGAAGAGTTTTTGGAGTTAAAGCAGGAAAATTTTAGGCCGGAAATTTTCCCCCTTCGAAAAATGTTGCATACCACCAGTTTGCTCAACTATCGCACGTCATTATTATCCCTTCCTGATGCCTCTATTCTTCAGGAGCGCCTGGACGGACTTTTAACTGCTTTTACTCAATACAAACTTCCGGTCGTTACTCTTAAAGATCTTACTATTGAGGAGGTTTGCCCAATTTTTGAACGAATAAATAGTTCTGGAACTAGGTTGTCAACATACGATCTCATGGTTGCGGCGACTTGGGCTGAAGACTTCGATTTAAATGAGAAAGTAGCTAGCGTGCTTTCAGCTCTTGATTCTAAGGGCTACGGGAGTACGGAACGTGCAACAGTGCTGAAAGCGCTATCCGCAATGCATTTAGGTTCCATTCAAGATAAATCTTTGAGGGCGCTTCGAGAATTATCAACTATTGAGATTGAGGCTCTAGCAGAAAAAACTGAGCAGGCACTAAAATCCGCTGTTGATGCATTAAGTACACAATTCAGAATTCATAGTTGGGACTTTCTATCGTACGAAGCAATTCTGTTGATTGCTTCTTACATATTTCGTGATTGCAAAGAATTATCTGCTGCGCAGGCCAAGCGTTTAAGTCAATGGTTTTGGCGGGCATCCTTTGGCGAGAGATATAAAATCGGTGGAGAAAACTTTGTTTCTCGGGATCTAGAGATAGTTAAGAGTTATGTGCTTCAAGATGAAGGAAGTGGCGAGCAGTTTGGAGGTGTGCCAAATGAGCCTGAGTGGGGTAAAGCTCAGTTTAGGAATAATGTATCTCGTTCTAGAGCTTATATTCTGGCATTAGCGTCTGCGGGCCCCCGAAATCTCTCAAATGGAATGGCGGTTGATGTGCAATATGCACTGTCTGGATTCAATAAGAAGGAGTATCACCACTTCTATCCACGCGCCTACTTGAAAGCTATCGGATATGGTGACGCCTCGAATGTTTTGGGCAATATTGTCATGATTACTTCGAACACAAATAAAATCATTTCCGACAATCCCCCTGAAAAATATATTCCTGATATTGTTAAAAGTCTTGGTTCTGAAAGTGACGCAGTTTTCAAATCCAATTTATTGCCACTACCGTCAGAATTTAATTATTCGCGTGCAAGTTATGAAGATTTTTTGCAGGCGAGGGGCAAAATTCTAACTGCATACGTTTCTAATACTTTGTTAACAAGTTGAGGTGATGTAAGGTCATGGGTGCGTCGAATCTATAAGGCCATAAGGAGCATCGAACCTATAAGGCCGTAAGCCGCATTCAAAAATCACGTTGACGTAGGGTGGATCCCGCGCAGCGGTATCCACCAAAATCTCGCCGGATGATTGGTGGAATCGCCAAGAGCGGGCGGTTCCACCCTACGAATGTTGCATATCTGCCAATGTGTCTATTTAATTCGCTCCAAATTAACCTCGTCCTGTTTATTCCAATACTCACTCAAGGATCAAGACCGTAAGCCGCATTCAAAAACCACATTGACGTAGGGTGGATCCCGCGCAGCGGTATCCACCAAGTTTCCACCGGATGTTTGGTGGTGCAGTTCGGGCGACAAATGGACGGGCCGGCTTGTGTCCGGCCCACACCACATCAACGGCCAAATTCGTCGTAATGCTTGTCAGCGTATTTTTCGTAACGGTTGAGCAGCGCGATGTTGGCTTTTTCGATCTCGGTAAGTTGATCTTTCACGTCGTTGCTGACCGGCACGTACCAGTTATAGCCCTCGAACGTCAGCCGCAGATCCTTGCCTTTGAAAGAGTAGCCATGGCGGGCAAAAATCAGGTTGCGAATGATGCGGATATGCGGTTGGGTCAGGTTTTCGACATCTTTGCTTTTTAATTTATCGATGGATGGGTTCTTGCCGAAATCGGCAACACCCAGGTCGATGTAGTCTTCTTTCTCGCTGGCTCTTTGGGCGACTTTGGGGTCGTATTCGAACTTCGTTCTCACAAGCGTGAAAGCCTTTGGCGTGACGCTGGCCGTTTTTGGCGTCCATGTGCCATTGAGTCCCTGTGCAGTAAGCGTCATGTCGAAACTGCCGTCATTGGGTTCATCGCCAGGCTCGTTGCCGGTCATGTGCAAGCCTGTGTCGATCTGCTCCCAGGTGCCGGTGACTTCGCGCTGATTGCCGGCGGCGACACTGTGGGCAGTGAACGTCTTATCGTCGCGTATGTCGTCGATGACTATGCTCAGGCGATTGGGTGAAATGAAAAGGTAGTAGCCATAAATCGGTTCCCTGTAGAGAAAGCGTCGAAGGTGCTCGGGTACTGCCTTGATGTCGTAGTTTCCTTCCTCGCCGTGTGTTTCGGCCCACTTTTCGAATTCAGCCTTCGCGGTGTTGTACTCATCATTGGGTTCGAATTTACCGGAGAACAAGCCGAGCTTTTCGAATGTTTCAGCCGAGGCGGGCGGTGGAGTGCTGGCTGGCGTGGCACTGGGCGAAGCGGCAGTCGCAGGCACATTCGTAGCGGCCGGGGGTTCGGCGGCTTTTTCGCTGCAGCCCGCCAGCATCAAGCCTGAAATTACCGATAAACTGCAGGCCAGCGTTTTCAATTTCGATGAGCTCATGATCGTACCCCGTGGACAATATGTGCAGATACTAAAGTATTTAGGCATCGTGGTTTTGGCTTTTTTCAGCTATCTGATGCTCAACATCATCCTGCGCTACGTGACCTTCGATACCAATGCCAGTTTCCTGCAGATCAAGCAGGATTTCATCGGCAATAAAGTCTGGCTTACGGCATTTTACGTGCATGTATTTTCCAGCCTGTTTGCATTACTTGCCGGTTTCACGCAATTTTCCAAACGCATTCGCCAGCGCGCCCCGCAAATCCATCGTTTGGCGGGGCGCATCTACGTGATCGACATTCTGCTGATCACCGGGCCGGCCGGTTTGCTGATGTCGTTCTATGCCAACGGCGGCATGGGTTCGCAACTGGCGTTTTTTATCCTGTCGGTTTTATGGTGGTATTTCACTTGGCAAGCCTGGCGCGCCGCCGTCGATCGCGATTTTTCCAGACACCGTGCCCACATGCTGCGCAGTTTCGCACTGACGCTGTCGGCAATCACGCTTCGGGTCTGGAAATTGGGCTTGGCGCATTATTTTGAATTGCCGCCGATGGATATCTACCGGCTCGTGGCCTGGCTGGGTTTTGTACCCAATCTGCTGCTGGTGGAGTTTTACCTTTGTCGCTTGCGAAATAAATCAAGGCCGTAAGCCGCAATCAAGGCTGTAAGTTGCATTCTAAAATCACGTTTGCGTAGGGTGGATCCCGCGTAGCGGTATCCACCAAGTTTTGCCCGGATGTTTGGTGGAATCGCCAAGAGCGGGCGGTTCCACCCTACGTGAGTTAGGGATTTTCTGACGGTTGATTGTCGTATTCGCTGATATTGCCGAGTTCGAATTTTTATCATGCTTGCGGTATGTCAAATTATCATCGTATGTGGGTGCCGGGCGGTACTTACTTCTTCACTATCAATCTGCTTGAACGCAACAATAATGATTTGCTTGTTCGTCATATTCGTTTGTTGCGTGAATGTGTAGAGAAAGAGAAGCGGCGAAGACCGTTCAAGATAATTGCGTGGGTCATATTGCCCGAGCATATGCATTGGTTGTGGAAATTACCTGAAGATGATTGTGATTTTGCAATGCGATGGCGACGGATAAAAACGGATTTTTCTCTAGGGATTCCGAAAATCGAGAGGCTATCTGCTGTTCGTGCAAAACGAGGCGAACGCGGGGTGTGGCAACGGCGATATTGGGAGCACCAAATACGCGATGAGAACGACTTGCTTGCACATATCGCCTACATCCACTTGAACCCCGTTAAACATGGTTATGTTCAAGAGGCTTCGGATTGGCCGTATTCTTCCTTTCATCATTATGAAAATATGAGGTAGGGTAGATCCTGTGTAGGGTGGATCCCGCGTAGCGGTATCCACCAAGTTTTGCCCGGATGTTTGGTGGAATCGCCAAGAGCGTGCGGTTCCACCCTACGGGTTTTCGCTTGTGTCCGCATATCCCGTTTCACCCCGTATTCCTCAGAGTTAACAATGATTCGGGGGAATCAGATGCCAAAGCCTAAAGCCGTCAAGAAGGCAGCCAAAGCAGTCATCAAGAAAGAGACGGCCAAAGTCGTCAGGAAAGTTACCAAGAAAACGATCACCACCCCACCGCACATCACCCGTCCGAATACCTCATTGTGCGAAATACATCGGCCGCCGTTTCAAGAGGAAGTGCCTGGCACCGGACAGAGGAGCGGTAGCGGTACCGGCGGTATTACCTTTGGCCTTTTCGATAATTTCGGACGCAGCGACCGGGCCGTGGGCGGGATACGGATTCATAGCGAGCTTTATCATTTTTCCGATTCGGATGTCAGCAATAACGGCAACGGCTTTCACACGCATTTTCTTTCGTTGCGGGATAGCTACCGTTGCTTCAACTATCAGGCGACCGGTGCGCACCGCCTCAAATTCACCATTGTCTGCAGCATCAATAAATTGACGCATGATTTCACCCGTCGTTGGCGAAGTGCGGTCAGTCGCGGTTCGCGGTTCGATTACCTCTGCGAGTTTCATGTGCTGCTTCCGGGCGGTAACGAAATTCTCAAATTCGAACTCGCCAGGCGCAACCTGAGCGGTTCAACAAATTACAGCCGCACCGTCGATATGCTGGCCGCGGGATCGGAAATCACGCTGGTGGCAACCACCACAAGAACCTACCCGGTGCGCGACGGCATCAGCTACCACATGGGCCTGTACACCGACCACAAGGTGCACAGCCAGAACGTCTTTCTCAGAAGCGTTTGCGAGGCGGATATCAAGATCAAGAACGTGCAGATTTGCACGGTGGTGTAGCGCCGAAGCCCGGGTCACGATGTATAGACCCGGGTTTCGTTCAATGGTCGGGTATGTTGCGCGTGCTCTGGCAGCTTATGCCTTCAGACCAAAATAATACGGGCCGTAATCAAAGCGTGCGCCTCGACCTTCCCAGCCGTTGCGGTGCGCTTCGCCTGCCACTTTGTCATTCATCGTTACCTTGAAGCGTACATCTATGCTCCAGTTGCCGATGATCTCAATAATCTTTCCGGCGGTGTTGTACATGGCGACGTGGATTTCACCCCGTTGCTCTGCATTGGGGCCCTTGATTTCAACATTGCGTTGAATGTTCTTTCCCTCGCCGGGGCGAAACTGATAGGGCGTCTGGCCAACAAAGACGACGAGTGTGTCGTCCCATTCGGTTTGCATTTCAATGTTCATCGTCCACTTGGTTTCAAAGGTGACGAGCTCGAATTCCCCGGCCAATTCCTTGATTACCAGATCAGTGATAACAATGCGGCGCTGTTTTGCCTGTTCCAACGCCCATTTCAGAAGGGATTCCACAACCACATCCACTATGCGGCCAAGTAAATCCTGGTTTTCTTCACCCTCGGCAGCCATCACTTTGAATTTCATGGTGGGTTTTGCACCTTGCAAGCCGAATCCGCCGAATTGCCCTCTGGCTCTGAAGATGCGGCCGCCGCTCGCTTTCATTTCCGCTTCCGATTCGTGAAGCGCAGGTTTGAAATTGGCAATCGCGGAGGGAATTTCAAAGCCTGATGCAAGCAGTTGATCAAGTGTCGTGATGCTTTCATCCGCATTGGCCATTTGAATGTCACCGACCATCAGGCCGTCCAGTTCACTACCTGCGTTCGTATCGTTCGTCATGCGTTTCTCCCCTGTGAGTAATGTTTGATGTCTTGCAAAAATCAGACACGGGGTTTCGCACGCAATCCGGTCATGCGCATTGTGTTCAAGCAGAATTTATTTGCATGATTTTCGAAGGTCGTGCGTTATAAAAAATGGACAAGCAAATAATTGCTGTTCGGAAAAGCTTTAACTGTGCGGCTATGGTTTTTGCGTAAGAAATTCGTAAGAGAAAATCTAACGCCAGCGACGCAGCACGGGTTGCGCTTCAGCGATCCGGTTTGATAGATCGCAACCCGGGCAACGTTTGTGCAAGCACTTTGGTCAACGCATGTCCTGCATTTTTCTCGCAGCGCGTTTACGTGAATATCGGGGCCGCCCCGGTAAAAATTGACACAGTTTTTTTCCAGTACGGAGAAGCGCCATGAAAATGCAATCAGGAAAATGGCCCGCGGTTTGTTTGTTGTTCTGCACGATTTTGACGATATCGGGCTGCCCTTTGTTTCCGGATCCGCCTTATGTGCAGCCACCCTTTGTGGAAATAAAAGACGTATCGACTACGGAACCACAGCTTGGCGACACCGTCGTCATACGTTGGGATTATGCTCCGCAGAACGACGAGAGAAATCCGAAGCTCGCAAGGCAGGTGGTGCAAATGCACAGTCTTCTGCTTGAGGGCAGCATTTTCAGTGAAACCGAAGGCTGTCTACCAGCCAACCTGTTGCCGCCCGGGCAATCTCCGCTTCCATGCATGTCTTTGGACAGAAGAGAACTGAGCTTCCAGTTCAAAGGGCCTGTGATGTTCAACCTCATCGCTTTTGATCAAGGCGGAAAACGCTATGAGAAGCTGATCAAGTTCAAGGTGAGGGGCGCCGAATTCAAATTGAAAGCAGCCAACTTGACGAACGCTGGATATCCGCGCTGGGGCAATGCTCTCGGGAGTATCCAGAATATCGATTTTGAGCGGGCTTTCGGTATTGTGGAAGTGGGTGACGCCAATGGTGCTGAGGATGGTGTGATCGACCAGATTCGTTTTGATCCCGTTCTGCAACAGGTGTTCGCAGATGGCTCGCCGTTTTTTCTTTCCTCCAACGATGTCAATGAAAGGAACGCTTTCAGGGCGAGGAGAGGGAGTAGTTTTCCGATACTTGATCCGAGTTTTCTGAGTAGGCCGGAGGGTCTCCAGTTCAATGGCGGAAGAACCCATTCCGATATCCTCATATTCGCCGGAACCATTGCCGTTGACGGAACAGTGGAGCAGGTGAAAACAACCAATGGCATGGTCGAGGTGATCACGGCTTCCGAACTGAGAAATTACGAGCCGGTATTTATTCAGGTCATGCTGCGCTCGACGGATACCAGCCCCCAGACTTTGCTTGTCAGTGATGTTTATTTCGGCAATATCAATCAAGGCCTGGTGCTCGCGACCTATCGAAATCATCTGAGCGACAACCGTACAACCGGCGTGTACCAGCTTTCCGTTGTGCCGGTGGCCGATATGTTCAAGAGCAGTGGAAGTATTAAAGGTGCGATTTTAGGCGCCAACGTTACGACGCTAGGCAATGTTTTCCTGTTGCCGGCACAAGCGGACCTGACGGCAACTTGGACGAATATTCCAGTTTATCGGGACGACAATATTGACGGCTTGAAGGCCAGCTATGTGAAATTCAGCCGGTAGGCAAGAATCAAAACGACCTCAAGCCAGCGAAATAAAAACACCAGTCATGACATGAAAGAACAATCCTGGACGTCTTGGAGGGTGCGTCAGAAACGCACCCTATCAAGATCCTGAAGCCGATGGGTTTATGTTGCCGCTCGTTGTGCGACTGGCAAGGGTGAATCATCACCCTTCGTGAGGACCTGGGTATTTTTTTTATCCGATGCAATCAGGCCGTCCACCAATTCGATAATGCGGTCACAGCGCTGCGCAAGACGCGGATCATGCGTCACGATAAGAAACGTTGTTCCGCTGGTATCGCAGACTTCGCGCATCAAATCGAAGACACTGTCGGCCGATTTGGTATCCAGATTGCCGGTGGGTTCATCGGCCAGCACCAAAGCCGGTTGCATGATCAGGGAGCGGGCGATGGCAACACGTTGTTGCTGACCGCCCGACAGATTATTGGCCATGTTATTGGCCAATGCCTTCAGACCGACCTTGTCAATCAGTTCGGCAGCACGTTTACGCATCGCATCGTCGGGGCGACCCTGTTTCGCGA
Organism: Pseudomonadota bacterium; assembly: GCA_029560515.1. Classification (GTDB taxonomy): domain Bacteria; phylum Pseudomonadota; class Gammaproteobacteria; order Xanthomonadales; family Xanthomonadaceae; genus Arenimonas. Next base: position 10,706 of record JAKQKT010000194.1, read on the forward strand.
GCAAGGGCAGCATGACATTCTCGACGGCGGTGAATGCCGGCAGCAAATGATGGAATTGAAATACAAATCCAATCGCATCTGCACGGAGTTTGGTCAACGCTCGATCGTCGAGATTTTCGGTGGCAATGCCGGTGAGAAACATAAGGCCGCTGCTGGCCTTGTCCAGCAGCCCGATCAGGTTCAGCAAGGTGCTCTTGCCAGAGCCAGACGGCCCGATGAGTGCAACAAATTCGCCGCGACCCAGTACCAGGTCGATACCGTGCAGGACTTCCACTTCGCCTGACTTTCCGATCTTGTAGGATTTTTTTATGCCTTCCAGTCGCAGCGTTGCATCGGTTTCTGCGTCGCGGCTTTGGCTATCGATTGACGTTTTGGAATCAGCCACGAATGGCCACCGCAGGGTCGAGTCTTGCCGCCCGCTGGGCCGGGAAAACGGCGGCCAATGTGCCCACTAAAACAGCGCCAATGGCGGCATATAAAAAAAGCAGGGGATCGAAATCGATCGCGAAAAATAGCGTGCCATCCGGGTTTTTGGCAAAGCCGCGCCATGCGGCAAGAAATGCCCAGCCGAGGCCGGAGCCAAGCAAGGAGCCGAATAATCCAAACAAGGCACCTTGCGTCAAAAAAAGCCGAAGTATTTGCTGTCGCGTCGTGCCTGTCGCCCGCAAGATGCCAATCTCCTTGGATTTCTGCACCACCGATACGACCAATACGCTGGCTATGCCGAGTGCGGCCGTCAAACCGACAAACAGCCGTATCACCAGGAAAGTAAAACTTTGTCCGGACAAAGCGGTAAAAAAATCTTCGTTGGCCGTGATCCAGCTTTCCGCTTTGAGCCCGGTTTGCGCCTGGATGGATTGCGCCATTAATTCCGCCGCAAAGGGGTCGGCAACATTCACTTCCAGAGTGGTGGCGCCACCGGGCAAGTTCAACAAACTTTGCGCCGTGCGCAATGCGACATACACGGATCGGCTATTCGCGGCTTTGTTGCCAAAATCGTAAATGCCGAGAACCTTGAGTGTGGATGTTGCACCTGATGCAGTTTGCATGGTGATTTTGTCATTGATGGATACGCCCATGTCTTTCGCCAGCTCGGTTCCGATCACGATATCGTTGCTACCGACTTCCGCGTTACCCGCGACGATTTTGTCCTTCAGGGCAATCAGGTGCAGATAGGTTTCCGGTTCGATGCCCGTGAGTGTGACGGCGCGGTTTGCGTCGGCACGGATCACGAACCCGGCGCCGGAGACCACTGGTGTCACGACGACGACACCGGTTTTTTTTTCGATCTGGGCCCGCACCTTTTGCCATTGATCAACCGAGCGTAGGCGCTGTGCACGAGGTTGTATCAAGGTGGCCGACATTTCTCCCTTGCCTGGCACATACAAGGGGCGTGCAATTTCTTCTGGCGCGGTAATGATGATTTGTGCCTGGAAATCCAGCGTGCGACTGAAAAGACTGCTCTGCAAGCCGGTCAATAATGCCGACATGAATACGATGACGGAAACTCCCAATGCCACGCCTGCGATGATAAAAAGCGTCTGCAACAAACCTTCCCGCATGAAGCGGGTGGCGAGTATCCATTCAAACGGCGCGAGATCGTTCACGGTTTGGGAACGATGCGCGCACGGACATGTTGACCGGCAACAATGGTGCCGACGCTGGATAGAATGACCGGCTCCTTGCTAACGAGTCCGCTGATGATTTCGGTTTGATTGTCGCCGCGCAGGCCAATGACGACGGGTTGATGAATCGTGCGTTTGTCACGTACTACCAATACCCAGGGTGCATCGCTGTTTGCATCTCGCACCGCTTCGGAGGGAACCACCAGTGCCAGCGTCTTGTGTGCGGTTTCGATATCGACGGACACCGTCATGTCCTGACGCAAATAGGCAGGCGGATTGAGAATGCGAAGCTTGACCTCGACCGAGCCACGGATGGCATCGATGCCAGGGTTGATGTAATTCACGATAGCTTCAAACGTTTGGTCGGGAAAGGCATCGGCCGAGCCGAGTGCTTTTTGTCCAATCGCCAATTTGGCCAGATTTTTTTCATCCAGCTGGATTTCAATCTGGATTTCGCCGCTAACGGCCAGCGTCATCAAGGATGCGCCAGGCTGGACGATATCGCCGGGCTCGATATCGCGCTTGATCAAGACACCGTCGGATGGGGCACGAATGGAATCCTGATCGAGCCTGACCTGCAGTGATTTTAAATTCGCCCGTGCCTGGTCCAGGCCGGCGAGTATCAGTGCCGAGTCTCCGCCATTGGTTTGATTGGTCTCAACTTGCAGCAACGCGGTTTGCCTTTCGCTCATAGCTACATCCAGATTGCGGCGTGCTTCGTCGAGCTGCATTTGGGAAACGAAGTTGCGTTTTTTAAGATCCGCGACTCGCTCATACTGGTTTTTCAATTGCCTGACATCGGCATCGGCCTTTTTAAGGCCTTCCTTCGCCGCTGGTAAAGCAACCTCGCGTTGCTGCTGTAATTTTGCCTGTGCCTGATCAATGCTGGTTTGCGCCTGTGCAATGCTTGCCAGTTCGTCCTGACTGTCGAGCTGGATCAAAAGCTGGCCTCGGCTGACTTTTTCACCTTCGGCGACCGGAATGCTTTTGACGCGTCCAATCACTTTGGAAGCGACCGACACCCGCTGCGGCGTAATGACGCGTCCACTCGCCACGACGGTTTGTTGCAATTCGGTAGTTTGCGTTGCATAGGCTTCAACCGGCGTGCCAAGCAGAATGTTTTTCAAAAAAAACGCGGTGACTGATAAAATCAGCACACCCCCAATCAAGATGATCAGCCAGGTTTTACGGGTGATGCCTGTGGGCTTTTCACGACTATCCGGAGGGGCCTTGATTGGCGGAGAAACATTTCCGGCTTCTGCCGTTTTCTTGCCGGACAAATCATTTGTAGTATCCATTCTTCTGTATCGCCCAAAGGCGGTTTTTTGTCTGTTCGCCAGCGTACATTTAGCTGGCAAGCGGAAACTGCGCTGCATCCGCAGCTTTATCCCCGTGGACGTTTGATATTCGGAGAAATCGTCAAGCGCGGGCGGTTCCACCTGACGTGTGTTTGGAATGTAAGATAAGCGCATGCTGTCGATATTGACCCTGTTCCGAACTATCTTTTGCACCATCATCATTTCGATGGTGGCGTTGTGCGATGCGCATGCCACGGCACCGGCACAAAAAAAGCCGCCCTTGGTGATCGTGGATGTGACCGTTATCGATGTAGTGACAGCACGTCGAATCGGTCCACGTTCGGTATTGATCGAGGACGGCCGGATAAGGGCGATTGGCAAGACAGTTGATATTCCGGTGGGTGCTATCCGTATCAATGGTCGCGGTAAATTCCTGTTGCCGGGGCTTGATCGACATGCATGTGCATTTATTCAATAACGCTTCGCATCGTCCCGCGAATGAATGGGCCTTTCCCTTGTTTGTGGCGAACGGCGTGACCGGTGTGCGTGAAATGCTGAGCTTGCCGGAACAAATGCCGCAAATAGGGCATTGGAACAATGCGGTGCAAAATGGCAGCTTGGTGGCGCCGCGCATACTGGCTGCCGGTATTCGCGTGAACGGTGATTCCGAACAAGCTTTGCGCCAGCAAGTGCGCGATGCCAAACAGAGCGGTGCGGACTTCATCAAGGTGTTTTCGGAAGTACCATCGGCGCAATGGCGAACCATCATCGACGAAGCGAGCAAACAAGAGATTGCGGTGGATGGTCATGTGCCGGCACAAGTGGGATGGCTTGAGACGGCGAGTGCGGGTCAACGCACTGTTGAACACTTGATGCAGAGTTACGAAGCCTGTTCTTCGATCGAAGCACGAGTGCTGGCATCGCGCCGCGAACTTGGTGGCGAGGCTGCAGTCGCCTTGCGCGACGAACAAGAAAGGGAAGTGCTGACTCGTTTCGATCCGGCAGCCTGCCGGCGAGCAGCAAAGGCCGTGGCTGCAACGGGCCAGTACCAGACACCGACACTGGTACTGAGTCATTTCGAAAGCCGGTCAAGTAAAGATTTCGAGCTAGATATCCGTTGGCCGTTGTTGCGTGAAGACGAGCAAGCCAGATGGCAAAGAAACCTGGCACCTAGAACGCCGGATGACGCAAGCCTTGCAGCTCTCCGTTGGAAAACGAGTTGCAGCATCGTGCGAACATTGAATAATGCCGGCATGCCGATACTGGCGGGCACCGACACGCCAATGCCCTTGGTGTATCCGGGATACTCCATGCACGATGAACTCGAACTGTTGGTCGCCTGTGGTTTGAGCAATGCAAAGGCATTGCAGGCAGCCACTATCAATTCGGCGAAAGTGTTGAGGCTCGATAATACGCTGGGTTCCGTTGATATCGGCAAGCGTGCTGATTTGCTGCTGTTGGATTCCGACCCGTTACGAGACATCCATCATTTGCGTGATATTCGCGCCGTAGTCCTCGATGGAAAATTGTTGGGGCGCGAGGATTTGGATAAGTTGATTCTGGTGAACGGGGCGAATAAAAAATCAGGTTCGAAGTAGTGCATTGATCTGGCTTCTTTGATGTTTCTGGGTCCCGACTTCCGTCGGTCCTACGGTATTCGCATATCTGGCCTATCCAGAATCAGTGCAGGGGCCTTTGGCCGGGCGGGTAAACGCCTTGCATCGATAATCACAAGCTTGGCTTCCTTGCCGAGAGCCGGGTTTGCCGGACGTATTTGCAAATGGTAGCTATCAACACTGTCAGGATATTCGGGAAATTCCATTTGCACGATTTTGCTGTCGCCGATGTAAAGTTCTCCCCAAGGTTCCGGGCAAAGTTCGCTGGGTTCTGCCATAAAGTGTTCAGTGAAATGCTTTGGTGTGTATTGGTATTGCAAACGGATGCAGACCGGCGATACGGCGAAGCTGTAGATGTAAACTGGAACCGCATCACCGTTCAACCAATCGGCGCGGCTGATTTGCACATGGCCCTGCCTTAGAAAAGCGGCATCGGCGGCGGGATCGCGATGCAGGAAGCGCAGCCAATGCGTGCGCAAACCGTCGGGCAAATCAATCGAGGGGCTGTCACCCCAGCCAATCGAGTTCTGCACCACGGACTCTGCACCGATAATCAGGTTGTCTTCCCGATCTTTGCCGACGTATACATTTGGATATTCCGAGCCATCACGGGTCAGCATGCCATTGCGGCAGGAATAATCGTGGTTGCGAAGATAACGAATCTTGCGATATGCACCATCAATTACTCTACCGACATTTCCTGCTTGAAGTTGTTTAACCCCGTTTTCATTGATTGAAAATTCAAATTCTATCCACGAGCCGTCTTCCGGCTGTCTTACTTCTACACGCTGATCAACGAAACGTTCGCGCATGCGGATGCTGTCCATGCCGATCAATAATGCGATCAGGTTCTCGTTGGCACCGTCATATTGGCCGCGAAGGTCGGGGCAACCGTCGAGTCGGCCGAACCAACCTTTATCGGGCCTGGCCCATGCATCGGGATAACCGGCGGGTCTGCCGCATCCGGCAAGTACGCTCGTCATGAGGAAGGCAATGCCGGTGTAGAAGAGGATTTTAGTAAAGTGCATTACGGAATATCCGAATCCGGAGCAGGGTGCATGTTAACTTCAAAAAACAGGAAATACCGACCACTGCGGTTTCACTGCACGAAGTACATATTCTGTATTCATCTGGACTAGTGAAGCGATACCGGATTGGATATTTTGCAAACCAATAAACCTTACTTGGCTTTCGCGCAGGGCCTATCCTGGAAGACGGTTTTTCCGCCTACGCTACATTTGAAAACACTGGCAGGTTTAACGGCCGATTTGTCGCATAGATTTTCACCGCTCGAATTGCCGCCGGTAGTGGGGCATTGAACGTCCGCGATGATGTAAAAATGCATGACATTGTTTTTCTGTTCCAGGCTGACCAGTTCGATCTTGGAGTAGTTTGGCGAGTAGGTCAACGCACGCAAGAACTGGGATATCAAGGCATTGCTCGGCGAAACACCATTGATATTGGCCCGCTTGTCGTCCAGTGTCAGCGTGGTGATGCGCATGCCTGACAGCAATTTAGCTTCAAGTGATTGCTTGACGTTTGCCGTCACCGGTTTAGGGGTGTCGACGTTCGCGGCCCCTGTCAGAAAAAGAATGCCGCAAAATACGATTGCCAAGGTACGAAACTTGCTGTGTGCTGGATTCATGGGGCACCAATGCAGGGAGAGTTCCAGCATTATAGGCATTCAATGTAAGTATTGAACCTGAAACATACGATATGCTTCAAGCGCAATCTTCTTTGGGATAATCAACGCGCACCCTTCATGTTACGAGAATCAAAAACGACTGAAGCTTGAGGGGTCATTGACCAAATTTGATGTGGTTTTTCGGATTTATTGGTATCGTGGCAGCCTCGTAGCTTCCCGTCATTCGTCTCTTACAAGAATTCATTATGTCCTCATCTGCTCGCGTGTTTATCGGTTTATTGCTTGGTGTTGTCACCGGGTTGCTGCTAAGTCATTTCACGCCTGATTGGGTGCCGAAAATCACTGCGGTCGCGCAACCAATCGGCAAGCTTTGGTTGAATGCCTTGCAGATGACGATCGTGCCATTGGTGGCCTCTCTGTTGATTGTCGGTATCAACCAGGCGAGCGATATCGCCGAATCGGGCAGGGTGGCGCGGCGTGCAATGATCTGGATCATCACGCTTTTGTTTCTGGCAGGTCTGGGCACTGCAATTGCGGCGCCACTGTTTCTCGGCCTGATGCCGCATAGCCCGGAACTGATGCAAACCCTGCAATCTGCATCGGCGACAACATTGCCGGCTGCCAACGGCAGCGATTGGACCAGCACGATTATTCCGACCAATGTGATTTCGGCCGCTGCTGCCGGCGCCATTGTTCCGCTGGTGGCGTTTACACTTTTGTTCGCGTTTGCGCTGACGCAAATAAATGCGGAACGCAGGAAGCTGATCATCGATTTTTTCCGTGGTATTTCCGAAACCATCATCCAGATGGTGAACTGGGTATTGTGGGTCGGGCCACTGGGCGTGTTCGCGCTGATCATGCCGCTGAGTGCGCAGGCGGGTGGTGGCATCATCAAGGCGCTTGGCATTTATATCCTGATGTTATGCCTGCTGTATTTGAGTATCACGGCGATTTTGTATGCTGTGGCGAGTTTCGGAAAAGGCGAAGCCTTGATGCGATATGCGAAGGCAATTCTGCCGGCGCAGGTGATTGCGATGAGCACGCAATCGTCGGTTGCCACCTTGCCTGCGATGGTGAACAGCTCACAGGCACTGGGTTATCCGAATCAGGTGACGGGTCTGGTATTGCCCTTGGCCGTTTCACTCTTTCGCATTACCAGCCCGGTTCAGTATCTGGGCGTGGTGTCTTTCATTGCCTGGGCTTATGGCATCGATTTGCCGCTCGCAACCTTGGCAGTGTGCGTCGGTCTGTCGGTATTGATATCTATCGGTTCGGTCGGTTTACCAGGTTCTGCCATTTTCATGGGTACCAACTTGCCGGTAGTGCAATCGGCAGGATTGCCGGTGGATGCCCTGGGTTTGCTGGTAGCGGTGGATGTGATTCCGGACATTTTCGCCACGCTCGGAAACGTGACCGCCGACTTGACGGTGACCAGTCGCGTGGCACGGGCGGAAAGCCAATCTCAGGAAACAAGCTAGGTCGAGCAAAGGTCCGATACAGGCTTCACGTTCGCCACACAAAGCCCACATTCTGTTTTCACTTGCCTGTTGGAAGATGATCGCGCCATCACAAAGAGCGGGGCGAGATCATGCAGGCACTGACGCGAAACACGATGCAGGGTTCCGAAAGCGGAAATGGTCGGCGCGGCAACACGATGCGGAGCGTGGTGTGGGGCATTGCAGCATTTATGTTGCTAGTGCCTCTGGTCGCCATGCAGTTCAGCAGCGAAGTGAATTGGAACGCTTCAGATTTCGCCGTCATGGGTTTCATGCTGCTGACCGCTTGCTGTACCTATGAATTCGCGGTGTGGTTGAGTAGCAATATTGCCTATCGCGC
>JAKQKT010000202.1 GCA_029560515.1 Pseudomonadota bacterium
GAGGGCATTTCCCCGCTATAATCTCCGGCTCCCCGGCGGTCTACTTAACAGTTAGTCGCCAATTCACCTCAAGAAAGTAGAGCAAATTACCATGGTCAAGATTCGCCTGGCCCGCGGCGGCGCCAAAAAGCGTCCCTTCTATCACGTCGTTGTGACCGATCAGCGCAATAAGCGCGACGGTCGTTCCATTGAGCGCGTGGGTTACTACAACCCGGTCGCCCAAGGTCAAGAAAAACGCGTTGAACTTAATCTTGAGCGCATCAAGCATTGGGTTTCGCACGGCGCACAATTGACCGACAAAGTCAGCGTGTTGTTTAAAGAAGCTGGTAAGGCTTCGGCCTAAGCTTTTCGCCATTGAATAATGGCGAGTCCAATGAATAATCCAGAGCGCCGCATCCTCGTAGCCAGGGTGGTCGGCGCTTTTGGCGTTCGTGGCGAAGTGAAATTGCAATCGTTCACCGACCCGCTAAAGCAAGTCCTGAAATACCAGCCCTGGATTCTTGTACATCAGGGCAAGGAAACGGAAGTCGGCGAGATCCGTGCCCGTGAAACCAACAAAGGCCTGACAGTATTTTTCCCCGGTATCGAAGATCGGGATGCCGCCGAAGCAATGACCGGCGCAGAAGTCTGGGTGCCACGTTCACGTCTCCCGGCCCCGAAAGCCGGTGAATATTACTGGATCGATCTCGAAGGCATGCAGGTGCACAATCTGGAAGGCGTCGATTTCGGCAAGGTCTCGCATCTGTTCAATAACGGCGCGAATGATGTGATGTTCGTCCAGGGCGACCGCGTGCGTTTACTGCCGTTCGTGATGGACGATTACATCAAGAGCATCGATTTCGACGCTCAAAAAATTATCGTTGATTGGGATGCCGACTTTTAATCGATACGGAAGAAACCATGCGTATTGATGTCATCACCTTGTTTCCCGACTTCATTGCCCAAAGCGCCGGTATCGGCGTAGTGGGGCGCTCGCAGGAGCGCGAGTTGCTGACAGTGAAAGCCTGGAATCCGCGCGATTACGCTACCGGCAATTATCGTCGCGTCGATGAACGCCCGTTTGGCGGCGGCCCCGGCATGTTGATGTTGAACGAGCCGCTGACCGCCTGTCTTGAAGCCATTCGTGGTGATTCCGAAATTCCTGCCAAGCTCATCTACCTTAGTCCGCAAGGACAGCCGCTGACGCAAGCCAAAGCCAAAGAGCTGGCCTCCGCCGAACGCCTGATTCTGATGTGTGGCCGTTATGAAGGTGTGGATGAGCGTTTTATCGAGCGCAATGTCGATGAAGAAATTTCGATCGGTGATTACGTTCTGTCCGGCGGTGAACTGGCGGCCGCCGTGATAATTGATGCGGTGGGTCGTTTGCAGGATGGCGCTCTTGGCCATGCCGATTCGGCTGCCCAGGATAGTTTCGAAGATGGTTTGTTGGATTGCCCGCATTACACGCGGTCTGAGGCTTGGGGTACCGAAGGCGTGCCCCCGGTGCTTTTATCCGGCGATCATGCCGCGATTGCCAAGTGGCGCCGGCAACAAAGCCTGGGCCGGACCTGGCTGAGAAGGCCGGAATTGCTGGCTGGCCGCCCATTGAACAAGGCCGATGCGGCCTTATTGGTCGAATTTCAGGCCGAACACCTGAAAAAAGTGAAAAAGCCCTAGCCAATCAGGCACTTTGACCTTTATAATGTGCGACTCACTACGGCTGTACTGACGCCAAGTGCTTACGAATTCTTACCTAAAACTACTTAGTTTGGTGCAACCATGAACAAGCTTCTCCAACAATTTGAAACCGAGCAAATGCAACGCGAGTTGCCGAAATTCGGCCCAGGCGACACCATCATCGTTAACGTCAAAGTTAAGGAAGGCAATCGCGAACGCGTCCAGGCTTATGAAGGCGTTGTTATCGCCATCAAGAATGCCGGTATCAATTCCGCTTTCACGGTGCGCAAGATTTCGCACGGTTTCGGCGTAGAACGCGTGTTCCAAACCCACAGCCAAATCATTGATTCGGTTCAGGTCAAGCGTCGCGGCGACGTACGTCAAGCCAAGTTGTACTACTTGCGCGATCTGGAAGGCAAAAAAGCCCGCATTAAAGAAGATCTGTCTGCAGCGAAGTAATATTGCTTGCATGAAGTTTCGAAAAAGCCACCTACGGGTGGCTTTTTTATGTTTTTCGGATGGCGATCGGCACATTGCGCTCAATCATTGCCGGTTTAACATGTCGGCATGATTAAGGCGAAAGCAATCCTCGCTAATTATTTCGCTTGCTCGATTCGTTCAATGGGTCGAAGTTTTCACGTGTTCGTATTCTGGATGGTCATCTCCGGATGTTGCATCGCTGCCGAATTGCCCGGCGAGTCCAGCATTTCAAGTTTTGCAAATTATTCGCCGCTGGCGGGAACCGACGAAATGATCCGGCGAATAATGAGCCCGATTGCTGCGGATCGCATTCAAGCCTACTACCGCAACAATGCACAAAAGCTACCGCAACAAAGCATTTTGATCGAACAGGAGCGCTTCGATTTTTACCTGCCCTCGGGTGCTGTTCCAGACGCTGGCTATGGCCTGATGGTTTTTATCGCTCCCTACGATGAGGCTCCCATTCCATTTGCATGGCGAAAGGTTTTAGATCGCCACGGCATTATCTATGTGGCGGCACGCAAATCGGGCAATGACCACAATATGATCGGTCGCCGCATTCCGCTGGCATTGCATGCCTATAAAAACATCATGAAGCGATTTCAAATAAATCCTGAACGCGTATTTGTTTCGGGGTTTTCCGGCGGATCAAGAACTGCCATGCGGGTCGCGCTGTATTATCCGGATATCTTTCGTGGCGCCATCCTGAATTCAGGCAGCGATCCGTTCGGCACCGCCGGAATATCAGTGCCGCCGTCCGATTTGTTCCAGTTGTTTCGCGCTAGATCCCGTATCGTTCAGGTGACCGGTACCGACGATGAATTCGTAAAACTCGAAGATTCCAAAATGAGAACTGCAGCCAGCTCCTTTTGCGTGCAACATGTCTACATGCAGCCGATGAGACGCACCGGTCATGCCTTGATGGGTGCCCAGGCAATCGACAATGCGATCATGCGGATCGATTCGGTGTCGGCGGCAAGCGTAGAAACCTCCGATTGCGAAACCAGAATGCGGAAAGATATCGATCATGGTCTCGCCCAAGTCCAAAATTATCTCGATCAGGGCCTGAACAAAAAAGCGGGTGAAGAACTTTCCTTGCTTGATGAGCATTACGGCGGTCTGGCGGCACCGGCTTCGGTCGAGTTGGCCAGAAAACTACTTGCGATCACGAACAGTAAAGAGCCATGATTTGAATGATGAACAGCAGAAATTCAGCATCGCAGAATTCAACCGACAAAGCCGGAGCTTCTCAAGGAATACGGATCGATCTTTGGCTTTGGGCGGCTCGTTTTTATAAAACCCGCGCACTGGCCAAGCACGCGATAGAAACCGGCAAGGTCGAAATGTCGGGGCAAGCTGTGAAAGCTTCGCGCCTGGTAAAAATACGGGATCAACTGCGAATTACCCGTAGTAATGAGTTGTATGAAATCGAGGTGCTGTCGATAAGCGAAAAACGTGGAAGCGCGAGTGTCGCGCAAACCCTTTACCTGGAGTCAGAACCGAGTCGCCTTAAACGCGAGGCCGAACGGGAGCGTCGCAAAATGGAAAATGCCGGTTATCAGGCGCCGCCGACCAAGCCCGACAAACGTGCACGGCGCTTGATCAATGCGCTGGGCGATCTCGACATGTTGTAGGAGCGCCTTCAGGCGCGACAGAACTGCGCTATTTGTCGCACCTAAAGTCGCTCCTTCGCAAGCTGCTTTATTTCTTCAAAAATCCGGCACCCAGACTCAGCATGTCGGAAAAATCGACATCGCCGTCGCCGTCTTTATCCAGTACGGCATTCATCAGGCTTCCGGCCAGGCCACCTTGTTGGGCAACCGCATGTTTTTGCTGTCCGAGCGCATTGCCAAGTTGTGCCGGTGACCAGTTATTTTGTGCCGTTTTTTGGGCCAGAATCTGCATCACGATGGGCGCAAGAATGGCGAGCAATTGATTCGCTCCCTGACCACCCAGTCCGGTGGCTTGACCAAGTCCTTGTGTAGCACGCTGCTGTTGTCCGCCGAAGACATGACGAAGAATGCTTTCGCCGTCACTCGGCGCCGAACTTGAATTGCCGTTGCCCATCACCGCGCCAAGAATATCGCCTAATCCGCCTGCGTTGCCGTTACCCATGACGGCGCCGAGCACGCTGCCCAAATCCAGGCCGGCATGGTCGTTTTCGAGTGCCGAATGCAAGGCTTGTGCCCCTTCCGGCTGGCTGGCATTTTTACCCATTGCACCAAGCAGCAAGGGCAGGGCCGCCTGAATGGCGCCCTCGGTTTGCTGCGGATCAGTGCCCAGTTGGTTGGCGACTTGCTCGACCGTTTTTGGCCCCAATGCGCCAAGTATGGAATTCAGTAAATCATTGCTCATGACTTTCTCCCTGGATGAATTTTCACTATATCACGGGCAAAATATCATTAGCCAAGTCTCATTCGACAGGCTCACTGCATGACAGTCCGGCACTGAATCGGGAGAAAGAAATGGATGCGCAAGCTATTGGCGGTTCGTGTTTATGTGGTTCGGTGGCTTATGAAATCATGCCGCCGTTTATGTTTTTCCAATATTGTTATTGCTCGCGGTGCCGAAAGAATTCCGGCTCGGCACATGCGGCCAACATCATGATGGAAGCCGCGCAATTTAAATGGTTGCGTGGTGAGGAAAACATAAAGGTATTCAGGATGCCGGATGTTCGTGCCTTCTCCACCTCTTTTTGCACCGTTTGCGGTTCGGCACTGCCCTGGCTGACGAAAAACGAAAAATTTTACATCGTACCTGCCGGCGGATTGAACGATGATCCGGATGCAAAACCGGACCGGAATATTCATTGGGCGTCGCGTGCTGCCTGGTACGTGCCTGAAGGCGAATTGCCCTGTTTTGAGGAAGCTTCCACCTAAGTTTTTTTCTTATTCTGCTTCCGTGTCCCGGTGTTCGCCGGGAACAAGCTTGTCTTGCAAAAAAATCAATTAAGCAGTTTCAACCGATACAAGGCTTCCAGTGCCTGCTTCGGAGTGAGTTCATCGGGGTCAATCGCCGCCAGCGCATCATGTACCGGCGACGGTTTCACGAATAATCCCATCTGCTGTGGTTGTTCAAGCGTGACTGGCGACATTTCGCTAGCGTGCGATGGCCTCGCTTCAAGTTCGGCGAGCGTGCGTTTTGCATGTGAAATAACACTGCGCGGCAAGCCCGCGAGTGCCGCCACCTGCAAGCCGAAACTGCGATTGGCCGGTCCTTCTTTCACCGCATGCATGAACACCAGTTTGTCGCCGTGTTCGATGGCGTCGAGATGCACATTGGCAATGCCGCTATCCTGCGTGGCGAGCGCCGTCAGTTCGAAATAATGCGTGGCGAACAGGGTGTAGGCGCGATTTTTTTCGGCCAGATGCTGCGCGCAGGCTTCGGCGAGGGATAAGCCATCGTAAGTGGATGTACCGCGACCGATTTCATCCATCAGGACGAGGGAATTTTTCGTCGCATGATGCAGGATGTAGCTGGTTTCCGACATTTCCACCATGAAGGTCGATTGTCCGCGCGCGAGATCGTCACCCGCACCGATGCGGGTGAGAATACGATCTATCGGCCCGATGACCGCTGCGCTGGCAGGCACGTAACTGCCAATGTGTGCGAGCAGAACGATCAATGCATTTTGTCGCATGTATGTCGATTTACCGCCCATATTCGGACCGGTGATGATCAACATGCGGCGGTTTTCGTCCAGTTGCAAATCATTCGGTTCGAACGGTTCGCTGCGCACCGCTTCGACGACCGGATGACGACCGCGTTCGATATGGATTTCGGGTGCATCGGACAATTCCGGACAGGCCCAATCCAGTGCCTGCGCGCGTTCCGCGAAACATGCCAGCATATCGAGTTCGCTCAATGCCGATGCACAGCGTTTGAGTGATTCAAGATTTTCGTTGAGGGCATCGAGCAGGTTTTCATACAAAAACTTTTCACGCGTCAGAGAACGGTCTTTTGCAGACAACACTTTGTCTTCGAAGTTTTTCAATTCTTCGGTGATGTAACGTTCGGCACCCGTCAATGTCTGTCGGCGTGTGTAATGCGTCGGTGCTTTCACCGACTGACCTTTGCTGATTTCGATGTAATAACCGTGCACGCGGTTGTAGCCGACTTTCAGGGTCGGAATGCCGGTCTCCGCTTTCTCGCGAATTTCCAGATCAATCAGGAATTGGTCGGCATTGGTCGCCAGTTCGCGGAATTCATCGAGCTCGGCATCGTAGCCGTTTGCGATCACGCCACCATCGCGCAGCAAGACTGGCGGTTGTGGCGTGATCGCAGACTTCAGCAGCGACGCCTGCGCATCATGCTGTCCGCATTCATCGAGCAATACTTTCAAGCGCGGCGAATCGAGCGGAGCCAGTGCTTTTGCCAGATCGGGCAAGGCAAGCAGGGCATCGCGTAGCGTGCTCAAGTCGCGCGGTCTGGCCGAACGCAGCGCAACCCGCGCAAGAATCCGCTCGATATCTCCGAGTGCCCGGAATTGTTCACGCAGGCTTTGGTCGCTGCGGGTTTCGATCAGCGTTTTTACCGCATGCAAACGTTCGCTGACGACGACACGATTCTGAAGTGGACGATGAAGCCAGCGACGCAATAATCGTCCTGCCATCGGCGTGACGGTGGAATCCAGAACGCCGAGCAGCGTATGTTCGATCTTGCCGTCGGTTCGTGAATCAAGTTCGAGATGGCGACGCGTTGCGGCATTCATCGCGATGCTGTCGTCGGATGATTCCAGCACGATGTTCGACAGATGCGGCAATCGCTGTTTCTGCGTTTCTTCAACATAGGCGAGCAGGGCACCGGCGGCACCAATCGCCAATGGCCTGTTGTCGATACCGAATCCGCTTAAATCATGCAGCGAGAAAAAACGCAGTAGTTGCCGGCGACAGGTGTCGCTATCGAACAACCACGGCGCACGACGTCGGATGCCGGTGATGGTTTCCAGAAATGCCGGAAGCCCGTCTTCATCGGGAATCAGGATTTCCGCCGGATCCAGTCTCGCAAGTTCAGCTTGCAGTGCATCTTCATTGGCGACTTCATTGACCAGGAAACGGCCTGCCGACAGATCGGCCCAAGCCAATCCGAAGCCTTGCTTTCCGCGAGAGATCGACAGCAATAAATTGTCGCGACGTTCCTGCAGCATCGCTTCATCAGTCACCGTTCCCGGTGTGACGATGCGAACCACTTTGCGTTCGACCAAACCTTTTGCCAGCGCCGGGTCACCAATTTGCTCGCAGATCGCGACCGATTCACCCAAGGCCACCAATCGCGCGAGATAACCCTCGGCGGCATGGTAGGGAACACCGCACATCGCAATCGGCTGTCCGGCGGAATTGCCGCGCTGGGTCAATGTGATATCGAGCAGTCGCGCCGCCTTGCGGGCATCGTCGTAAAACAGCTCGTAAAAATCGCCCATGCGGAAAAACAGCAGAATGTCCGGATATTCTGCTTTCGCCGCAAAGAATTGCCGCATTAGTGGTGTGTGTTGGCTGGTATCGGCTTGACTCATGATTTACGTCGACAGCATGGCTTTCGTCGGCAAGGCCCTCTATTCTAATGGAATGAACGACATCACCCACGACAAAATGGTTTACGACGACAATAGCCTGCACTTGCTGGCCGAGCAGGTAGGCAGTGCGCTGAAAGCCGCCCACCTCAGTCTGGTGACTGCCGAGAGCTGCACGGGGGGCTGGATTGCCAAAATGATCACCGATATTCCCGGCTGCTCGGACTGGTTTGAGGCCGGCATGGCGGCTTACAGTTATGAAGCCAAGCAAGCCCTGCTGGGCGTGCGGCCGGAAACGCTGATGCAACATGGTGCCGTCAGCCGCGAAACTGCTATCGAAATGGTGTCCGGCGCCATGATTACTTCGGGTGCGAGCATTTCGGTAGCCGTCACCGGTATTGCTGGCCCCAGCGGTGGCACAGAGGATAAGCCAGTAGGCACGGTCTGGATTGCATGGAAACGACGTGGCCGTTATCCCGATGCCGAAGTGTTCCATTTCGATGGTGATCGCGAGGCAGTTCGCCGCCAGACGGTGGCCCGCGCCTTGCAAGGTGTGTTGAAGCTGACCGAGTAAACCACTGGCCTGACAAATAGCCGATCTGCGTTTACTCCACATGTTGTTTTGGTTTTATTCCCAGGGAGTGCCGCATGTCTGCAAAACATTTCAAACCGATTTACCTGACCGCGCTGGCCGCCGCCATCGCCGTCATGCCTGCTGCCAGCCAGCAAAACAAAGCTCCGAAAACCCAGGTCTGGATTGATCTTGCCACCCATAGTTTTGCCGGTATGCCGGATATGGGCGGAATGGGTGGTTTAGCGATGAACATGTTCGGCGGCAAGCGCGGCAACAACACCTATGGTGCTACCCGCTATGGCGCGGCGCCTGGTCAATACATGGACATTGCCCTGTTGAACACGCTGAAACCCGGCGTTCCGGTGGAACAATCCATTCCTTCGGGTTTGAAGCTCGGCAAGAGCCTGACCTTGCTGCCGTACAAGGAAACGCCGGCAAGACCGGGCGAGCCGGGCACACCAGAGGCGGGGGAAATCCGGGACTTCAAGGTGCGTATCCTGATTTACTGGGGCTGCGGCAGCACCATCCGCAAGGGCCAGCCACGCGTGATCGAGATGAGCTCGCAGGACGGCAAGATCAAAGCCAGCGGTGCGATGCAAGGCCGCTACATTCCCGATCGCACGGCGAAAATTGGTCCGGGGTATGTGACATGGCCGAACGAGAAAAATCGACAGAACGTTTCGAATGATGCTTCCACGATTGGTGAGCACGTGATGACCGGAGAAAGGATTCCCGAGTCGCTGAAATTCCAGCTGGAAAACAATCAGGACTTCATGCCGAAAATCAGTTTACGCAGTGCCGGCAATCTCGATAGCGGCATCACCTGGAACTGGCAATCCATCAGTCAGGCGCGCGGCTATTTCATGCAGGCGTTCGGTCAGCAAGGTGATGCCACCGTTATCTGGAGTAGCGCGGAAACCGCAGATGCCGGTTCTGGCATCATCGATTATTTACCGCCAACCACCGTCGATAAATGGATCAAGGAAAAAGTATTACTCGCCCCGCAAGTTACGAGCTGTGCGATGCCAAAAGGTATTTTCGAGGCAGCCAAAGGCCGTAACGAAGGCGGCAGTGGCGGCATGTTGCGAATGGTGGCATTCGGGCCGGAAACGCATTTCGTCTATCCGCCGAAACCCGCCAATCCGAAAACGCCCTGGGACCCGGAATGGAATGTTCGTGTCCGCGTGAAATCCACCACCATGACGCCGATTGGAATGGATATGTCGGGAATGGACGAGCAGGATGATGAAGACAATAACGATGGCAAGCCGAAAAAGAAAAAGAATCTTCTGAAAAATATTTTCGGCGGTTGATTCACGTCACATCGCGGATTTCAAATCATGTAATGAAAAGCCCGGATGATTCACATCCGGGCTTTTTTCTATCTTCAACAATTGCTGGTTAACGCATTCTTCTTGAATGCATGGAAATCAGTCGTGAAATGACGATGGCCAGATACAACACGCCGATCAATTGCTGGATCATCACCAGCGAACGCGCGTGATCGCTGACAGGCGTGATTTCGCCAAACCCGACACTGGTCAAACAGGTGAAACTGAAATACAGCATCTCGAACCAGCTGAAAATACCATCGGGATTATTGCCGGCATTGATGTAGAAAGCACCAGGCCAGAGATATTCGACAATCGAATACAAATAGGCGAATACAAACGCCAGCATCGCGTACAGGGAACCGGCGGCAAACAACTCGTCCAGAGTCATGACTTCATCATGAAGCACATAGCGGAACAGGCAGACAATCACGAAGCCATGCAGTGCCGCCTGGAACAGCATGACAGTGACATAGATCCAGCCTGCGCCGGTCAGTGCCCCCAAAGCCTGCAAGATAATGGTCGGGATCAATAGGGCATAGCCCAAACGGGTTTGAACCCCGGTGGAACTTGCCGAGCGCAGCGCCAGCGCAAGTATCGCCCAGTCAAAGGCAATGACCGCGAGCCGCCCGGACTGAAGGCGCTCGAGAAACGGATAAAACAAGACCAAGGCGACCAGCGCCAGCAGCAGTTGTACGTTTGGCAGGGCGAGTAATTTTTTCATTGGTCGGGATAGTAACCCAGGCCGGGCTTGCAGGGCTGGAAGCTGGATGACAGATTTCACCTAGCTGAAAATTCCATTGCCCAATGCCGGCTTTCCGGGGTTAAGATTGCTGCCATGAAAAATATACTCACCTCGTTTGTCGTCCTGCTCGCCGTGCTTTTCAGCCCGGTTTCATTTGCCGCACCCGGGCACTACATCGTCGTGACGATGGACGATACCGGCAAGGCACAACCGGTATTTTATCGGGAAGTGAATTTTTCGGACGAGCGACAGTCATCGGCAACGCGAATGAAGTCCACCCTGCACGATGCCGATCATCTTTTCATCAGCGGTGCCGGCTGGTTCGATATCGCCGAAGTACCAAGATTCATCCGTGGCGAGTTTGCCGCCAATGGCGTTGACGGCGATATCAAGGCCTATCAAGTCGAGCAGCAGGAGCGCTCTTTCGCATTGCGCATTCCGGCAAAAGCCGGCTCCCGCATCAAGCTCGAATACATGGGCGTGCAGTCGGAATTGAATGTGCAAAACGTGGCGGCCAATGCATCGAAACTCGCACTCGCCAAAATTGAAGTACCACCGCCGTCGAAAGCTTTTGTCAATTCGGCCAATCGTGTCGATATTCTCGTTTTCGGCGATGGTTATACGAGTGCGGAACAAACCCTGTTCAATACCGACGCGGAAAACCTGCGCGTCTCGATGTTCAATTATTCGCCCTACAAGCAATACGCCAACATGGTGAACTGGACGACCACGTTCACCGCATCGGCTCAGTCCGGTGCCGACCATCCTCCGTACCAGGCCGGTTGCACGACATCGAGTTGCTGTGCCGATACCGCTGCACAAAGCGATCCCAAGGCCGCAGGTGCGGGCATCTTCGTGAATACCGCGTTTGACGGGAAATTCTGCACATCGCAAATCCACCGTCTGGTCACCATCAACAGTTCGAAAATTTATGCCGCCGCCAGTGCGTTTCCGAATTGGGATCAACTGGTCGTCATCATGAATGATGCGGTTTATGGCGGCTCCGGCGGCAGCATTGCGGTGACCACGACCAATACCAATGCGCGCCTGATCGTGATCCACGAATACGGCCACACCTTCCATGATCTTGCCGACGAATATAATTCCGCCTATCCCGGTTTTCCCGCTTGCAGTGACGTCACCAGCCCCGCCTGCGAAGTGAATGTCACCGATCAAACCAGTCGTGCGCTGATCAAGTGGAATAGCTGGATTGCGCCGGCGACGCCCATTCCCACTACCAGTGGTACCGATATTGGTTTGTTCCAGGGCGCGCGCTACCAGAATACCGGCATGTATCGGCCCGCCAATACTTGCGGCATGCGAAGTCTTGGCGCCGAATTTTGTTCGATATGTGCGCAAGCCTATGTGCTGAAACTCTATCGGGGCGGCTGGGGTACGCCATCGACCGGCATCGATCTCATCGACCCCGGTACCGAAGTGCCATCGGCGGCAAGCAGCGTCGCTTACAACGTGGGCAATACCGTAAATTTCAGCGCCACCGTATTGCGACCCACGCCGGACACATTGACGATGCAGTGGTATCTCGATGGCGTTGCGATCAACGGTGCCACTGGAAGCAGTTACAACTTCCAGCAACTGACCGCAAGTCCGAGTACCCGCAGTCTGGAATTGCGTGTCACCGACAATTCGACACTGGTGAAGGCCGCCATGGCCGGTACTGACATGGTGCATTCGCGTGTCTGGACGATTCAGGTCGCAACGCCTCCCGATCTGTCGATCAATGATGTCTCCGTCACCGAAGGCAATTCCGGCGTTGCG
>JAKQKT010000243.1 GCA_029560515.1 Pseudomonadota bacterium
GTGGCTGCTGGATAAAAACCCGGACGGCAGTCCGGCATAACAACATGACCCGCTGCATGGCGCGCGTATCGCGTGCCAACAATCATTTCCCTATTTGAAGTCGTGCGCGATATGCGCACCCTGTTCATTCGTAGAAAAAACCATGCACAACAAGAAAATCGCCGACATCATTGCGCTGGAAATCAAGGCGCAAACCCAGCAAGTTATTGCCGCCATCGGACTGCTCGATGAAGGTTCATCCGTCCCGTTTATCGCACGCTATCGCAAGGAAGTGACCGGCGGACTCGATGACACGCAACTGCGCGACCTGGAAACGCGCTTGCGCTATCTGCGCGAGCTGGAAGAACGCCGCGGCGCGATTCTTGCCAGTATCGAGGAACAGGGAAAACTCACCGATGAATTGCGAAACGACATCAATGCAGCCGACAACAAGGCTCGCCTTGAAGATTTGTACCTGCCCTACAAGCCGAAGCGCCGCACGCGCGCACAAATCGCACGCGAAGCCGGACTCGAACCGTTGGCGGACGGTCTGCTGAATAATCCACAACGGGTTCCTGAAGAATTTGCCACGCAATTTTTCAATGTCGACCACGACATCAACGACAGCAAATCGGCTCTCGAAGGCGCGCGCTCGATCTTGATGGAGCGCTGGGGTGAAAATGCCGCACTGATTGGTGAGCTGAGACAATGGATGAGCGATGTCGGCATCATTCGCGCCAAGGTCACCGAGGGCAAGGAAACCATCGGTGAAAAATACCGCGACTATTTCGATCACAGTGAGTTATTGCGGAATATTCCATCGCACCGTTTACTCGCTTTGTTGCGTGCACGTCGCGAGGAAATTTTGAACCTCGACCTTGATCCTGGCGGCGACATCGAAGCAGGCAATCTTTATGCGACGGGTCGTGTTGCGAAAACAGCGGGCATCGAAAATCTCGACCGGCCTGCCGACAAATGGCTAATGGATGCCTGCCGCCTGACCTGGCGCGCGAAACTGCATTTGCACCTGATGCTCGATTTGTTCAACCAGGCGACCGAAAAAGCCGAGGCGGAAGCCATCAACATATTCGGCGATAACCTGAAAGACCTGATGCTGGCGGCTCCCGCCGGCGCGCGCACGGTACTAGGCCTTGACCCGGGAATTCGTACCGGCGTGAAAATGGCCATCGTGGATAAAACCGGCAAGCTGGTTGCGCACGACACCATTTATCCGCACGAACCACGCAAACAATGGGATGCTTCGCTGCATAGCCTGAAACTGCTTTGCGAGAAACACGCGGTAGAACTGATCGC
>JAKQKT010000067.1 GCA_029560515.1 Pseudomonadota bacterium
ATACATGACATTCGGTGTCATGTATTGGCGGGTAGCCTGTGTTTGCACTATCCACCATGAGGCCAAACCGATGATCGGAACAATATCGAAAACTTTAATCACATTAGTCTTTTCAGGAGCACTGCTTGTCATGACGAACCAGGCCAATGCGGCTGACGCCGTTGCCACAAAAAATCACTTGCCCAGCGAAACCGAAGGTTTTTATTTCCTGGCGGGGAAGTGGCGTGTGCATCATAAAAAACTCAAGGAACCTGCAAACGGGAAGCAGGAATGGATCGAGTTCGAGGGGACAGCGTCTTTTTTCACTCTGCTCGACGGCATTGTCAGTGTCGAAGAATTGCGTGATGCCAAGGGCATACCGTTCGGTAGTGCGATGCGGACCTTCGACATCAAGCGGCGTGTCTGGCTGGATGCCTGGGTCTCGGCGGGAAGTGGTGTTTTGCAATCACCGATAGAAGGTCGCTTTGATGGCGATGTCGGTACTTTTATCGCGACCGATTCCTGGGACGGAAAAACAATCCTGGTGCGTGGCATCTGGAAACGTATTTCCGGAAACGAAGTGACCTGGGAACAGGCGTCTTCTAGCGACGACGGCAAAACCTGGGACGACAATTGGTTCATGCGCTTTGAACGTGTCAATCAAGACGCCGGGTCGCAAAAATAATGGAACTGACACAGACCAGCCATCTCTGGCTTTTCTTCCTTCTGGTGTTCGGCGTGATTGTCATGCTAGGCATGGACATGGCTTACGTAATGGCAAGCAGTCTGGCAGGTGGTCGCAAAGCGGGATTCCTTGCGGTCGCCGGCATAGTGGCGGGCGGAATGATCCATGTCGCAATGGGAGTGCTGGGAGTCGGCTTGTTGCTGAAGACATTTCCGCAGGCCTTCAACCTGATGCTACTGGCCGGTTCGGCCTATATCGCGTGGATTGGAGTGTCGCTGTTTCGCGGAACGACGGCACTCGATGAAATTTCCCAAACATCGCCGAAAACATACAAGGCAATCTTCGTGCGCGCCTTTGTTACCTGTCTGCTGAATCCGAAAGCCTATGTTTTCATGCTGGCCATATTTCCGCAGTTCATTCGCAGGGAATATGGACCCATTGCGACACAAGCGTTGATACTCGGCAGTATCATTTCCCTGACACAGATTTTGGTGTACGGAATCATCGTAATGGGCGCGGCAAGTATTCGCGTCTGGCTGCACACGAACAAATCCGGACAAGTCCGGCTCGGACGAATGATTGGCCTGATGTTAATCATGGCTGCATTGTGGACAGGATGGCAGGGCTGGCGATTATCGTGATGGCTGTAAAACATGCGCGCCGATTTGCCATGTTATTTCCTGCTAAATCGCAGGCCTATACATGCAGTGATGGTAATGGCGAACAGCAAGAATTTTGTCGCCGACAGCAGACTCACCATCAGGCATAAAAATATATTTTCGTGATTCAAGGCGAGTGCCGTCATGAAATTTTCGAGCAGATCGGCGGCCATCAAGAGCGGCAGCAATCGTCCTGCGGTGTTGGCGAATGTATCCTTGCTGTCCAATTGCGTGAAACCCACACGGTATGCGAAAGCCCGGGACAGTAAACGCGCAAGTAAAAAGCCATAACTCGCGATCAGTCCCAAATCGGCGATGAACAGGGCAATATAGGGATGCGCGGTGCTTCCGAATTCTGCCAAGCGTCCAGGATGCAAGACCGCAAGTAGTTGTGCCTGGCTCATTGCGATGCCTTGACGCCAAGCGTCATGAAAAAAAGCCGCGATCTCGGCAATGCTCAAACTGGGAGCGGCAATGAATTCTTGCAGACAAACGCCATAGGCCAGGCTGAATAGCCCACAGCCGATTATTGCCGCGAACAGGGATTTTTTGTTTCGTGCTTGCGACCATACCGAGTTTGCAGGGAATTCCACGCGCTCCGGCGGCAATATTGCATGGCAGTTAAGGGTCGTGGAGGGCTCATCTGCATAATCTGTCGCCTTCAAGTCCCGGGTTTGTCGCTGAGACAGAGACAGTAAGGCCCACCAGGGCATGGAATGGCTTTCATCGTGCACTCGAAACGGTATCGGCTCTTTTTGCGGTATTTCGCCGATCTCGAGTCCGCATCGCCTGGCTTCATCCAGCATCCAGCGCCATGACTGGTTTGACAGTGCGGTTTCAGTCTTTTCGGCATAGCCGCCGCCAATATCGCAATGGTTACCGCGAAACCAGCGTTGCCGGAGTGATTGGGCGCTTGAGGAATCGCCGAAATCGTTTTGCTCGTATACACGCGGCTTGAATTGTGAGCGATGCTCATCGAGTGCCAGGGCATGACGCACATGCCGGATGCGCTTGTTCAAAATGTTGGGATTCGAGCTCATGCTGACGCTGAAACCCGGAAGTCCGACCGAAGAGACGGTATCCCAGACGCCGACAAAATAAATTCCGGCTTCCTTTCTTTCGCCGCTGCCAAAATTTTTCCGGATTTGTGTGGCGACCTCGTCCCTGTTGTTTATTTCCTGCGGTGCCTCGATGCCCAGCAATGACTTGATAAAGAAGCCCGCATCGTTCGCAATCCTGAAAAATCGAGTTTTCTCCCTGGCCGAAAAATAGACACGCAACAAGGTCGGCAGCATGGACTCGTGGTGCGAGTCGAGAATGCCGAACAAATGCACCATGCCGGATACGCAGCGAACAGTGAATGCTCCACGCGAAAAACCGAACAGGAAAATTTGATCGCCCGGGCGGTAATGCGTCATCAGGAATAAATAGGCCTGGCTGATGTTTTCATAAATTCCGCGACCCGAAGCCAGCCCCCACAAGCGTGCACATTTATTCCGGATCCACTCGTCCAGACCTGTGCTCGGCAGTGCATCTGGTGCACCGACGCCGGGGTCGTAATAAAGAATTTGCGAGGGTTTCTCTGCTTTCGCCAGCAATTCGAAAGTTTTCAGGACATGGGTGTCGTGGTCGTTGGCAGTAAGCGTATTGTTCGTGCCATCACAACAGATAATCAGTTGTCGTCTTTCCTGATTCACGTTCTTCCCCGAAAAAGTCTCATGAAAGTAAAGGATCCAGTATCGGTTTCCACGCGATTTCGGCTATGCGCCTGAAGCCTGCACGTTTCGGATGTATTTCGTTGTCCCATTCGCTGCCTTTGTTTACCAGACCACGGGAATCAACGCAGCGGATGCGTCGATTTCGGCTCAGCAGTTCCTTTTGTATTTCGGTAAATTGGTCAATCAGCCAGCTGCATATAATTCTCTGCGATGCAAAATCATTGACGCCCACTTCTTCCATGAAGGGTTTTATCCATGGCCCGGCCAGTTTGTTTCCGAATAATTTGTAAGGTTTCCCGTCCGGCCAGGGATAGTCGTAGTTATGCATCACGATTTCGCAGTCGGGGCTGATCTGGTTGCGCAAGTCGATTATCTGCTGATAGTCACTGGCGATGTAGCGCAAACTGTTTTCAAACGAAGCGAGGTGGATATGCTGGTTAATCAGGGAGGGTATGCGTCCCCAAGAGCGCGTGCCGAAATCCTGGGTTCATCGCTATGCTTGATGAATTCGCGCAGTTCGGAACCCACCACATCATTGCCGCCCATGGAGAGCAGTAGTACGTCAAATTGATATTGCTGCAAAAGTCCTTGCAGCCGCATCCGCAGTTTCTTGAGCTGGCTGCTCTCCCTGCCAAGCACCGACTCATTGTAGAAAAAGGCCTTGCGATACAGTCGCTCGAATTGCTTGTTCAAGTCGATCAGCTTGACCGGATAATTAAACCAGGAGTCGCCGAAGCAGATCACGCGCGGCCATTCAGGGTGTAAGTCAATCCCGCGTTCAAAATCCCTGACTTCTTTACTGGATGGCATATGCGGCTCCTCGTATTGCGATGCTGTATTCATGAAGACGTTAAATAATTCGCTGTGCGGCCATCAAAGGTCAACACTTTCACGCGGATTGTCTTTCAATCGTCAGCAATGGGACATCATCTGAGTTCGCTGGAAAATCTCCATCCCCGGATCCGATGCATACTATGTTGGCAGCAAACCTGAAAAATCAATGGAAACCCTGGTCATGTCCCTGAAACCGGATCTTGCTACACAATATGCCGAGCAACTCAATCGGCAGTGTTTTTGCATCGGGACGGATATTCCGGGCTTGCTCGAACGGATGCAGGATAATTTCGCCCGGATAGGCGTGGTGCAGCCATTGCTGCAATCGCATCCGCATTTATTTTCTTCTGCACCTGTATTCATCGCCGATACGCAAATCAGGCAAATGCGTGAAGTGGTGAAGGCCATCGAGTCAGTCATGGCAATGCCGCAATGGAATGAAGCGGTAATGCAAACTGCCCCTGTTATCGCAAGAAAAGAGATGCCTGCGCTTGGCGTTTTCATGGGTTACGATTTCCATGTCGGTGCTGGCGGCGTTCGTTTAATTGAAATCAATACCAATGCCGGTGGTGCATTCCTGAATGTGGCGATGATGCAGGCTCAGCAGGCATGCTGTATCGGCATCGGCGATTTGCTCGGAACTCCGGTGGCTGCAGAGGGAGTTGAATCAAGGCTGGTTGCCATGTTTCGCAAAGAGTGGACGCTGGCTCGCGGTGACAAGACCCTGGTTCGCATCGCCATCGTGGATACCATGCCCGCAACACAGTATCTCTATCCGGAATTTCTGTTGTTCAAAGAGCTGATGGAGTCGAGTGGTATTGAAGTGGTGATTGCCGATCCTTCCGAACTGATGCTGCAGGACAATACATTGCGGCATGCGAATGGTGCGGTCGATATGGTTTACAACCGGCTCACCGATTTCTATTTCGATTTGCCGGAGCATCGGCAACTGCGTGAGGCGTATATCGGCGATGCCTCGGTATTTTCTCCGCATCCCCGCGCACATGCCTTGCATGCCAATAAACGCAACATGATTTTGCTCAGTGACGCGGATCGCCTGGCTCAATGGCAGGTTCCGCCTGAGACCATTGATTTACTGCTGCAGCATGTGCCAAAAACATTGGCACTTGTTGAAGCGAATGCGGAAAGCCT
This sequence comes from Pseudomonadota bacterium, assembly GCA_029560515.1. Taxonomy (GTDB): domain Bacteria; phylum Pseudomonadota; class Gammaproteobacteria; order Xanthomonadales; family Xanthomonadaceae; genus Arenimonas. Next base: position 5,028 of record JAKQKT010000067.1, read on the forward strand.
TTGGAAAGATCGAAAAAACTGGTTCTTCAAACCGGCGAGTGGTTTCGGAAGCCGTGGAGCCTATCGTGGCGATAAGATTACGACAAAGGTATTTGCCGAAATACAACGAGGTGACTATGTTGCGCAAAAGCTGGTGCCGCCAAGCGGACGAATGACGC
>JAKQKT010000275.1 GCA_029560515.1 Pseudomonadota bacterium
GGCATTTGCCACGGCAGGGGGTGCCAATTGAGCCAGCATCTTGTTCACGGCTTCCGGATTTTTGGCGGTTTCTTCGGCCAGACCGAAGGCTGCGTAATTCGGATAACCCATGATGGACGCACGTTCGGCGCGAAGTTTGGCAACCTTTGCAACGATGTCGCGGTTGTCCCATTGGTTGCCACGGCTGCCACGGGAAATGGAGGCTTTGTGGATGCGTTCGCGAAGCGAGCGATTATTGATTTGTGGCAGGAGTGGCTGGATAGTCGTGTTGAGCAAGGCAATGCGATATTTGCCTTCCATTCCTTTCGATTTCGCGCTTTCGGCCAGTCCGGCGATTTGTTCGTCCGACAGTCCATCAAGCTCTGCCTTATCGGTAACAATCACGGCGGAATCATTGACTTCAGCCAGCGTGTTTTGTCCGAATTTGGTTTGCAGAGTGGCCATCTCGGCATTGATTGCCTTGATGCGGGTTTTTTGTGCTTCGGTAAGGTTTGCGCCGGAACGGACAAAGTCGGTGTTATAGCGTTCGATCAGACGCACGCCTTGGGCATCCAGGCCGAGATCATTGCGCTTTGCATAAAGCGTCTTGATGCGTTCAAACAATTTTGCATTCAGGTAAACACTGTCGAAATGTGCGGCAAACTTTGGCGAATATTCTTCGTCCAGTTTGTCGAGTGCGTCATTGGTGTTGGCGCTGGTCAGGTTGCCGAATACGCGCACGGCGCGGCCGAGCAACTGGCCGGATTTTTCCATTGCCAGGATAGTGTTTTCGAAAGTCGGTTCTGCCGTGTTATTGGCAATGGCTTCGATCTCGCGGCTGTTTTCAGCCATTCCGCGATCAAAGGCCGGGGCAAAATGGCTGTCCTTGATCTTGTTGAATTCCGGGAAATGCAGTTGAAGCGGGCTTTCGATAAAAAATGGATTGCTGTCGGCTGCTGGCGTCGCGGCTGATTTGGTCATCTTGGTCTTTTCTGCAGATTGAGCGGGTGTGCTGACGCTGCTGCCGAGGGCAAGTGCGCCTGCGATGGCAAGGCTTAACGGTAACTTCATACGGGTCTCCCAAATTGAACCACAAGATTAACCGGTTTTGCTTCCGGTATGCCCGTGACTAAAGGCATGGGTGGACTATAATCAAACCTCATATGAAGGAGCGCCAGATGAGCAAAGCCTATGATTTTTCTGCAAAAACCATTGATGGCGACGAGCAGTCGCTGAAGACCTACGAAGGCAAGGCCATGCTGGTGGTGAACGTGGCGTCCAAATGCGGCTTTACGCCGCAGTACACGGGGCTGGAAAAGCTCTATAAAAAATACGAAGACAAAGGCTTGGTGGTGCTTGGCTTTCCTTGCGACCAATTCGGTCACCAGGAGCCGGGCAATGAAGACGAAATCAAGAATTTTTGCTCTCTGACCTACGATGTCACCTTTCCCATGTACGCAAAAGTCGATGTAAACGGCAACAACGCGCATCCGTTCTGGAAATTCCTGAAGAAGGAAAAAGGTGGTTTGCTGGGTATCGATGCAATCAAATGGAATTTCACGAAATTCCTGATCAATAAAAACGGTGAGGTCGTAAAGCGCTATGCGCCGACCGATACGCCGGAAAAGATAGAAAAGGATATTGCCGGCATGTTGTGATCGAAACGGTAGGACCGACGGGAGTCGGGACTGTGCACTTCAGGCATGTCCGGACTTCCGTCGGTCCCACAAAGTCAATTACAGCTCTTTAGTCATCAACCAATCATTCATCGGTTCATCGCCGATCATGAATATGGTATCGCCGCTGATCACGAATCCCTGCTTTTGATAAAAGCGAATGGCCTGTTGCGAACCTTGCCATACGCTCAGCCATAAAGATCTAGCATCGCGTGCACTAATGATGTCCTGCGTTTCCTGCATCAGGACCGGTGCAATACACTGGCCGTGATAAAGCGCATCCACATAGAAACGGCTTAGTTCAAATCGATGCGGGTCAGTATCAGGTTTGGGCGGTTTCACCTGCGCCAGACCGGCAATTTTATTTTCAATCACGCACAGGCAATTGACGATAGCGGCATTCGCAAGATCGGCCCGCTGTGCCTCGACACCGTAATAGTCCTGTACCGCCTTTTGAATGTTTTCCGGGCTTGAGCTGTGGCCGTAAGCTGCCAGGAAATTACGCGTCATGAAATCGGCGATTTCATTCGCATCCTCTGGAATGGCAGCGCGGAAGTGCATGTCGGTCATTACTATTTTTCCACGAACGCACGTTCAAAAACGTAATGGCCCGGTGTACCGATTCTTGGTGCGGCCGTGAAGCCGCGTGAATC
>JAKQKT010000316.1 GCA_029560515.1 Pseudomonadota bacterium
TTACTTTAGGGACTGCTCGGGTCACGATGCCGAATCGCCGCAACCGGCGGTCGCGCTGAGTCGCTGCGACTGCTGATCATCAGCAGCGACTGCGCTGAGTCGCTGCAACCAGTCGCGGCATCACCGTAGTGCTCCAGCCGTCGCTCCCGCGCATTCACCAACTCCGTGCGTCTGAGCATGAGGCTCAGACCAGTTGCGCAGGCCCTGCGACATTAAGCGCCGTGCGGCAAGTTTGATCTGTGCCACCTCGGCAACTAAGAACGCCCAGCCCGTCCCTGCAAATCGCAGCAAAAGCCCGCCGTTCATTTACCGACGGGCCACAAAATCCACCACACATCGTTCCGTCAGATTCCTCGACGGGGTGCAAGCGCTTCGCGGTTGGGACAGAACGATATTTGGTCTGTCAGCGTCGGTAAGCACGTCGTCTGCAGCGCTGTCAGTGCCAGTCGGTTGCAATGCTGGCGTTTATTGGCGGTCTGGGGTGGCGGTAACACGGGGGCGCAGGGGACCGGCATCCCTATCGCAACCGCATAACCGAGTTCAGTCATTATAATCTTGCGAGCTGAAGGGAGTCTGGGTTGACATGAAGCACAACACCTGGTGGCACCAAGCTCAAATTCTGCTGGATAGGTTAAGCCTGATGAAAATCGCCTGCCGCATTCCGAAAAGATTGTCTTCAATAATGGCGGCAGGCTTTTTTTGCTTGCTGATTTTTAGACCATCGTTTGCTTCTGCCAAATGCCCGCCAAAAGGCTACACAGAACCCGGTTTGTTGGCATTGAAAAAATCCGAATTCCTGATTGCTGACGATGATCGTAGACAAGCTCTTGCCTTGGCTCTGTTGCCTTGCCTCGCATCGCCGAATCCGGTCTTGCGTGATGGTATTGCATTTGAGACGCTGAGTTTCTGGTTACGCAAGGATCAGCTGAGCTTTTCAACCCGACAAACCTTGCTTGAACGACTGCAAGCGAATATCGCCGGCAGCAAACCCGACAAGCAGGGGTTTAATGCGCCGTTCTCGGTGTTGGTCCTTTCTGAAGTGGCACGAACGGACCGTATAAAGGCATGGATGACGGCCGAGCAAAGAAATAAGCTCGTCGTTGCAACTGCCGATTATCTTGCCAGTAT
>JAKQKT010000330.1 GCA_029560515.1 Pseudomonadota bacterium
GCCATTGGGGTTTTCGGCAAATTCGGGCAGCAGGGCCAGCGGCGTCCCGTTTTTATCCACCGCGACCGGCTCCACACCGGTCGCGGTGGATAAAAACGGGACGCCGCTGGCCCTGCTGCCCGAATTTGCCGAAAACCCCAATGGCATGTTCATTCTCTGGAAGGATCACACAGCCAACAAAGAGGCGGAAGAAATCAATACGTTGGCGCACAGCAAAGGCACGGATTTCACCAAATACGTCGGCGGCATCTACTCCTCCGAATGGTTTTGGGCAAAAATCCTGCGCACCCTGCGCACCGACGAAACTGTTCGCAATGCGGCATTCTCCTGGGTGGAGCACTGCGACTGGGTTTCTGCGGTGCTTACCGGAAATACAGATCCGTTGACGCTCAAACGTTCGCGTTGTGCGGCAGGACACAAAGCCATGTGGCACGAGGAATTCGGAGGCCTGCCAAGCGAAGCGTTTTTGAAGCAACTGGATCCTTTGCTGAGCGGACTGCGGGAACGCTTGTTTCGCGATACCTATACGGCGGAAGCGCCCATGGGCGTCATTTCAAAAGAATGGGCGCAGAGACTGGGCCTGCCTGAAAACGTTACCATCGGCGTGGGTGCTTTCGATGCGCATATGGGCGCTGTCGGCGCAGGCATCGAACCCTATTCGCTGGTGCGCGTGATGGGCACTTCCACTTGCGATATGCTGATTGCGCCGAACGAGGAAGTGGGCCATTTACTGATTCGCGGTATTTGCGGACAGGTCGACGGCTCCATCATGCCCGGTATGCTCGGTATGGAAGCGGGACAATCGGCTTTCGGCGATGTGTATGCCTGGTTTCAAAACCTGCTGGCATTCCCGCTGCGCACCCTTTTACCGGAAGCGGAAGCGGAAAAACTGGTAGAAAAAATCATCCCGGCATTGTCCGAAAAAGCGGCTGCCTTGCCGGTGCTGGAACACGACGTGGTTGCCCTCGACTGGTTCAACGGACGCCGCACACCCGACGCCAACCACACCCTGAAAGCGGCCATCGCAGGCATGAACCTCAGCACCGATGCGCCAAAAATATTTAAGGCGCTGGTGGAAGCCACGGCCTTCGGCGCCCGCCGCATCGTGGAGCGTTTCCAATCGGAAGGAGTACCGATCCGGCAGGTAATCGGCATCGGAGGCGTGTCGAAAAAATCGCCTTTCGTGATGCAAACCCTTGCAAATGTGTTGAATATGCCCATCCGTATTGTGCGGTCGGAACAAGCCTGCGCTTTGGGCGCCGCTATTTGCGCCGCTACAGCTTCGGGTGTTTACCCGACACTTACAGCGGCCCGGGCAGCGATGGCTTCGGGATATGATGCGGAATTTCACCCACAGCCGGATAGGGTAGCGGTGTATGAAAAGTTGTACCTGAAATATCAGGCACTCGGGGAATTCATTGAAAATCAGCCGTGATATCCGGAATAAATCCTAAAAAAACACTGCGTTCCGGCTGGAAATGAAATGGCAGGAAGGTGTTTCGGGCGGGGTGCACGAATGGGAGATTTTCCAGAGTATTTGGTTTTTGGTGTCTGGGGCGCGTTTCGCTTGATGTTTTTAACCTGATGCCCGGTTTTGGGTGAAAAATGAAAAAATGAAAATGAAGAAATTATTACCTATTGCATTGATTGTCTTTGCTTTAACAAGCAGTTTTGCTCAAAATCGGATCACCCTGAACGCCGATCTGGGCCGCGACACGATCAGCCGGAACATTTACGGCCACTTCGCAGAGCACCTCGGTCGCTGCATTTACGGCGGTTTTTATGTGGGCGAAGGCAATACGAAAATCCCCAACCGCGCCGGC
>JAKQKT010000373.1 GCA_029560515.1 Pseudomonadota bacterium
GTTTTCATAAGCGATTTTTCGACCGTTTTTTGGCCGGAAATAACGCTCGTTTTTAGCCAACACGGAACCCTCAATGTCAGATCTCGCAAAAGAAATTATTCCGGTCAATCTTGAAGATGAAATGCGTCGAAGCTACCTCGACTACGCGATGAGCGTGATCGTGGGGCGCGCCTTGCCGGATGTTCGCGATGGTCTCAAACCCGTTCACCGCCGCGTACTTTTCGCGATGCATGAACTCGGTGCGCACAGCAACAAGCCGTATTACAAGTCGGCCCGTATCGTCGGTGACGTGATCGGTAAATACCATCCGCATGGCGACACCGCCGTTTACGACACGCTGGTCCGCATGGCGCAACCATTCTCGCTGCGCTACATGCTTGTGGACGGCCAGGGTAACTTCGGTTCGGTCGATGGCGACTCACCGGCGGCGATGCGTTACACCGAAGCGCGCATGTCGCGTCTCGCGCACGAATTGATGGCCGATATCGACAAGGAAACCGTCGACTTCCAGCTCAACTACGACGAAAAAGAATACGAACCCACCGTCATGCCAACCCGCGTTCCGAACCTGCTGGTCAATGGTTCGACCGGTATTGCCGTCGGTATGGCAACGAACATCCCGCCGCATAATCTGACTGAAGTCATCAATGCGACTGTCGCCTTGATCGACGATCCTGAATTGGGCATCGGCGATTTGATGCAACATATCCCCGGTCCGGATTTCCCGACTGCGGGCATCATCAACGGCTCGGCCGGCATTCATGCCGCTTATCACACCGGTCGTGGCCGCGTGCGCATGCGCGCTCGTGCCAGCATTGAAGTGAATGAAGACAATAACCGCGAGTCGATTATCGTTACCGAATTGCCGTATCAGGTGAATAAAGCCCGCCTGATCGAAAAAATCGCCGAGCTGGTGAAAGAAAAGAAACTCGAAGGCCTGACCGAATTGCGCGACGAGTCCGACAAGGACGGCATGCGGATTTACATGGAAGTAAAACGCGGCAAATCGGCAGAAGTCATTCTGAATAATCTGTACCAGCAAACCCAGATGGAATCGGTGTTCGGCATCAATATGGTGGCGCTGGTCGATGGCCGCCCGCAAATCCTGAACCTCAAACAAATTCTCGAAGCTTTCATTCGCCACCGTCGCGAAGTGGTTACCCGCCGCACGATTTTCGAATTGCGCAAAGCACGTCATCGCGCCCATATCTTGGAGGGTTTGACGGTTGCACTGGCTAACATCGATGAAATGATCGAGCTGATCAAGACATCATCGAGCCCGCAAGTTGCGAAAGAACGCATGCTGGCGAAGGTCTGGGAACCTGGTCTGGTTCGTGCCCTGTTGTCGGCGGCCGGTGCCAACGCTTCGCGTCCCGAAGATCTCGAGGACGAATTTGGTCTGTCCGATGTCGGC
>JAKQKT010000382.1 GCA_029560515.1 Pseudomonadota bacterium
CATCAACATCGCGCCGCGCCTCGATTTCAAGGAAACCTGGTACCCGTACAGCAATGACAAACAACTACTCAACGAATCGCGGCTGTCGTACGATACGACGTTCATAAACGGTGAAATTGTGGACATTTCCGTCGATACTGCAAATTCCCAGTTTGGCATCGACACCACGTTCCGGCGCTGGGGGTTCAATGCCATACATGAATACAATGCCGGTATTTCGGTCAATACCGCCCTGTTTTTTACCAAACAGTTCAAACATGGCTGGTTCCGTGGCATCCGGCACACCATGAAACCCTCGGTGAGCATGGGCTACGGGCCTGATTTTACCAATTCACGGTATTTCAAAACGGTGTACACCGACCTGCGCCCGGCTTACAATGACACGTTGCGGTACGGCATTTTCGAAGATGCCGTTTTCGGCGGACCGAGCATCGGCGGCCGCGACGTGGCACTGAACTACACGCTCATCAACGTACTGGAAATCAAACACCGGACGCGCAACGACTCCTTGCCGGTCAAAAAGGTGCGTATTTTCGACAACCTCGGTTTCAGCGGCAATTACAGCCTCACCCGCGATACGCTGAAATGGAGCACCATCAGCACCGGCGGCCTGTTCCGTCTTTTCAAGGGCATCGTCAACCTTACCTGGAGCGCTACGTTCGATCCGTATATCGCCGACGCCAAAGGCCGACGCGTCAATCGGTATATGCTGAATGAAAAAGGACGCCTGGTACGCACCGTCGCGCTGGGGTTTCAGGTAAATACCGGCTTCACTGTCAGCCAGTTGCGTGGTTATTTCGATAAAAAAAATACTGAGACGCCCAGTAACACGCCGCGCGCAGGCAGCACTGCCGCAAAAGACGACCTGCTGGGCTGGTTCGACAACTGGCGTATCAACCACCGCATTTCTTTCGACCGGCGCCTGATCCCGACCGGCTATGGCACCGCTCGCGATACCTTCGTGCTTGGAACGAACAATATCGGCGTGGCGGGCAGCATTCAACTCACGTCCAAGTGGTCGTTCGACATCAACAACATCAGTTACGACTTCCCGAGCAAAAGCCTGGTGTATCCCGATATCGGCATCACCCGCGACTTGCACTGCTGGCAACTCAGCCTG
>JAKQKT010000390.1 GCA_029560515.1 Pseudomonadota bacterium
GTGCTGTCCTGCTTTGGCGGCCTGATGGGTCTGCTGTTGGCATTATTTGCCACCTGGGGAATAAGTGCATTGCTTGGCTTCGCCGCCGTGTTCATGGTCAACACCAACCTGATGGCCTTTGGTGTGTCTGCCATGATCGGCATCGTCTTCGGTTACACCCCGGCCCGCCGAGCTGCCAGTCTGAATCCCATTGATGCCTTGAGACATGAGTGAAAATCATGTCTTTGCAAATCAGGTAACAATCACGAAAACGAATTTGCTATTTGACGGCTAGCCGAAGAATTTTCACTTCGGTCTCTAGCGCCTCTATTTTTCGATCACGCTCGGCGAGCACTTTTGCCACATCGGCGGCTTCGAAACGCTGGGGTATATGTTGCGGACAATTGGCGTCCCATGCAGTCACTTCAAGCAAGATGACTTGTTCCGACCTTGCCTTGTAGTCGGGTGGCATCAGCCGATCCACCAGAGCATCGTCGCCTTCCACGATCCGCGCCTTGCCCCATATTTTCACGCGCTGCCGATTGACGTAATCAATAAGAAATAAATGGAATTTCGGGTTATCGGCCAGATTGCCGCTGGAAATAAATTGCCGGTTACCCTTGAAATCAACGAAACCGATCGTCTTCGGGTCGAGCACTTTCAGGAACCCCGGCGGGCCGCCGCGATGCTGGATATAAGGCTGACCCTCGCTGTTGGCTGTCGCAAGAAACACACTGATCTGCGCTTCGATAAACGCTTTCAGGTCTTCACTGATCTCGGTTTTCCAGCCGCTGCCCTGTTCCATATTGGCATAGGCTCGCCGTGAACCCTTTCGGCTTTGAATGGCTTTTACCGTTTCAGTAAAAGCAATATCGCTTGGATACAGAAGCGTCGATTGCATGGCTGCACCTAAAATCCAAAGTCGCTCAAGGAAGGATGATCATCGGGGCGGCGATTTCCCTCCCAATGAAATTTGCGTTCGTTTTCATTGATCGATAAATCATTGATGCTGGCGAGGCGTGTTTGCATCAAGCCATCGGCATCGAATTCCCAGTTTTCGTTTCCATAACTGCGAAACCACTGGCCGCTGTCGTCATGCCATTCGTAGGCAAAGCGCACGGCAATGCGATTTTCATGGTAGGCCCAAAGTTCTTTAATCAGGCGATAGTCGAATTCCCGATTCCATTTGCGAACAAGAAACTGCTCGATGGCCTTACGTCCCTGCACATGTTCGGAACGGTTACGCCAACGGCTATCAGGCGTGTAAGCCAGTGCAATGCGGGCTGGATCACGCGAGTTCCACGCATCTTCGGCCATGCGAACTTTTTGAATGGCGGTTTCGCGGGTGTAGGGCGGTAAAGGTGGTCTGCTTGCTGCAATATTTGTATTCACGGAATAGCCCTTCGTTCTTTGCTGTTGTGTTTGAACCTACGCCGCCATACCCGGCATGCCGATGTAACCGGGCAACGCCTGCATGCGTGCGATCCACGTGTTGATCGCCGGATACTGCAAGAGATCCATCTGCGCCTCGGGTGCCAACGCGATATACGGATAGATGGCGATATCGGCGACGGTCGCCGACGAGCCCACCAGCCAATCACCTTTCGACAATTGCTGCTCCAGGGTTTGCATTAATTGTGCAGTCACGGCCTCCGCTGCGGAGACGTTGATCTCGCGTCCGAAACGATGATGAAGCCGGAGCAGATTCGGACCGTGGGCGACTTCATTTGCCGCCGTCGAAAGCCATGCCACCACTTGCGCCATTTCAGATGCGGACTCAGGCCACCAGATACCGTTGCCGAAGGTTTTGCCCAGATAGGCAAGAATTGCCTGGCTGTCGCGAATGACCACCTCGTCATGCACCAACACCGGCACTTGCCCGAATGGATTAAGCGCCAAAAACTCAGGCGACTTTTGCTCCCGGCTCGCACCCGAAACATCGTAAGTTTCAAACGGCAGCGACAATAGCGACAACATCAAGCGAACTTTGTGGCTGTTTCCCGAGAGTTGGAATTGATAGAGCTTGATCATGAGCGTGTCCTGCATTTCAGATAAAAACCCGATGCCGAGTCTTTCGACTCGGCATTCATGCGGATTATCAAGCGGCCAGTTTGGCGCTCACTTTCGGAAAGTCGATGTCGGTTTGTGCGACGTTATTGACGTAATTGGTCAACACGTTCAACGCGACATTGACGACGATTTCGATGACTTCCGCATCGTCAAAACCGGCGGCACGCAAAGTGGCAAGTTCGGCATCCGACACCTGGCCGTGGGTTTCGGCAACGCGACGGGCAAAACGCAACGCGGCATCGGCTTTCGCATCGGAAGAATGGGCATCACGCGCTGCCGCGATTTCGTCACCGCCGAGCTTGGCAACATTCACGCCCAGATAGGTGTGGGCCGACAGGCAATAATCGCAGCCGTTGTATTCGGCCGTGGCCAGTGCGATGCGCTCACGCATTTGGGCGTTGAGTTTGCCCTTGGCAACGGCGCCGTTCAGCGACAAATAGCCTTCGAGCGCGGCCGGGCTGTTGCCCACCAGCTTCATCAGGTTGGGCACGACGCCCAGTTGTTTTTTGACGGCATCCAGCAATGGCTTGGAAGCTTCGAGGGATTGTTCGACGGTAGGAATATGAAGACGTGACATGGTGTTTCTCCTTGGTAATGGTTTGATGAATTCAGTGGGTAATCGCCAGTTCCCTAGCGAGTGGGGAAAGTCTAGTTAATCCACCAAATGGATAGAATCACCTTTATTTGCAATTCACTATTCCGTATATTGGAATAATGGACAAATTCAACCTGATAACAATTTTCGTCGCCGTGGTCGATACCAACGGCTTCGCAGGCGCGGCCCGCAAGCTCAATATCTCGCCGCCGGCAGTTACGCGAGCCATCAACGAGCTGGAAAGCCAGCTCAATGTGCGCCTGCTGACAAGAACGACACGCAGCGTGCGGGTAACCGATGCCGGCGCACGCTATGTGGAAGATTGCCGAAGAATCCTTGCCGAACTAATTGACGCGGACGAATCCGTGGGCGGCGAACATGGCGCACCAAACGGGCGGCTCACACTTACCGCACCGATGCTGTTCGGAACCAAATTCGTCACCCCGATCGTGACCGAATACCTGCAACGCTATCCAGAGGTCAGCGCGACCTGTTTGTTCCTCGATCGTATCGTCAACATGATGGACGAAGGCGTCGATGTCGCTATTCGAATCGGCGAACTCCCCGACTCCACCATGCAAGCCATTCGTGTCGGACAAGTGCGTCGCGTTATTTGTGCATCGCCGGAGTATCTGAAAAAAAACGGCATCCCGAAAACACCAGACGATCTACCACAACACGTGATTATCTCCGCCAATAGCGTGACGCCTTCCCCGGAATGGAAACTGGTCGAAAACGGCGCTACCCGAATCGTCCGCTTGCAATCACGGTTAAACACGACGACCAACGATTCCGCCGTTGCAGCCGCCATCCAGGGTTTCGGCATGACGCGATTATTGTCCTACCAAGTCGCGGACCACCTGCGTAACGGCCAATTGAAAACGGTACTGGGAGAATTCGAACCCGACGTCCTTCCCGTGCACGTGGTGCATCGCGAAGGACGCCATGCATCACGCAAGGCCCGGGCGTTTATTGATCTTGCCGTTGAACAGTTAAGGGCCAATACGTCGCTCAATTGAAGCTGGAATCCAATGGATTCACTTCGCCATTTTGACCGCTTTGGGTCGCATCATGCCATTCACTAGTGGCCAGAAGCGGCCATCCAAAATGCTAGAAGATTTGCTTGAGACATAGGGTGAGTTTCTAACGCAGCAATACCTGATATCCAGGATTGCGCCAAATACAAATGAACGCGACGTGTTGGCTATGCTGGCCTTCGATACATACGGTGAGGTGCGTTAGAAATGCACCCTATGCACAAAATTTCGAACGCATGACTTGCTCCTTGGTGGGACGTCGGGGGCGGGGATCTCAATAGGATGCGAATCGAGTTGCGGGGGTTTAACGGTATCGTCCAGCCAATACGGCTCTGATGACGAGCAGTTGTAACACCTCAGATGCGATAGGCTATTTCTGATTCGATGATGGGACTTGAATAGTTTGGAACTGTGAAGTGATCGCGCCAGCCGAGCAGACACATGGCCGTGCCGAGCATCGAAAAAGGGGAAATATATTTTCTGCTCAACTTCAACCAGATACGTTCCAACTGTGCCTCACCCTCTTCATCGAGTGAGGAAGCGTGGTACGCCGCATTGATCGCACCTTCAAACACACCCACGACAAAATCGTGGGTGACGCCTTGCCGCTACAATGCTTTCAACATGCCGACCTGTGGGGCACCGAGGCTGCCGCCATCGGGTCGGACGAACGAAGTTTTCGCGCTTCCGTGCGAGTTCATGAGGATGGTATTCGATAGATCAACTAAGCAATGCCAGACCACGCGGGTCACGCCCAATATAAGCATAAGCGGCGTGGTTATGGATGGATTCCTGATTTTCCGTTGAAACCCCCAGGCTGACGGGTGAATAAGCATTTTCAATCGCCTGGTAAATGTCTCTCACCAGGTCTTCGGCAAATTTCGGGTTTTCGTAAGCGGTTTCGGTGACGAATTTTTCATCGGCACGCTTTAGCAATGCATAAACTGCGCATGAGGCTTGTGATTCCACAATCGATACAAGTGGGCTTATCGGGATTGGTTGCTCGCTTTCGAGTTTGACGGTCACATAGGAACGCTGGTTATGCGCGCCGTATTTGGAAATACTTTTCGAGCAAGGGCACAAGGTGGTCACCGGAATTCGAAGTACCTGAATTGTCTTGGCGCGTTTCGAGTTTCTTGCGCTTTCCACTCTGTATTGGACCTCAATATCAAGCCAGGACTCGATGCCCGATACCGGTGCTTTTTTCGCGATGAACCAGGGAAAGCGGAGACACAATCTGCCCGAGCTACTGCCTAAACGAACAAGCATTTTTTTATGCGCCGCCGTTAGACCGGTGATTTCGAGTCGAGGAGACAGGCCATCGATGGTTTCGACCAATCTCGACATATGCGTTCCGCGCTCGTCTGCGGCCACCAATACTTCTGCTTCGGTAGTCACAATGGTATGGTGGGTTTGACCATCTACATCGATGATTTGCATAGGCAGTTTCAGACCCGATATGCCAGCACCGTTGACTGTAAGGTTGCGGGTTTCGATGCTGGCCTGGGTGTCGGGAATTGTTGCGTTGTTGTCGTATTCAAGCATGGTAGCTCTCTCTATTAATGGGTTCGCCGAGCGGTGGCCAGTGATCTGGATTTTTGGCGGCATTGCCGCCCAATGCATAAGCTTGCAGATGACCTTGTTTATCAAAAAAGTGAGCTACGAAGTCATCGAATCGATCAACAACAATGTGCCATTGACCAGGAACATTTACACCCGGTGGCAACAGCCGCATCGGGAATAGACGTGTCTTGACCGAGATCGGTTTTGGCGTGCCGTCAAAATGCACGTTTCGATCACCTGTGAGTCTTGCTGCCAGCACCTTAGCGCCTTGTTGCGCGCCTGCCACAAACGGACGCCAACCTCCGGGTGGTTGGGCTACGTCGCCGATGGCGTAAATGTTGGGGCATGAAGTCGCCATGTGCGCGTCCACGGGCACTGCCGGCAGACATTCCAATCCAGCTAATTCAGCGATGGCTGTATTGGGTATCAGTCCAGCGGCGCTCAAAATGGCATCGACCTGTAGAAATTTTTCGGTTGACCCAAAAGTAACCAAGCGACGAGACCCTATCTTCTCAATGTTTTGGATGCTGGTTCCCATCTCCCATTGAACGCCGTGAGTCGATAGCGTGGTGGCGAGTCGATGGGATAATTGTTCGGGAATCAAACGCGCCATTGGTCGCGGTGCCGGATCGAAAACAGTGACACGGCGACCGCTGCGAGCGAGGTCATCTGCGAACTCGCAACCCACCAAGCCCGCCCCGACAATGGCGACATGCGAAGCCGCCTGCAATGTCGGGTAGGCGTCGGAATATCCGGGAAGGTTGTCCGCGAATAAAATTGCAGATCGCGCATCGATACCGAACTCCGGCATGCGCGTACGCGAACCGGTGGCCAAGACCAGGTCCTGATAAGCAATCAAACCCTTTGTGGTTCGAAGTATGCGTGCTTCGACATCAATTCCAAGAATGCCGGCAAATGCATGTAGCTCGATTTCGAGACGCTTCGACCATACCTCTGCAGCTTCCGTGATCAAATCTGTCGGCGATAGTTTCCGCGCCATGGCAGCCGAGAAATTTGGGCGATAGGAATAATGGCCGGCATCCATCGCGATAGCCGTGATGGGCGTGTCCGTATCCCGGCGACGCAGCTCTTGCATCAGTGCGATAGCCGCGACGCCGGTGCCGATAATGCAAAGGGTTCGACTAGGCATCATGGGTTTCGAATTCCGACTTCAATGCTCCACAGACGGGACAGGTCCAATCGTGCGGCAAGTCAGCCATTCGCGTTCCGGGTTCGATGCCAGCTTCGGGAATGCCGAGGGCTTCATCGTAAACTTGGCCGCAATCGCGGCAAATCCAACGTTTCATTTTGGCTTCTCCAACAGCGACGGCAGATGCCGTCGCTGCGTACATGCGTGATCAGAATTTGGTTGGGAATTGTTTGGCAAGTGCATCAGCCAACGCGTCGGCGATGGTGAACATATGGGTTCGCATCGCACCCCATGTCTTCGCTTCTGCTGCGTAATCGCCTTTCGATATCTGCTGTATCTGTGCAATGTGGTGCGCGCCGTGCCCCGATAGCAGGCCGAACAGGGTGGCCTCGGGAAGGTTGGGATTGGCCTTGGACAGGAATACGGAGATTTCTTTCGCGTTGGCCGTCAGTTTAGTGACAGCGTCCTGTTGTTTCTTGGCATCCTTGCTGATCAAGGTCGCATCGGAATAGTCCTTCACCGCACCCCAGTGTCCGGCGAGCAAAATAAGCATGCGATCGCCTGCAGGCTGACCGTAGAAGCCGGCAATCGCACCGGAAATCGTTTTGGCATTAGCGACGACTTGATCCGCTGCGACTTTCTTTTGAGTCTCGTTGCCGGCTTCGCTGGCGATGACATAGCTGCGAATCCAGAAAACGTGTTCAACCCATAAGTCGCGCAACACTGCGCGTGTCGCGGCTTGTTTGGCATTGATAGAGGTAGCGCTTTTGGTTTTGCTACTGGCGGCGTGATCTTGTCCGTCGTGCGCCTGGCTATTCGGGCTAAGGGACAAGGCGGCGAGGATGGCGAGGCTGAGTGCAATCGATTTCATGTTGTATCTCCGTGGTTGGGTTTCGCGCCGCGACCGCGACGTGGCGAGACCTTAACCAGTCTCTTGATCCAACGGAATACAGCTATGTGTAAAGCCTTTATGACGCCCTATTGCAATTCAGTCGGGCTTGATTCGGAAACGACAGACATGCTCCCCATGGAGCATGCAGGCGGTGAGTGCGACTTTCTTGCCACTCACGGCCTCCATATAGGCCAGATCAAATTTACAGACTTGCGGATTCTGTTTTGCCAAAGCGTGAAAGACGCAGTTGAATGCTTCGACTTGCCACTCGCCATTGCTACGTGCGGGCACTGCTTCATAACCCAGGCTATCGAGTCGCTCCGCCATTGCCTTGATCAGGCCTTCGTCATCCTTAGTCACCGGAAGTGGCACTTGCGATGCCGCCACCGTGCCGCCAAGCTCCACCAGCAATTCGGCTACCGCGTTGCTGCCCAAATGAGACTCCAGTCGTGTCAACAAAGCACCTGCGATAGCGCCGTAATTGCGGGGAAATAACTCGCGTCCAGTCATCGTAATTGCGTAACGGGTTTGCGGCCGTCCGCCTGTGGCGATGGCATCTACACGTTCCGCGTATTGATGGCTAATCAGCGCGGTTAGATGCTGACGAACCGAGTTATGTGTGATCTTCAATCGAAGACAAAGATCTTCGACCGTGCAACCGCCGGCTGACATCAACAGCTGTCGTAACAAACGTTGTTGTGTGCCGCCTAAACGAAGTAATCCGTGCGTCATCATCGTGCCTCAAAAATGCAGAATATATTTCAACAAAAGAAATACGAACCGCGCGAATCGCGGACCCTCTTTATTGCGGGTGCCGGAACCAGAGCATGCCCGCTGATATGGAAAATACAAGGCATCCATGTGTAAAGCCTCCACCAAAAGGTTTTAGTACGCAAGGGCTTTTTGAAAACATGGAAAACCGTTGCTATGGGCTTTGCACATATCTGCTTTGACCCAAATTGAGGCTTCCCACAATCTCACCGCAACAACCACTGAGAGCGATACCATGAACCTGAAAAAAAACGGCATTCTTAGCAATAGCACCGGGCGAATTCGGTTCGCATTCCTGGGAATCGCCTTTGCAATTCTCACTTATCTGGGCATTGATGCTGTGAGTGCCGGTGCAGTGAAGACGAATCTCGAAGGCTTCCCTATGTTGCCGCCAAGCCAGGTCGCCGATGGAAAACAGATATTCCGTTTCGATAGCTTCGGCGATGAACGTCTGTGGACAGACCAACTTCATATGAACACAGTGGTGGAGTCCGCCGTTGATCCGGTTACGGCATTAAGCGTCGGGCTTAAAGTCGACGCCGATGCGCTTCCTCCCGGAATTTTGGGACAGGTCGATTTGAATAGTCCGGCGACGACGGTTGCCTTACTTAAACTCAATGCCGTCATCGGTCTGAAAGCAAAGGTGGACGCGAATAATCACATCACGAAACTCGGAATAACCTGTGCATTGTGTCATTCCACGGTAGATAACTCGTTGGCGCCGGGAATCGGCCACCGATTGGATGGTTGGCCGAATCGTGATCTTGACGTTGGAACCATCATTTCGCTTTCGCCAATGATCACGCCGGAACAAAAAAGAATTTACACCAGTTGGGGTCCCGGCAAATACGACCCGCGATTCAACATCGATGGAAAAAGCACACCCTTGCTGCTACCGCCCATTTATGGACTGGCACATGTCAAGAATGAAACCTATACGGCGGAGGGCCCAATTTCCTACTGGAATGCCTATGTGGCGGTAACCCAAATGGGTGGCCAGGGAAATTTCTCGGATCCGCGCCTTGGCATCCACATTGTGAATAATCCGGATTTGGTGACTCCGAAATTACCGGCTTTGCTGGCGTATCAAAAAAGCTTGCGTACACCACCAACGACTATGCATGGTAACGACCGCATGGCCACCCTGCGTGGCCGTGTACAGTTTGTCCGTAATTGCCAAGGCTGTCACGTTGGAGCAACGGGTACCGACAATAATTTGGGAGTGCTACATGCGCCATCCGAAACGGGAATGGACGGGGCATACGCAGAACGCACTGCCCAGCGAGCCTATCGGACAACGCCCTTGCGCGGACTGCTACAACACGCACCGTATTTTCACGACGGCAGCGCCGCGACGCTGACCGATGTCGTGAGCCATTACAACGATGTCCGTCAACTCGGGATGAATACAAAACAGCAGCAAGACCTTGTCGCGTATCTGAAAACACTATGAACCTTACGTCATATAAATTTATTTCCTATTTACTGGCCAGCCTTGTTCTGCTTCCATCGTCCGCGTTTGCCCATCACGGTCAGGATTTTCTGTTGATCGAAAGCCCTGCAGTTCCGCATCCCGGCAGCGTTTACCTGATTGCCAATGCACAAGTTGCATTGGCGAAAGAAGCAGAATCAGAAGCGAGTTTCGCACCGGCAATTCTGGTGGGTGTGACACCTCGATTTTCCTTCGAACTGCATACTCACGCCGAAAAACCGGGCAATGAAAACTGGACTTATGAAGCGACTGCCCCAGCGATTCATCTATTGCTGACCGATCCGAACAGTCAAAAGGGTTTGAAACTTGGTATCAGCGCAGAATACGAGTTTGCGAACGAAGCCGATACTAAGGACAACATGGAAGTACGGTTTTCGGCGGAGATCGGTGGCACGCAAACTAAATGGGGAGCCAATCTGATTGCGAGCCGGGAACTCGGCGGCAACAGCGATTTTGCAGCAGCATTGGGTGCCCGCCATGCAGTGCGAACGAACATTTGGCTCGGTGCCGAAATACAGAGCAGTTTTCGGATCACCAAAGACCACCAGGCCTTACTAGCGGCATACTTCGAAAGCAGGCGATTCGGGGCTATGAAGTTAGGCGTAGGTGGCAAACGAAATGAACTTGGTAACAACGATCTGGTCGTTTACCTAGGATGGGTTGTGCAATTACATGCCCCAGATTGAACTGATAGATTCCGACATAGAATTTGACAGGAGGGACCATGGACTTGGGGCTACGCGGAAAAGTTGTCGTGATAACCGGCGCCAGTCGGGGAATCGGGCGTGCGACCGCCGAAGTTTTTGCAGCGGAGGGCGCGCACTTGATGCTGTCAGCCAGGTCCGGCGATCAGCTTGAAGATGTTGCAAAACACTGTGGCCAGAATGCATATACGTTTGCCGCTGACCTACGCAACCCTGATGTGCCGGATCACTTGATCGCTACCGCTATAAAATATTTTGGTGGTATTGATGTGCTGGTGAATAATGCCGGAGCGACCAAGCGTGGAAATATTCTGGAACTGGACGAATACGATTGGCGGGATGGATTTTCGTTGAAGTTCTTCGCCGCCATGCGCTGCAGTCGGGCATCATGGCCGCATTTGAAACGATCAAAAGGCACGATCATCAATGTCGTGGGCGTAGGCGGACGAACACCGAGTGCGGATTTTGCTGTCGGCGGCTCGGTCAACGCAGCATTACTTAATCTGACTAAGTCGCTTGCTGATCTGGGTCGAAACGATAGCATCAGAGTCAATGCGGTCAATCCAGGATCAATCGCAACAGAGCGGCTTCAACGTCGTATCAAGTCGTTAGCAGTCGAGCAGCACATGACAGAAGAGATTGCACTGCAAGCGATGGCGAAGCAACTCGCAGTGAACCGATTTGGTGAACCTGCGGAAGTTGGACGTGCCATCGCGTTCCTGGCATCCACTGCTGCGGCTTATTGTCACGGCTCCATCATTGATGTTGACGGCGGACAAACCAGGACACTGTAACCACGCGACCCCGGTAAACTTGCACTTTGTCAAATCGAAGTTCAGGGCTGTGAGTGGCTTAAGCAACAATCAAGGAGCATGAAAACATATGAAGATCCTGTTGCAAGTCGCCAAGGAGTCTTTGGCTTGGTCGCAGGCACTTAGCAAGTGGCTCCCCGAGGCGCAGATTTTTTCTGGAAAAGGGGTGGCATCTTGCGATTATGCGGTCGTGTGGCATCCACCAGCGCAAGCATTCGAAGGGCAAACAAAACTCAATGCCATCTTCTCGGTAGGTGCCGGTGTGGATGGCTTGTTGTCGATGGCTTCACTCCCGCAGCATGTACCTCTCATTCGCATGGAAGATGTCGGCATGGCCGATCAGATGGCGGAGTATGCGCTTTACATTGCACTACGGCATCTCAGGCAGATCAACAAATACGAGCAGGATCAGCGTGCGATCCGGTGGGACCCGCAAGCCTTCCGACCACGTTCCTCTTTACGAATAGGTGTATTGGGCCTGGGCACATTGGGCGGACGCGTTGCTCAGGTTCTCGCCGAGTTCGGATTCAAGGTGTCGGGCTGGAGCCGAAGTCCTAAGAATCTGCCCGGGATTCAATGCTTCCACGAAGCCTCAGGTTTGGATCGTCTTTTAGCCATGGTTGATATCTTATTCGTCATGTTGCCACTGACTCTTGAAACCACCAATCTTCTCGATGAGGTCAGACTTTCACTTCTTCCGGCAGGAAGCACGCTCGTCAACCTATCTCGAGGCAAGATAGTGTCGGAGTCAGCTTTGATTAGTGCGCTTGACTCAGGCGTACTTGCCCAAGCTTTTCTCGATGTATTCGCAGTGGAACCGCTATCACCGGATCATACATTCTGGAAGCGAACGGATATCCACATCACCCCGCATGTCGCCGCGTTAACACCACCCGATGCTGCAGCGGAACAGGTCGCGAGCAAAATTCGGGCAATGATAGCCGGACAGCCAGTAACCGGAACTGTAAGGCGAAAATTTGGGTATTGACCTCGAGCAATGCTTACCATTTTGATCTTTCTATTTTGTTACATGGAAACCTATAGTGAATAACGCCACATCCAATGCGTACTGTGTACAAATATCGTCGATTGCACGGATGATTCGCATGCGTAATTACAAGCTGGGTCTTTAGGGCCGGGATTCATTTTCATTGTACTGTCCGCTTAGGGTCGCAAGCAGCCACTCATTCAAACCCAAATAAAATCGCCACCGCATCATTCAAGATGGCCCCATCTGTACTCCATTACTCAAAGGCACAACAGAAAAGGGCCGCTTTCGCGACCCTTTCCCAATTGGCGGAAGTACTCAGCTTTCACTGACCATCGCTGCCGGAACTTTCGCGGTTTTCATTTTCGGCGCAATCCAGACGCGCAAAACAAACCACGCCAAAAACAAAGCGCCGATTGAGAAGATGGTATCGCCGGGAACGCGCATCCATACCAGTAAATCGATGATCGGCTTGCCCATGAAGTCGGCCGAGCGTGCATACCAGTAACCATGTTCCAGAACCGCGTTGAGTTGCAATAAGCCTAGTGGCAACAAGGTTAGCAAGGCCATCATGGTCAAGCCGATGTTCAGGGTCCAGAAACTGTTGCGTAGCAGTTTTTCATTCCATACCGCATCCGGTTTCAAACCACGCACGCAGAACAGCAACAGGCCGATGCCGAGCATGCCATATACGCCGAACAATGCCGTGTGGCCATGCAATGCGGTCAGATTCAAACCCTGCATGTAATACAGCGCCAGCGGTGTGTTGATCAGGAAGCCGAACAAACCGGCGCCGATCAAATTCCAGAACGACACCGAGATGAAGAACATCAGCGGCCATTTGTAACGCGCCATCCACGGCGTGGCCTTGCTATGCGACCAGGTTTCGTAGGCTTCGATGCCGATCAACGCGAGCGGCACCACTTCCAATGCCGAGAATGAGGCGCCGAGCGCTATCACCGCAGTCGTGGTGCCGGTGAAATACAGATGGTGGAAGGTACCGAGAATGCCGCCGGCCATGAATACAATCGTGGCAAACAAGACATTCACGGTCGCGGATTTTCCGCGCACCAGGCCGAGCTTCACGAACAGGAAGGACATGACGGCGACGGCGAAGACTTCAAAGAATCCTTCGACCCACAGATGCACCACCCACCAGCGCCAGTATTCGACCATCGACAGATGCGTGTGCTCGCCCCACATCAAACCTGCCGCGTAAAACATACCGATCGCGACGGTGGATAAAAACAGCAGGCCGACAATCGAAGACATTTCATCCTTGCGACGCAGGGCCGGCCACAAACCACGGCCCATCAAAACCAGCCAGAGCATCAAGCCGACAAACAAAAATGCCTGCCAGAAACGGCCGATATCGACATATTCCCAACCCTGATGACCAAACCAGAAATTATTCGCCAGACCGAGTTTTTGCATCACCGCAAACCATTGCCCGGTGAAAGCACCGACGACAATAATCAGCAAACAAACGAACAGGAAGTTCACGCCCAAGCGCTGGAATTTCGGTTCATGCCCGGAGATGGCCGGTGCGATATACAAACCGGTCGCCAGCCAGGCGGTCGCAATCCACAAGACCGCGAGTTGCGTATGCCAACTGCGCGTCAAGGAATATGGAAGGATGTCCGCCAGTTTGAATCCGTAGAAATATTGGCCTTCGACCTGGAAATGCGCGGTCGTTGCACCGAGCAAAATTTGCACCAGAAATAATGCCAATACCAACCAGAAATATTTCGCGGTCGCTTTCATTGACGGCGTAACGACGATGCCGCGCAATGGATCGGTGGCCGGTGGAACTAGTGGGCCTTCCTTGCCGTGATACACCGCGTAATGCCAGGCCAGCAAACCGATGCCGGCAATCATGAACAACACACTGAAGACGGTCCACAAGAACGTACTGGACGATGCCTGGTTGCCGACGGTCGGATCATACGGCCAGTTATTCGTGTAGCTCACGCTGGCATTCGGACGATTGGTCACCGCGGCCCAGGAAGTCCAAAAGAAAAACGCCGACATCTGGCGACGGTGTTCCATCGTGTCAACGGTGCCGTCTTTCATCGCATAGGTTTCGCGCAGTTTCTGCGTGGCCGGGTCATTGCTGAACAGGCTTTCGTAATGGGCAGCAACTTCCGAGATGGCTTGCGCGCGTTCATCGGTAATCGTCAGCGTGTCCGTGGCGGGATCATAAGTATTGGCACGAATATCCGGCTGCAATTCCGCACGCAGTTTTGCCTGATCGCCAGCTGGCAGGAATTTATATGCCTTGCCGTATTGCCCGCTGGCACGAAGGGACAACCAGGCTTCTGATTCGCGATGCAACCAATCGGCACTCCAGTCCGGCGCCACCAAGGCACCATGGCCCCAGATCGAACCCAATTGCTGTCCGCCGATGCTTTGCCAGACGGTGCGTCCGGTTTCGATATCGTCGCGGGTGAAAAGCACCTGGCCGCTTTGCGTTGCAATGGTGCCGGGAATCGGCGGTTGCTGGCGATGGATTTCGCCACCCATCCAGAGCAACACGCCAAAACCGGCAATCAGCAAGGCCGTCAGTCCAAGCCAGAGGCGTCTGGTCGTATTCATCGCACATCTCCACTTTTTTTTGGATATGCAATGTTTATCGATATTGCCGCGCGGCCTCATGACTTACATCAAGCAGCGGCCACTTTTCCCTCAGTCGCGCAGCACCGGTCTTGCCAGTTGTTCCAGTTGCTTGAGTTGGGTGAGTTCGATTTCGCGGCGTTCGACCTGGACAAGGCCCTCGGTCTGGAAACGACGCAGCACGCGACTCACTGTTTCCGGTGCCAGCCGCAGATAATTGGCCATGTCGGTACGGCTCATCGTGAGATGGAATCGCGTCGCGGAAAAACCGCGTGCCGCATAGCGTCGTGATAATGCAATGAGAAACGCGGCCATACGCTGGTCGGCGGAATAATCGCCGGCGAGCAAGGCGGCCTTGCCGATATCCTGCGAGAGCAAACGGAAAAGCTGGGTTTGCAGGCCCGGCATTTTGGTCGCAAGCAAAGCCATTTTCGGAAACGAAAAACGGCATAGCATTACGGTATCCAGCGCTACCGCATTGCAGGGATATTTGGCGTGATGGATTGCATTCAGGCCTATGACTTCACCAGGAAGAAAGAAGCCGAGCACCTGTTCGTTGCCGTCGGTATCGACGACGTAGGTTTTTACGGTACCGCCACGCACCGCTGCAATCGCATTGAAGTCGTCGCCTTCGCGAAAAATATGATCGCCTTCGTGGAAGGGACCGATGTGTTCGACCAGCACGTGCAAATCCTGCAAGGCGTTCTTGCTGAATCCTTCCGACAGGCAGGCGCTTGAAAAGGCACAGGTACTGCAAAAACGAATTTCATCACCGTCGTCGGCGATGGGCGATATCCGTCGTTTTACACTCATCGCGAAAGCCCCGCCGCAGTCTTCAGATGGTCTTTGAAAACTGTAGCACGGTAGCGGATGGTTTGAGATAGGCGTCGAAGCATGCGGCAATGATACGCAGAAGTAGACGGCCACGCGAGGTGGCTTTTAGATGCGTCGGCGATAGGGTGACCAGCCCGTCTTCTGCCAGGCTTTGCAGTTTTTTCAGGTCTTCACCGAAGTATTCGTTGAAATAGATATCGTGGCGTTCCTCGAATTTGGCGATGTCGATTTCGCCCTGACACATCCAGCGTTGAATCAGGTCTGCACGAATCACATCGTCTTCGCTCAGATTCATGCCGCGCCAGATCGGAAGATGTCCAGATTCAACAGTTGCTTCCCAGCTGGGCAGATCACGCGGATTCTGGCTGAAGCTTTCGCCGATATGGCTGATTGAGCTTACGCCTAAACCAATCAGATCGCTGTCGGCATGTGTGGTATAGCCCATGAAATTGCGATGCAAATCGCCGCGTTCCTGTGCAATGGCGAGTTCGTCTTCCGGCAGTGCGAAATGATCCATGCCGATATAGCAGTAACCGGCCTGCGACAATTTTTCGATCGCCAATTGCAGCAATGAAAGCTTGGTCTCGGCGCTCGGCAGTTGGGTCTCATCCAGCTGCCGCTGCGGTTTGAACAATTGCGGCATATGGGCATAGCTGTAGACCGCGATGCGATCAGGACGCGCTTCGATCACGGTATCCAGAGTTTTTCCGAAACCGGTGAGCGTCTGTTTCGGCAAACCGTAAATCAGATCCACATTCACGGATTTGAAACCGCTGTCGCGACAGGCCTTGATCACGGCCAGTGTTTCCTCGACCGATTGGATGCGGTTGACCGCTTCCTGCACGTCGGGATCAAAATCCTGCACGCCAAGGCTCGCACGATTGAAACCCATCGCAGCGAGTGCGGCGATGTCATCGGGCTTCACGCAACGCGGATCGATTTCGATGGATATATCGCGGTTTTCCGAATGGCTGAAATGGAAATGCTGCAACAGGAACCGCATGAACTCGCCCAGTTGCGTCGGGCTCAGGAAATTCGGCGTGCCGCCGCCGAAATGCAGTTGCATGACTTCGCGGTCGCTTTCGAATAGCGGCGCGACCATGGCGACTTCCTTGCGCAGATCTTCCAGGTATTTTTCGCCGCGTTTTTCATCACGCGTAATAATGCGATTGCAGCCGCAATAAAAACACGGGCTGGCACAAAACGGAACATGCACGTAAATGGACAGCGGACGCGGAATCGGATCTTCGTTGCTGCGCTTGATCACTTCCAGCAAATTCGTTTCGCTGAATTGCCCGGAAAACTGCGGCGCAGTCGGGTAGGAGGTGTAGCGCGGGCCTGGTCGGTCGTAGCGGCGCAGCAGATCGGCATCAAATGGCGGCGGTGTAATCATGGCCAGATAATATTGGCCCGCATTAAAAAACGCTTTGACTTGAGTCAAACCATAGTCCGGTTTTTGCTGAATACGCCGAATTTCTCAAGCCCCTGCAAAACCCGTAAACTAAACGGCACTGCCTGTCCTTCACGAGAGCCCCATGCCTGTCCTGCGTTTTGATGCCGTCAGCAAAACCTATGCGGGGCCGCACAATGCGTTGAACGACATCAGTTTTGCGGTCGATGCCGGCGAGATGCTGTTCGTTACCGGCCATTCCGGTGCCGGCAAAAGCACGCTGCTGAAATTGATCCATCTCAGCGAGCGGGCTACCCGCGGCACGGTGCTGGTGAATGACCGGAATCTCGCAAAAGTCCGTGGCCGCCAGGTCGCTTTTCACCGCCGGCAAGTAGGCGTGGTGCATCAGGACCACCATTTGCTGATGGACCGCAGCGTATTCGACAACGTGGCACTGCCTTTGTTGATTGAAGGCGTGCCCTCGAAGGAAATCGGCAAGCGCGTTCGCGCAACGCTGGAAAAAGTCAGCCTGGCGTCGAAGGAAAAAACCCGTCCGAGCGAATTGTCGTCCGGCGAGCAACAGCGTGTCGGCATTGCGCGTGCATTGATTGCCCAACCGCTCCTGCTGTTGGCCGACGAGCCCACCGGGAATCTTGATCCTTCGCTGGCGGCTGAAATCATGGGCCTGCTGGCCAGCCTGTCGGCCCAAGGCAGCAGCGTGATTATCGCCAGTCACGATCTGGCCTTGGTCAAACGCATGCGCAAGCGCGTGTTGGTATTGAGCCAGGGCAAGCTGATGGACGATATCGCGCCAGAGGAGCTGGCCCCATGAGCACCACTCGCACCAACAACTCTGGTTTCGGCGCCCGCTTTGGCGCTTGGCGCGATCAACATGTGTACTCGCTGCTATCGAGTCTTGGCCGGATTGCCTCGAAGCCGTTTTCCACCTTCCTGATCGTCGGGGTGATGGCGATAGCCATGGCGATGCCCTTGGCGCTGGGCATGGTGCTGATCAATGTGCAACGGGTTTCCGGCACGGTGCAGGCAGCACGCGAAATGAGCGTATTCCTTAAGCCCGAAGTGACGCTGGATCAGGCTAATGCGCTGGCCAAAAAGCTGGAGCAACGCGGTGATGTCGAAAAAGTCACCGTAGTCAGCCCTGACGAAGGCCTGGCGGAATTCCGCAAACTGAGCGATCTGGCGCAAAGCATCGACCTGCTCGGCAGCAATCCCTTGCCGAGCGTTCTGAAAATTCGTCCGAAAGACGATGGCATGGCCTTGGCCGAAGCTCTGCAGCAATGGCCCGAAGCCGATGTCGTGCAACACGACGGCCAATGGCGACAACGCCTGAATGCCTGGCTGAGCCTGGGCGAGCGCATGCTGAAAATCCTGAGCATCCTGTTTGGCGTCGGCGTGCTTCTGGTGGTGGGCAATACCGTGCGTCTGGACATCGGCACCCGCCGTGAAGAGATTGCCGTGATGCAGCAATTGGGCGCCACCGATGGCTTTATCCGTCGGCCATTCCTGTATCTAGGTTTCTGGTACGGCCTGGCAGCAGGCGCGCTGGCATTGGCACTGTCATTATTTGCCGGGCTTGCACTGGACGAACGCCTGCGCCCCTTGCTCGCCAGCTATGACAGCCGCTTTGCGCTGCAGGGACCTGATTTGACGATGGTCTTGGCGTTGCTGGCCGGCAGCGCCATACTGGGCTGGATGGGTGCATGGCTCGCCAGCGGCCATCATCTCAGGCAAACTCGACCTACAGATTTATAATTCAAGACCTTATGAATACACCCAGTTTCAAAATGTTCGACACGGCAACACCGCGCATCATGGTTGTGGATGGGTCGAAAGTCGTGCGCAAAATGATCGAAGGTGTATTGCGTCAACAATTGCCGGACCTGGAATTCATCGGCTGCGAAACCGCCGAAGAAGCGAAGGCCGCATTGCAATCGGGTAGCGTCAATCTGGTCACGATGGCCTTGCGCCTGCCCGACATGGACGGCCTGGAGTTGGCGAAATATATTCGCGAACATACGCCGCAAGCCTATATCCCGATCATCGTGGTGTCCGGCGATGTACAGGAACGTCTTGAAACGCGTTCGATCACCGATGACGTGACCGATTATTTCGACAAGTCGCTTGGCTTCGGTGCATTGGCCGCTTTCATCAAGGGTTATGTTGCGCCTGAATCCGAAGCTGGTTGCGAAGTGCTTTACGTGGAAGACAGTCGCGTAGTCGCGATGGCCACCCGCCGCATGCTGGAAAAACACGGCTTGAAAGTCGTACACGCCACCTGCGTCGAAGACGCCGTTGCCCATCTGGAAACCATGATGGCGCAAGGCCGCATTCCCGGCCCGGACATCGTGTTGACCGACGTGTATCTGAAAGGCGATCTGACCGGCAAGGATTTATTGCAAAGTATCCGCAATACTTTCGGTTATCCGAAAGGTCTGCTGCCTGCTCTCGTCATGACGGGCGATGCCAATCTCGCCAACCAAACCGATTTGTTGCGTGCCGGTGCGAATGACCTGGTGCAAAAACCGATCGAAGAACGCTTGCTGGTTACCAAACTATTGTTCCAGCTACGCGTCGGCAGACAAATGCGCGAGAAGCTGCAGAAGAAATAGTTGCGTAGCCCGGGTCATGGCTCCATCTGGCCCGGGACGGTCTACGATTTGGCTACATAAAAAAAGAAAAGCGAAGGGGCATCCTTCAGGCGCGAACAATTGGCTCGCGGGTAATCTTCTATACATTCCCGGGTCAGATGGAGCCATGACCCGGGCTACATAAATTCCGAAATCCCCCAATACAATCCAGCGCAAATGCCAGAAACCACCATCCAACTCGAAGCCTCCTGGAAATCACGAGTTGGCGATTACCTGCAGCGCCCTGATATGCGCACGCTATCGGATTTTCTACGCAGCGAAAAAGCGAAAGGCAAAAAAATCTATCCGCGTGGCGCCGACATTTTTACGGCGCTGAATACAACGCCATTCGAACAAGTGAAAGTCGTCATTCTCGGGCAGGATCCATATCACGGTCCCGGCCAGGCGCACGGCCTCTGTTTTTCGGTGTTGCCCGGCGTCGATATTCCACCATCGCTCAGAAACATTTATACCGAAATCGAACGCGATTGTGGCATCGCCAAACCCAATCACGGCTGCCTGCTGCATTGGGCCAAGCAGGGCGTATTGCTATTGAATGCCGTACTGACCGTGGAAGAAGGCAAGCCAGGTTCACATCAAGGTAAAGGCTGGGAAGGTTTTACCGATCACATCGTCGAACAATTGAATGCCGAGCGCGAAGGGCTGGTATTCATGCTCTGGGGCAGTTACGCGCAAGCCAAGGGCCGGGTGATCGATTCCCGCAAACATTGTGTGCTTCGTGCGCCGCATCCTTCGCCACTCTCGGCATATCGCGGCTTCATGGGCTGCGGACATTTTTCTGCAGCAAATCGATGGTTGGTCGGCGGGCAAAAGACGCCGATTGATTGGTCGGTGCCGGACATTACGTAAACATCAACCAGGATTTTGATGTTGTGTTGTTTCGTAGGAACGTCCTTTAGGCGCGAAAAATCACGCCAGATCTATCGCGCCTAAAGGACGCTCCTACGGTGCAGATCTCGATTTAAGCTGCAAGCGTCTTCGCTTCAAACTCCGCCAGCCATTCATCATCTGAACCTTCACTCACGCCTTCAAACAGGAAGGTGCTGAGATAGCGTTCACCGGTATCAGGCAACATCGCCAGGATTACCGATCCTGGCTCGGCTTTTTCCGCGACACGCAATGCCGCTGCCAAGGTGGCACCGGCGGAAATTCCGACGAATACACCTTCCTCTGCCGCCAATCGACGGGCGGTATCGCGTGCGAGCACATCGTCAACCGGAATGATTTCATTGGCGATATTTTGATTCAGCACGGCCGGAATAAAATCCGGCGTCCAGCCCTGGATTTTATGCGGCGCCCAATCCTTGCCCGACAGCAATGACGCACCGGCCGGTTCGGTCGTGATGATTTTTGTCTGCGGCCGGGCCACTTTCAGCACTTCGCCAACCCCGGTCAAAGTACCGCCCGTGCCCCAGCCGCTGACAAAATAGTCCAGCCGTTTACCGGCAAAGTCTTGCAGGATTTCCGGCGCCGTCGTGCTGCGGTGGTATGCCGGATTCGCCGGATTTTCAAACTGACGCGCCAAAAACCAACCGTGCTTACGCGCCAATTCTTCGGCCTTGCGAACCATGCCGCTGCCACGTTCTGCCGCCGGTGTCAGGATGACTTTCGCGCCATAGGCACGAATCAGTTTTCTGCGTTCGATCGAAAATGTTTCGGTCATCACGGCAACAAATGGATAGCCACGTGCAGCGCAGACCATCGCAAGTGCGATACCGGTATTACCGGAGGTGGCCTCAACTACGGTTTGCCCGGGCTTCAATAACCCTTTTTGTTCGGCATCGAGAATGATCGCAAGCGCAAGACGGTCTTTCACCGAACCGCCGGGGTTGAAGGATTCCACCTTGACGTACAAATCCACGTGCGAAGGACCAATTCGATGAAGTTTTACGATTGGCGTAGAGCCGACGGTATCGAGAATGCTGTTGTAGATCATGGAAAGCTCCTGATTTTTTATGCTGCTGCCAGCAAAGAAGGTTTTATCTGAATGTCTTCTGCGCCCAATGGCGCATCGCCGAACCAATGCAAGCTGTTTGCGAACGCAGCCACTTCGCCGATGATCAACAAGGCCGGCGATTTCACCTGATGCTGCATCGCACGCTGCGAAAGATTTTCCAGCGTGCCGACAATGACGCGTTGTTCGGACCGAGAACCGTTTTCGATCAAGGCAATCGGCGTACTCGCATCACGACCATGTTCGATCAATTTATCTTGCAGGCGTTCCAGACTGGCCACGCCCATGTAAACAGCCAATGTTTGTTTCTCGGCAGCAAGTTGTTGCCAGTCAAGACTGTCTTCGGATTTCGCGCAATGCGCCGTCACAAAACGCAATGATTGCGCATGATCGCGATGCGTCAACGGAATACCGGCATAGGCGGCGCAGGCAAGCGCTGCAGTAACGCCGGGAACGATTTCATAGGGAATATCATTCGCACGCAGTACTTCGCACTCTTCACCGCCGCGACCAAAGATAAATGGATCGCCGCCTTTCAATCGCACGACGCGCTTGCCCGCTTTTGCATGCTCAATCAACAAGTCATGTATTCCATCTTGCGTGGTGTAATGATGGCCGGATTCTTTCGCGACTTCGATAAATTCTGCATCACGGCGTGCCAATGCCAATACTTCCTTGCTGACCAGTCGATCATGCAGAATCACATCGGCTTCGTTCAATAAACGCAGTGCACGCAAGGTCAGCAGACCGGCATCACCGGGACCTGCGCCCACGAGTGCGACCGAACCCTGTTTAGCTTGCGCATCCTGCTGCGACAATGCCGACAACAAGGCATGCTCGGCCTTGATAGTTTGGCGTTGACGCAATAAAGATAAAACCGGACC
>JAKQKT010000403.1 GCA_029560515.1 Pseudomonadota bacterium
AGGAATTGAACCCGCGACCATCTGATTATGAGTCAGCCGCTCTAACCACCTGAGCTACAAGCCCTTGTTCTTGCTGATCGTAAGAACGGCGCAAAAATAAAGATAATTCCCGAGATGGGAAATCAATTTTCAGGACTTCTGTTTGGGTCTGGGAAAATTGAACCCGTAGCCGACGTGAAGCGGCACAAAATCAAACATGCGCTCGCGCACATCCTCCGGCGCCTTAATTTTTATAGATCCGCTGAGAATAAAATACCGGTACCTGTTCCTGTGGCCGCGCACGTAAAAAACCGGTTCGTAGTAAATCGCTTCCAGTGGCCTGTTGGTAAACTTATAGCAGTTATGGGCGCAATCTCCATTGTCTGTTCCACGAACAAACAGTATGCTGTTGATAATGCCTGCGCCTTGTTTTAGTTGCTTGTTTACCCGAATCGACACAGACGAAAATCTGCCCCAATATTCCATTACGTCGTTTGTGCCGCCATACGTAAGCGGGCGTGCCGTATTAGAAGCGTTCCCGAGCCCTACGCTAATGAGCAGGTTTTTCGGACGCACGAATCCCAATCCCAGTTCTCCATGTGAGGTAAATCCATTGGTACCCAATCCGGCCAAAATTGCTATTCCGGGTTTGGAGGTGTACATGGCATTCAAGTGTGCGCTTGTGTTGACGAAAGCCACCGAAAAATCAGCTTTATTGGTTCGTTCAGGTATGGCTATCTGAGGTAAGGAAGTCGTAATACACCCTCCGGATAAGGCACTTAAAAAACAGATAAATAAGGAAAAACGATTCATAAATACTCTATTTTTAGTCACATATACATTTACCCTGCTCCATTTCCCACCTACTTCGCACTGTCGACTTCGCACCGTGGACTTCGCACTTCGCACTGTCGACTTCGCACTATTCCTGCCAATACACCCGTTTCACCCGCTCCGAAATATTCGTAAACACCTCGTAAGCAATCGTTTGCAGGCACACGGCCAGTTCCTGCACCGGCGGGTCTTCCCCGAAGATAACGACCTCGTCACCCTCCCGCGCTGCCTGTATGCCGGTAATATCTACCATAGTCATGTCCATGCACACGTTGCCGATGGTCGGCGCGCGTTGCCCGCGCACCAGCACGGAAAACCGCCCGCCGCCTGCAAGCCGCAAAAATCCGTCGGCGTAGCCGATACTGATGGTAGCGATGCGCGTAGGGTGTTGCAGCGGACCGCTGTTTCGATTGTACCCCACCGTGTCGCCGGTCGGTATTTCCTTGATCTGGCTGATGGTGGCTTTGAGGGTATTTACTACGCGCAACTGGTCCTGCAATCCGGCGCTGTCGATACCGTACAGCCCGATGCCCAGGCGCACCATGTCGAAATGGTATTCCGGGAAACGAACGATGCCGCCTGTGTTGCAAATATGCCGGATGGGCATATAACCCAGCGCCGCGCCGATGCGGTCGGATAACTCCCTGAAAACGCTTGCCTGCCGGTGCGTAAATGCGTCGTGTTGCGCAGCATCGCTGGCCGAAAGGTGCGAAAAAACGGACTGCACCCGCAGATTCGGATATTGGAGCAAACGTTCGGTAAGTGGCTGAATATCAGCGGCTTCAAAACCCAGGCGATGCATGCCTGTATCCAGTTTCAGGTGAACGGACAATTGTTTTTCCTTGCCCGTAAAATGGATCAGTTCGTCCAGCATTTGCAGGCTGTACACCTCGGGCTCCAGCCGGAAGCGGTACATGGCGTCGAAACTCGCCGGTTCGGGGTTGAGCACCAGGATCGGCAGATTCACCCCCGAATGCCGGAGTTCGATACCTTCGTCGGTATAGGCCACGCCGAGGTAATCTATCCGGTGAAATTCCAGCAGTTTGGCCACTTCGGCCGAGCCGGAGCCGTACCCCGCCGCTTTTACCATGGCCATGGTGCGTGTGCCCGGTTGCAGCAGGCGCTTATAGGCGTTCATGTTGTGCACCAGCGCGGTGAGATTCACCTCCAGCAGGGTTTTGTGGGCTTTTTGTTCCAGCCTTCGGGCGATGCGTTCGAATTCGAAAGTTCGTGCGCCTTTGAGCAGAATAAGTTCGTCGTGGAAATCGTGAATGGCGATATTTTGCAAAAACGACTCCGTTTCGGGATAAAAAACGGTTTCAAAACCCGCCGGCAGAAATGCCCGAATGGCGGGAATAGCAGGGCCGATACCGATCAACCGGCCCACGCCCTGCATCTGAACGGCTGCGGCTACCTGTTCCCACAATTCCCTGGCAGGCAAACCGCTTTGCAGAATATCGGAAAGAATCAGCGTCACTTTCCCCGTGCGGGCCTGGTGGCGTGCGAATTGCAGGGCGATGCGCAGCGATGCCAGGTCGTTGTTGTAAAAGTCGTTTACCAGGGTACAGTGCCGGATGCCCGATTTTAGTTCGAGCCGCATTTCCACCGGCTCCAGCCGCCGCATACGCTCCGCAATGTTTTTTTGCGGAATGCCGAGCAGGTGGAGTACAGCCCAGCAGTGAATCGCATTTTCGATAGAAGCGGAGTCGGAAAACGGGATTTCAATGGCCGCCAGTTCGATCATTTGCCGGAAAGCGGCACGAATCTGAGTGAAACCATCGGCATTTGTTTGAATATCAATAATT
>JAKQKT010000422.1 GCA_029560515.1 Pseudomonadota bacterium
CGGATGAGGTGGATGGCTCCCGCTCACGGCATCAATGTGCCAAGATGTGAAGGCCGTCAGGCGTTCACGAGCAAAAGGAGCCACCCGTCATGGAGATTAGCACAATCGGCCTCGATTTGGCCAAGAACATTTTTCAGGTTCACGGTATTAATTCGCTGGGCGAACCAGTCGTCCGCAAGGCGCTGCGACGATCGCAGATGCTGCCGTTCTTTGCGAAGATCCAGCCTTGCCTTGTTGGCATTGAAGCATGCGGCACTTCGCATCACTGGGCTCGCGAGTTGATCAAGCTTGGTCATGATGTTCGGCTGATGCCACCAGCGTACGTCAAGCCTTATGTGAAGCGCGGCAAGAATGATGCTGCCGATGCCGAGGCGATCTGCGAGGCAGTGACCCGACAGACGATGCGGTTCGTGCCCATCAAGTCGCGCGAGCAGCAGGCCGCGCTATCACTCCACCGCGTGCGTAGCCTGCTGATCAGGCAGCGCACGCAGCTGATTAACATGATGCGCAGTATGCTTGCCGAGCTCGGCATTGCGATCCCGGTCGGAATCGAGAAGGCACTGCAGATGGCGCGGCGGATCGTTGACGGCGAGACTGAGCTGGACCTGCCCACCGAAGCGAAGAACGTCGTTGCTCTGCTGGCGGATCATGTGCTTCAGCTTCACGCCAAGTTGCGGAAGATGGATCTACGCCTCGCCGCCCTGCAGCGGAGCGATGAGACGGCGCGCCGTCTGGCGACTATCCCCGGCATTGGTCCAATCGGCGCGACCGCGCTCGCCGCGTCGGTGACCGACCCAAGCCAGTTCACCTCCGGGCGCCAGTTCGCCGCCTGGCTTGGGCTGACTCCGCGACAGAACTCGAGCGGCGGCAAGGAACGCCTGGGGCGGATCACCAAGATGGGTGACAAGTATCTGCGGCAGCTTCTGATCGTCGGCGCAACCGCGCTGGTCCGATACGCAAGGGAGAAGCCCGATACGGTCGATCCGCGCTTCATCGCCTTGTTGGCGAGAAAGCCTGCGCGCGTCGCCTCGGTCGCAATCGCCAACAAGATGGCGCGCATCGCGTGGGCGGTCATGGCGCGCGGCGGCGTCTTCGAACGCGGGCATGCGCCAATGCTGGGGGCCGCATAGATCAAGAGTTTAGCTGAGGAGATCAGCTTACCGATGTTGTGAGAGCGAAGTGATGTGATGGCAAAACCGGTCGGACCGGGAACAAGGACAATCCAACGACAGTCTCAGGCATCATAGCCTGCAAAGCCGATCGGAACCTTGTTCGCGAACCCCATCAGGGCCAGCAGTCTAAACCGACTGCACAAACAGGCCGGACAGACGACTGCACCCGACCAAAGGCCAGTTCATCATTTTATGCTTGCAACGCGGGAGCCATCCACAGAGGACTGTCCGGACACGACAACATTGCGGTCATTTCGCTCTCGTGCCATCTCGTCCGTTAAACCGGCGTACTGTTGCAGACCGAAATCGTGACATTAAAAAATATCGGGTACGAAAACGAGTTGGGACTTCAGCATGCAATTTTTCAAAAACGCTGCAATTTCAATTACATTTTTTACAATTATTTTGTTTGCGACGATTTATATCGTGTCAGCCGTTTTCATTGTCGGCAGCTCCGATGCCGAATATCTTGCCGTGAACTCCGTTTTTGCATTGTGGGTGTTATTATATTGGGGGGTGCACATTTCCCGAAGGGGACCGTTTTGGCTTAATTCAATTATCTACGTCATTTCATTTGCATTAATGTCCTTCGTCCATGGAAGAACGCCCAATGCAATTGTCATTGGCACCATTTTGATCATGAGTTTTTTTATATTAACGTTTGAAAAAATAAGAAGAACCTGAATTGATTTCAGATACCTCGATAAATGGCGTGCGCCGTTCTACATTGTCTATGTCCGTTTCCGACAACATTACGGACATTTCGATATTGCTGCAAAATGCGGCCGATGAAACTGCTTGAGAAATTTGCAGAGTTGATGAGATGAATCGCATTCCTCAAAATTTGCTTTCCACATTCGTGGAATGGGCATGCGCTAAGCAGCAGGAGTTATTGCATCGCGGCAGTCCGTATGTGACAAAGTTGGAGGTCGGCAAGCGTACTAACAACAGGGCGGTGTCCCTTACTGTGGAGCGACTGCGAGTGGAACCAAGCGGCTGGATCAGTTCCGAACTAGAGGACGGTGGCACTGTCACGGTTTGGGAAAATGGATGCGCCGATGCAGAATGGATAACTTGGAACTATGAGGATGGCGCCATCATCGAACCCCGTTATCAGGAGCATTGGGACAACCTAGACCATCAAATGATCGACAAAGTTTTTCAATCGTTCACAGCACGATTTGATGGTGCAGCAAGCTAACGTCCGCTATCCACGACAGAGCTGCTTAAGCTGCCTGTCGGGACACGACAACATTGCGGA
>JAKQKT010000438.1 GCA_029560515.1 Pseudomonadota bacterium
TAGGCGTAATATCAATAACGACCTTTCGACCGCGTTTTGCGGCGCGCCTTTTACAAGTCTGGAAAATGAATCGAGCCGTCAATCGCCAGCAAGTAATTCCAGCACCTGAATTCACGCGAACTCCGCTGTTTTCATCCGATACCGCTTGCATCGCCGATGTCCGTTGCCGCGGCGAGTGCCGTCATCGCAGCGCCGAAGAATATACTGCCGAAGCACAATTGATATTTCCGTATCACGGTATGTTTATCCGCCATCTTGGTAGCGCGGCATCGGTAGCCGATGCGAACCAGGTGTTATTTTTCGGCGCCGATGAAATGCATCAAGTCAGCCATCCCGTCAGCGGCGGAGATTCCTGCATCGTGATGACCTTGCCGGAAAGTGTTTTGTCGGAATTGGCCGGTACCGATTTTTATGATGAAACAACTCGGCGTTTCCGCACACGCGAACGCAATCTGGAACCTTCTGCCCAGGCCTTGCGGTCCGTCCTGCTGAGGCGTCTGATGACGGACACATCAAGCACACTCGAAGCGGAATCCATCAGTCTTGCGCTGGCAACGATGGCTTTCGCATCCTTGCCAAGGACACAGCATCGTCCAACACTTTCCAAACGACATTTGATTAATCGCGTAAAGTTATTCCTGGCCGAATCCATGTCGAAAAAAATCAGCCTGTCTGAAATCGGAAGGAAGGTAGGAGCATCGCCGGTTTACCTGACGCAGATATTCAGTGAACTCGAAGGTGTACCACTGTATCGATATCACCTGCGGCTGCGTCTTGCACAGTCGTTGCTGCGATTGCCTGAACAGAAAGACTTGTCCGCCCTGGCGCAGGATCTTGGCTTTTCGAGTCATAGCCAGTTTACGACCATGTTCGGGCAGACATTCGGATTGGCTCCCCGTGCCTTCATGCAGCAAGCGGGCAGGGAAGACATTCGCGAGTTACTAAAGATTCTGAAAGCGGTACCGACTTCAACATGATTTCATTGGCTCACTTAACAAGGAGCACGGGAAATCAATATGAAAAATGCATTCATCAATACCGCTTTCATTGGTGCGGTTCTGGCCAGCCATGGCGCAGAGGCAAAAAATGTCGAAGAGGAACTCACCAGGCTTGATCGCGCCATGCAGCAGGCCGTCGTGGATCGCGATCCGGTCGCCTTTGGCAGCTTCCTGACAGACGACTATGTACTGGTCGTTTCGAGCTCGAAAATATACGGCAAGTCCGAGGTTGTCGCCGACATAACCAATCCCGATACGCTTTTCAGCAAGAACGAATCGAGCAACCTGCACATACGCGTGCACAAGGATACGGCGATGGTTATTGCCGATTTGCATCAGGTCTTGTGCGTGGCGGAAAACCCTTCGATTATTGGGTTCGCTTCACCGACACCTGGATCAAGGTAAACGGCAAATGGTTATGCCTGTCAGGCCATGCAACATTGCTGAAGAAGGATTGAGGCGAAAGCCGGTGCCGTCATCTCAGTGCTTGCTTCCGAAGTTCAGAATCGCAGCGAAAGACAACTCAAGCCGCCATCCATCTTCTGATATTCGGACATGTCGAGTGGAATGACGGAATAACCCAGTTTTTCCAGTGTGTTCTGCAGAGCCGGGAAGCCGCTTGCCATCAATACATGATCGTTCACACGTACGCAGTTGGCAGCATAGTCTTCATCTGCCCGCACGCGGATCAATTCAAAATTCTTGAAAGCAGGGTGATCGGCAAGAGCGTCAATCACGACCATTCTGTTATCGCCGATATAGGAAATGCCACTTTTTAAATGCAGAATGCCCGGCACGGAACGTATATCCACGAAATCGGATGTAAATCCGAATGGTGCGAGCCAGTCAGCCAACTGCCGGGCGCCGGCTTCGTTCGTGCGTAGGGAAATGCCGATGATGAAATGTTTCCCGGCTTCGCAAATATCGCCGCCATCCAGCGTGCCGGGCGCGTTGATGGCAGCAAGCTCGGAATAAAATTGCATGAGTGTCGATTTAATATTGGCTACTTCCCCGGCACGGCTTTCGGCACCGGGTAAAGTTGCAATGGCGCCGTGTTCGACAAGAATGGCAACGTCCTCCACGAAGGTGGAATCGGGATGGTCAGGATCAGCATCCAGCTCGATCAAGCTCAAACCGCAATGCTTCAAGGCTTCGCAATAGGCACGATGCTGCTCAAGTGTTTTCGTGAAATCCGGTGTGCCCATGTCAACGGTAGTCAAGCCATCGGCAAAGTTATGAGCGGGTTTACGGACGATGGCTTTACTGAACATTGGCATTCCTGGCTTGTAGTATTGTTTTCCGGTGAGCGATTTTAGCGGTTTATCCGAACGATATTCATCTGACCGCACCGCTTGTTTTACGGACCCGGCATCAAGTTGGGCTATATTGATATTTCCATAAGCATGCAAATATCGAATTGACGATGAATCACGGCAAGAAAAAGAAATCCCTGGCTCGCCGTGCTCGCGAACACCTGGGGGCGCCTTTGCATGCCGTGGCGCACCACAGGCGCGGTATTGCACTGAAGTTTTACCAGTTTCGCGTTGCCGGACTTGGTGCGCTTGCCTCGTTTTTTGCCGTACTGGGCCCCGGCCTGCTTGCCGGACTTTCCGATGATGACCCTGCGGGAATCACCACGTATTCGGTTTTGGGAACGGATCACGGCTATCAATTGCTCTGGATTATTCCTGCTTCAACGGTCTTGTTGATTCAATTTCATCTGATGGCGGTACGCATCGGTGCGGCGACCGGAAAAGGATTTGTCGGGGTAATTCGCGAGCACTGGGGAAAGCATTGGGGTTATTTCGCGGTCATCGGTTTGCTGTTCGCAAATTTCGGAACCATTTGCGCCGAATATGCAGGCATCTCTGCAGCAGGTTCGCTGATAGGAATTCCTTCCTGGTTAAGTGCGCCGATCGCCGGGGTGCTGATTTCATTGATTGTCGTGTTCGGATCTTTTCACAAGGTCGAGCGTGTCTTGCTGATCGTTTCTTCCACTCTCGCGCTCTACATCATTGATGGCATATTGGCCAAACCTGACTGGTCACAAGTCTGGCATTACTCGATCATTCCGCATATGCCGACCAACCAGTTGGGCTGGATCGCGATTGCCGCAGCACTGGGCACAACGCTGGCTCCGTGGGGCTTGGCATTTATCCAATCCTATGCCGTGGATAAAAAAATCACGGTGGCGAATCTGAAATGGGAAAGAGTCGATGTTTTTATTGGCTCTGTGCTGACCGGTGCCATCGGGCTTGCGATTGCGGTTGCCTGCGCCGCCACGTTGAATCGAAGCGGCGTCCACATCAAGGATGCCAGTGATGCCGCACTGGCCTTGCAGCCACTGGCCGGATCATTCGCTACCGTATTGTTTGGTGCCGGCTTGCTGGGGGCCTCCTTGCTCGCGGCGGCTATCGTGCCATTGGCGACCGCCTATTCGATTGCGGAGGGCATCGGCGAGCCTGCATCGCTGGACCTGGATTCGCATCATTTTCAATATTTTTATGCCGCCTTCATTGGCTTGACGGTGGCGTCGGTGAGTGTAGTTTCGCTGCCGGGGTTGCCACTGATTCCTCTGATTTACCTGAGTCAGGTAGTCAACGCGATCATGCTTCCCTTGCATGTGATTGCCTTGGTATTGCTTGTCCGGAATACCGACCTGATGGGTGATGCCCGGGCCGGGAAGACATCGCAAATAGTGGGATGGATCAGTATTGTTTTGATATTTGCCTGCATCGGCGCACTGATATCGAGTTGGGTAGCTTCGTTTATTTGAGATAAAATACCCACTGAATCGGCATAATCGGGCTATGCAAAAAATGACGGATATCAAGCAAGAAGTGGAATCGATTCAATCCTGGTTGAAAGGATTCTCGAAGGCAGTGCGTGCAGTGGATTACGAAACCGGCAGGACATTTTTTGCCGATGAAGTTGTCGGCTTTGGCTCAGTCGCGCAGCGTTGCGATGGTCTTGCAAACCTTGAAAAGAACCAATGGCGGCATGTCTGGGGTGTGACTACCGGTTTTGAATTCGATTTCGATTCGCTTGCCGTCAATGTGGATGGCAATATGGCATGGGCAGCCTGCTCCTGGCAGTCGTTCGGAAAAGCGGCGACAGATGAACCTTTTCTCAGGCGTGGTCGCAGTACTTTCGTATTTCGCAGACAAGGTAATCAGTGGCTTGCGGTACACAGCCATTTCTCGTTGGTGCCTGCCCAGTGATTGTTTATCTGGTCACGGCCGATCATGCCTACACCTTGAATCGGTATTTGCAGGATTGGGCACCTTCGCTTGTCGACAAAGTCCAGCCTGTTTTTTATGAGGAAGACCCTTGGCAGTGGCTTGAGCTGGAAGCCACCTATATTTTTTCGGATATAGAACGATTGACCCCAACCGAAATGAAGAAAGCCACGGCATACGCGGAATATCTGGCCTCTAAAGGATTTCGTGTGTTGAATGATCCACGTTCGGCACCGACACGACTTGCGCTGCAATCATTATTGAACAATGCCGGAATCAATCCATTCCGCATGCTTACGGTAAATGCTGCCAATGCACTGGTTTTTCCGGTCTTTCTGAGATTGGCGAATTCGCATCAGGGCAGCATCGGTGACTTGATTCATTCCCGGGCCGAACTCGAACAACGACTCGCGGCCCTCGACAGCAGAACCGCCATGGCAGAAGACCTGGTCGTTGTGGAATATTGTGATACACGCAATGCTGATGGGCTCTACGTCAAATATTCCGCCATGCGAGTCGGCAGGGACGTATTGCCACGCCATGCCATGACAAGTGCCAACTGGATGATAAAGACGCCGGATATTGTCGATACGGCCGCATTGAAAACCGAGCATGATTTTCTGCATGATTTTCCCCAGCGTCAGGCGATCGAAAATATCTTTCTGCTGGGAAAGCTGGATTTCGGGCGAATTGATTTCGGCTTGCAGGAGGGTGAAATCCGGGTCTGGGAAATCAATACAAATCCGACTTTCATGCCTGCCAAAAAAGGTTTGCATCCAGATCGGCAAGAAATGATCCACCAGACCAATCTTTGGCTGATCGATGCCTTGCAAGCAATCGATAGTCCGACACAAGAGCCGGAAGCATGGCGGAAAGTCGCCAAGCGTCATACGCGGAAACGCAAGCTCTGGTGGCTGCAAAGAAAGTTGTTCCGTCGCAAACGTGCCTGAGGGCACATTCCGGAAAGCCGGTTCTGCAATCACGGCTTTTTATTGCCTCGATAATGCGATGATGCAGGCAATCTTCAACTCTTAATCCGGAAAAATGGCGGCTGCATGAGTATTTCACTTGATCGACCTGCGGCAGATGTTTTATTCGATGAGCCAGCCCACGCCGAGACGCTGTCTTCTGTCGTAATCGACTACAAGGCGTTTGGCGAAGAAGTGCAGGCTTTGCATGCAAAGCTTAAAGCAGATATTGGCAAAGCAGATCTTGATCATTTGAAGAAGATGGAGCGCTGGAGTCGATGCCTGACTTTCGCTGGTTATGCATGTGCATGGCTATTTCCAAATCCCGTCGCTGCGCTGTTGATGGGCATGGGTAATGTCGGCCGATGGGCGGCGGTTACCCATCACGTAATGCATCGTGGTTATGATGCGGTACCCAACGTGCCGCAACGCTATAAAAGTTCACAATTCGCGATCGGGTGGCGGCGTTTCATCGATTGGCTGGATTGGCTGCATCCTGCGGCATGGGCGCACGAGCATAATCATTTGCATCATTACAATACCGGGCAGCTTGATGACCCGGACCTGGTCGAACGCAATGCCTGGTTCATACGCGACAAGCGGATGCCACGAATTTTGAAACGGCTGTCCATCCTCATCGTGATGATGACCTGGAAGCTCACTTACTATGCGCCGAATACTTTCTGGGCATTGAAACAACATCGCAAAATAAAATCGGAAAGCGCCAAGCAATCCAAAACGCTTCCCTTGCCCACGATGGGTAATGTCAGCCGATACATTATTCCAGGCGAAAAGGTGATATTGCCGGTCACGCCATGGGGTGTCGAATTTTATTTGCGCTGCGTTCTGCCATATGGCCTGATCCGCTTCGGAATTATTCCTGCACTTTTTCTTCCGCTAGGCGTTTGGGCCTGGAGTGCCGTGTTGATCAATTCCATTCTTGCCGAGATTGTCGCGAATGTGGTCTCGTTCGTGATCATCGCACCCAATCACACGGGTGATGATGTCTACCGTTTCGATAAAAGCTTCAGCAATAAATCCGAATTTTACGTGCAGCAAATTGCAGGATCGGTGAACTATCCTGGCGGTACCGATGCAAAAGACTTCATGATGGGGTATCTGAACTACCAGATCGAACATCATGTCTGGCCGGATTTGCCGATGCTGAAATACCGGCAGGCGGCGCCAGAATTAAAGGCAATCTGCCAAAAACATGGCGTGCCCTATATCGAAGAAAGCGTATTCAAACGATTCGGGAAACTGTGGTCCATCATGATGGGTGACAGCGACATGTTGCGCACCGATTCGCGTCTGTAGGCAGCGAATTTCCGAACTGATCAGTATTCGAGGCCTTCCAGCTTCGCCGCACAGATAAAATCGTTCTGGCTCAGGCCACCGACATCATGCGTTGAAAAACGGACGACGCAGCGGTTGTAATGAACGCCCAGATCAGGATGGTGGTCTTCCCGATGAGCGATGAAGGCAAGCGCATTCACGAATGCCATGGTTTTGTAATAGTTGTCGAAATGGAAGGTTTTGCTGATGGCCAGATCGTTCTCGACCAGCTGCCAGTCTTTCAGGGCCACCATATAAGTGGCAACCGTGTCGGTTGGCAGCAAATGTTCCGGGCCTTTCAGGGCTTTGCAGTGGCGTTGAGCGAGGGTTTCGAGAATCGACATGGGCATGTGCTCCTGATATTCATGCGATTTTACCCTGCAATACGCTAAAATTGCGCCATGATCACTATTTCCGAAACCGCACAATCCCATTTCCGTCGTTTGCTTGATAGCCAGGGCGGCGACGCCATCGGTATCCGGATTTCAGCCGTGAATCCCGGTACGCCACGTGCCGATGCGCGATTGGAATTCTGCGATAACGGCGATTTGCTGGGTGATGAATGGTCGCTGGAATGCGCCGGTTTCACGCTCTATGTGGATGCGACGAGTGTGAAGTTTCTCGATGGTGCCGAAATCGATTATCTGGAGCAGTCGACCGGTGGCCAGTTGAATATTCGTGCTCCGCGTATCAAGGGCGAAGCTCCGAAAGGGGATTCCAGTCTGATAGAACGTGTTCAATGGCTGCTTGACTCTGAAATCAACCCGCAACTGGCGTCCCACAAAGGTAATGTTTCATTGTCGTCGCTTGAAGCGGACGGGACCTTGTATCTACGTTTCGGCGGCGGTTGCCAGGGCTGCGGCATGGCCGATGTCACCTTGAAGCAGGGGATCGAAAAAACTCTGCTTGCACGAATTCCTGAATTGAAAGCAGTACGTGATGCCACCGACCATGAGAAGGGTGAAAACCCCTACATCGAAAGAAAAGCATGATGCAGTGCGGGAACTTTGCTTCGCTTTAGTTTTCTGATGCCCGGACCGAGGGCGATGCGTGATAGAGAAAAACGAGCAGTTGGCAAACGAGATAAATTTCGACCCGAGCGCCTATGCGTCAAACCGGCTCGCGAAAAACGATGTTAAAAATTCGTCTCGTTTTTCAGAGAAATTTATTCCATTTTGTTTTGCAGCCGGATTGCATGGGCTTTTTTTCTACTGGTTAAATGCCGAACTGGAATTGAGCAGGAAATTCCTGCCCGACGAAGTCGTCACGCTGCTGGATTTTTCCGAGCCCAAGCCGGTGCCAAAACCTGTTCATCTGATGCAGG
The DNA here is from genome assembly GCA_029560515.1 of Pseudomonadota bacterium. GTDB lineage: Bacteria > Pseudomonadota > Gammaproteobacteria > Xanthomonadales > Xanthomonadaceae > Arenimonas. The sequence goes on from JAKQKT010000438.1 coordinate 7,865, forward strand.
ACATGCAGATAGCCAAACCGGTAAGCACGGGCCCATCAGGTATTCCGGTCAAAAAATTACCGGCTTCGCCCGATACCGCCATCATCAATCCGGTACCGGATAGAAAGAACACCGCACTGACACTTTACGACGACACAGGACGTATCAGATTGCCGGTGGACTTCGTGGAGAAATTCGATCAGGCCAACCTGGCAAGTAAGCGCTTCGATTTCCAGAATCCGGATCTTGAATTGGCCGGCACCTGGTTGAAGCGTCCGCCTGCCATCGATTTCAATCCCACGCAGTTCGAGGATGCCTGGAAGCCGGATCAGGATGTGCTGACGGAATTGCTCGAAAAGGCCGTCGAAAAAACCACCAAGGAAATCAGGATTCCGGTACCGGGGAATCCTACCGTGAAACTTGTTTGCCAGGTGTCCGTGCTCGCTCTGGGTGGCGGCTGCGGTTTTGTACCGAATGGCGGCTATGGCCGAGTGATTCCGGATGATGAGGATGATCCGAAAACATTAAGTCCGGAAGAGGATAGGCAGTGCCAGGCCTGGTGGGAAAAAATTACCAATACGCGAAGCCAGCGCGAGTGGATGAAGACCAAAGACCTTTATGAGCTGACCTGCAAGAAACCGCTGGCGAAGGAGAAAGTAAAAACCCCGTAGCTCGTGATTTTGACTCCATGCAGCCTCAAAAAAATAAAGGCCCTTCAAGGGCCTTTATCGTAAACACGGACGAAAGAATTATTTTTCGTTCTCGTGTTCACTCAAATCATGCACTTTGCTTTTCAGGCTGCCCAGATAGACGGAAACATCGGCGATTTCCTTATCAGACAGGCGGCTTGCATTGCCTTGCATGCCGATGTGGGCACGTTTTTTGCTCTTGTAGTCATGCAGTGCCTTGCTCAAGTAGTCGGCATATTGTCCGGCCAGTACCGGGTTTTCCTGCGGCATGGCAGAGCCGTCGGGCAGTTTTTCCGTGTTGCCTACGCCATGGCAGCCAGTGCAGACAGCCACTTTATTGCCCTTGGTATCGACATCGGATTCGAAAACTTTCTTGCCGTTGGCGGTATCGCCTTTGACGGCAGATGCAGCGGCACTGCCTGCAAACAGCAGGGTTGTAGTAATAAGGAGGGTACGAATAATCATGTGTTTGGTTTTCCTTGATTACTTCTTGGATTTCAGGCTGGACAAATAGGCAGCGATATCGGCGATATCCTGATCAGAAAAGCTTGATGCCTGGGCTTTCATGGTCGGGTGATTACGTTCACCTTTTTTATAGCCATGCAATGCGGCGAGCAAATACTTTTCGTGCTGGCCGGCGATCTTGGGAACGCGGTAACTCGGGTAGGCATTCTTGTATTCGGAGATGCCGTGGCAACCGGTACAGGTATATGCCAGGGTTTTGCCCGCTTTCGGGTTGCCTTTCAACTCAGCCGCTTGTGCATTGCTCGCGAGAAACAGTCCAGCCAGTAACAATATCGATGTTTTCATTCTAAAAATCCGGCAATCGGTCGGAAAAAACAGATTATAGCTGCTGCGCCGAATTACAGACAGGGGGAGCAACCTTTCCGGTGCATTCGGCATCTCACTGGCGGCAGCTTGTTACATCTGGTCATGGAACGAAGTCACATTGACTTCCGGCACATAACAAACATGAATCAATCATGTACTGTGATATGCAACTAACACACCAACCCCTTTGCCCACGGCTTCAGCCTTCGATCTCGGAAACGGACATCAATGAAAAACTCAAACTCAATCCTTCGCCCATTCCTGTTTGCCATGTTACTTGGCACGGTTGCCATCAGCGGCTGCAAAGGCGGTAAAGAGACTGATTCCGACGCCAAAAGCGGTGATCAGGCAAAAACCGAGCAGGCGGACCCGGCTGCAAAAGACGGTAAAGAGGGCGAAAAGAAGCCGGAAGCCGTGCCGGTTGAAGTCGTAAGTGTGAGCCGCCAGCCCATTTCGGCGAGCTATGCGGGCACTGCCAATCTTGAGGCCCCTGGCGAGTCGCAAGTCGTCGCAAAGACCTCGGGTGTGATGGTTCAATTGCTGGCCGAAGAAGGGCAGGTTGTCCACAAGGGGCAGGTCCTGGCCCGCCTGGATGGGGACCGCGTTCGCCTTGAAGCCGAGCGATCCGCTGCTACCGTGAACAAGCTGGAAAACAATTATCGTCGTTCGCAGAAATTGCGTCAGGAAAAGCTGGTGAGTGCCGACTCTGATGAACAAATCCGCTATGAACTTGAAGCCGCCCGTGCGAGCCTCGCATTGGCAAGGTTGGAGTTGAGTTACACCAATATTGTCGCGCCGATCAGTGGCGTCGTGGCACAACGCATGGTCAAGCCGGGAAATTTGATCAGCCTCAATGCACCGGTCTTTCGCATCGTCGATAACTCGCGTCTCGAAGCTGTGTTGAACGTGCCGGAGCGTGAAATGGCGGTTATCAAGCAAGGAATGCCTTTGCGCATGCTGGTGGATGCCATTCCCGGCAAGGTCTTCGAAGGCAAAGTGGATCGCGTCAGCCCCGTGGTGGATTCCGGAACGGGTACCTTCCGCGTGGTTTGTGCCTTTGCAGGTAACGACACACTGCGCCCGGGCATGTTCGGCCGTATCGAAGTCGTCTATGACCAACGCAATAATGTGTTGACCATGCCGCGTACCGCCTTGCTTGAAGATGAAGGCGAAAGTGCGGTTTATGTTGCTCGCGGCAACAAGGCGGCGCGGGTCCCGGTGAAAATCGGATATACCACGGGCGAATTTGCCGAAATCCTGTCAGGCTTGAAGGAAGGCGATCGCGTCATCACCGCCGGCAAGGTTGCGGTGCGTGATGGCACCGAAATCCAGATTCTGGGCGACAAGCCTGCAAAAGCGGTGAAGCCAGCGGCAGGAGTTGCCCAAAAATGAATTTAGTCGAATTCTCCACTCGCCGTCGTGTCACCATCGCGATGGCGGCTGTCACGCTGGTGCTGTTTGGCTGGATTGGCTGGAATAGTCTGAAGGTCAACCTGTTGCCCGAGTTGACCTATCCGACGCTGACCGTTCGTACCGAATATACCGGTGCGGCGCCTGCCGAAATTGAAACACTAATCACCCAGCCGATCGAAGAAACCGTGGGCGTGGTGAAGGGCCTGCGTAAACTGAAGTCGGTTTCGCGTGCCGGCCAAAGCGATATCGTGCTCGAGTTTGCCTGGGGTAGCGATATGGACAAGGCCAGTCTCGATGTGCGCGACAAGCTCGATACCTTGCGTTTGCCATTGGATGTCACGCCGCCGGTATTGCTGCGTTTTAATCCGACCACCGAGCCGATATTGCGTCTTGTCATGTCGGTCAACGAGACCTCGACGGGCAATCAGGCGGCTGAATTGATGCGCCTGCGTCGCTATGCCGAAGAAACACTGAAAAAACGTCTCGAACCTGTCGAAGGTGTTGCGGCCGTAAAAGTTGGCGGTGGCTACGAAGATGAAATCCAGGTGCAATTGGATTCGCAGCGTCTCGCCCAACTCAATTTATCCTCCGGTCTTGTCATCGACAGGCTGAAGCAGGAAAACATCAATATTTCCGGTGGCCGGATCGAAGAAGGTTCCGAGCGTTACCTGGTTCGTACCGTCAACCAGTTCAGCAATCTCGAACAAATGCAGGATCTGCTTGTCACGACGCAAAACGGCGTGCCCGTGCGTTTGAAAGACGTGGCAACCGTGGTGCAGGGTTACAAGGAACGCGAAGCGATTATTCGCATGCAAGGTCGCGAATCGGTCGAGTTGGCTATATATAAAGAAGGCGATGCCAATACGGTTGCCGTGGCCACCGCCGTTCACGAAGCGCTGAATCGATTGCAAAATGCCAATAATAGTGGCCCGTCAAATCCCGGCGCCAAGGCAGTTGTTCCGGGTGCTTATACGATTGACGGCTATGCAATCAATACCATCGACGACCAATCCAAATTCATCGAAAGTGCTTTGCATGAAGTGAAATTCGAAGCCGTCATGGGTGCGTTCTTCGCAATCCTGATTATTTTCTTCTTCCTGCGCGATGGCTGGAGCACTTTCGTGATTGGCTTGTCATTGCCGGTCTCGATTATCTCCACCTTCTTCTTCATGGACCGGCTGGGCCTGAGTTTGAACGTGATGTCGATGGCAGGTCTGGCATTGGCGACCGGCATGGTGGTGGATGATTCTATTGTTGTGCTGGAAAGCATTGCGAAGGCACGTGAACGCGGGCTTGGACTGGTGCAGGCGACGATTAAAGGTGCCGGTGAAGTCAGCATGGCAGTTGTTGCATCGACTTTGACCACGATTGCCGTGTTTTTTCCTCTGGTTTTCGTCGAAGGTATCGCAGGACAATTGTTCAAGGACCAGGCGCTGACGGTTTCGATCGCATTGGCGATGTCGTTGATCGTTTCCCTAACCTTGATTCCGATGCTCAGCTCTTTGAAAGCGACATCGCAGATGGCATTTGCTGCCGATCCCGATGTGCCCAGAGAACCGCCGGTAGGTAGTATTGGCCGCTTCTTCTATTTTACTTTTGCCTTTATCAGGAAATTCCTGATCGGCTCGGTAGTGCAGGGCGTCTCCGTCGGTGTGACAACCGTATTCCGTTTCCTGGCCAAATACGTTGGCGGCAGCCTCGCCTGGATCGGCGAAAAAATATTATTGCCTTATGAAGCCGCAGCCGCCTATTACCATCGCATCTTGCCGAAAGTACTTGATCGCCCGGCATTGATTCTGGGTGGCTCGTTCATCGCCTTCATCATTTCGATTTTCGTCGCGATGGGTCTGGGTACGGATTTGATTCCGCAACTGGCACAGGACCGTTTCGAAATGACGGCGAAATTGCCGCCGGGTACGCAATTGCGTGAAACCGACAGTCTGGTGCAGAAAATACAGGCCATTCACGGCAAAGACACCGATATCGAGAAGCTTTACGGCGTGACCGGCAGCGGCACGCGTCTGGATGCCAATCCGACCGAATCCGGTGACAACGTGGCAAAGCTCACCGTTATTCTGGGTTCGAAATATACCCGTGAAGCGGAAGCGGCCATTACCGAACGCATGCGTAAAACCATGTCGGCTTACCCCGATGTACAGGTCAAATTCGAGCGCCCGCAATTGCTGAGCTTCGCCACACCGCTCGAAATCGAACTGAGCGGACAGGATCTGGCCTCGATTGAAAAAGCCGGTCGCCAGCTGACGGCGATGATGAAAAATTCGCCGCATTTCGCCGACGTGAAATCCACGGTGGAACAGGGCTACCCTGAAGTACAAATCATTTTCGATCAGGATCGTGCGGCCGCGCTGGGTTTGACCTCGCGCCAAATCGCGGATCAGGTGGTACGCCAGGTTCGCGGTGAAGTCGCCACACGCTATAGCTTCCGTGATCGCAAAATCGACGTGTTGGTACGTGCTCGTGAATCTGATCGCAGCTCGGTGGAAGATGTGCGCAACATCATCATCAATCCGCAGAGCGTGAATCCGGTGCCCTTGTCGGCAGTGGCGAATGTCGTGGAAACCGTAGGCCCCAGCGAAATCAATCGCGCTGACCAAACCCGCGTTGCCTTGATTTCCGCCAATCTCAACGATGTTGATCTTGGTACTGCCGTGCAGGAAGTGAAAAACCTGGTGCGCGAGAACCCGATCGGTACCGATGTGAAAATGAATTTCGGCGGCCAAAGTGAAGAACTCGACAGTTCGATCAAGTCCTTGTTCTTCGCCTTCGGCTTGGCCATGTTCCTGGTGTATCTGGTGATGGCATCGCAGTTTGAATCTTTGCTGCATCCATTCGTCATCATGTTCTCGGTTCCACTCGCCATCGTGGGTGCGGTACTGGCCTTGTGGCTGAAGGGTTCGCCGATTTCGATCGTGGTCTTTATCGGACTGATATTGCTGGTCGGCATCGTGGTGAAAAACGCGATTGTCTTGCTGGATAAAGTGAATCAGCTGCGCGAAGAGGGCATCAGCAAGCGCGAGGCGATTTGCCAAGGCGCCGAATCTCGCCTGCGTCCGATCATCATGACCACGCTGACGACTTTGTTCGGTTTTGCGCCGCTGGCCTTCTTCGGTGGCGATGGTGCGGAAGTTCGCGCACCAATGGCAATCACCGTGATCGGTGGTCTGACAGTGTCGACTGTACTGACTCTCGTCATTATTCCTATCGTCTACAACATGCTCGATCGTCGTTCCGATGCCTATTACCGCGAACGCGGCTTGCGCGCCGAAGCCAAATACACGGCTTCGCATGAAGCGGGAGATCCTGCATGAGTCTGGTCGAGCTCAGCCTGAAACGGCCCGTCACCGCCATCATGTTCTATGTGTCGATGGTGGTGATTGGATTGATTGCATCGGTACGTTTGCCGCTTGAGCAATTTCCGGACGTAAATTTCCCCTTTATGATGGTGAGCATTCCGTATCCGGGATCGACACCGCAGGAAGTCGAACGCAGCATCACCCGTCCGGTCGAGGAAACACTGGCAACATTGCCAGGCATCAAAACGATGAATTCAACCAGCCGTGCCGACGGCGCGGAAATTCAAATCCAGTTCACCGATTTTGATCGCGACGTCGCCATCAGTGCCAACGAAGCGCGCTCGCGCATCGATGCACTTCGTAAGGATTTGCCGGCCGACATACAGCGCTATTATGTCCAGCGTTTCTCGCCGAGCGATCAGCCGTTCCTGCAAATCCGCTTTGCGAGTTCGCGCGACCTGCGTAACGAATACGAGATGATCGAACGCCTGTTCAAGCGCCGTATCGAACGTATTCCAGGCGTTGCCAATGTCGAAATTACCGGCGCCTCGCCGTCGGAAATCGAAATTGCGATCAATCCTGCCAGCCTCGGTTCGCACAATATCGGCTTGAACCAGCTTGCCGCAAAACTGCAGGCCATTAATTTCTCGGTATCGGCCGGTCAGATTGACGACGGTATGCGTCGTTTACGCGTGCAGCCGGTTGGCGAAATCCGCAATCTGGATGAACTGCGAAACCTGGTGCTGAATGACACCGGCCTGCGTCTGAGTGACATTGCACAAGTTCGATTCAAGCCTCAGCGTGAAAGCATCTGGCGCCGCCTGGATCTGAAGCCTGCCGTTGGTGTCAACATCAAACGCGAGCGCAGTGCGAATCTCGTTGCCGTGTCCAAGCTGGTCATGGAGGAGATGAAAAAGATCCAGGCCGAGCCGGAACTCGTCGGCATCAAGACGATCATCGTGGAAGACCAGGCCGAAAGCGTAACCCGCTCGATCAATGAACTGGTCGAAGCCGGTTTGATTGGCTCGGCATTGTCGCTGTTTATCCTGTTCTTCTTCCTGCGACATTGGCCCAGCACCTTGATGGTCACGCTCGCGATTCCGATTTGCATCGTGATGACGCTCGGTGCGATGTACTTCATCGGCATTACCCTCAACGTGCTTTCGATGATGGGCTTGTTGCTCGGTCTGGGCATGCTCGTGGATAACGCCGTCGTGGTAGTGGAAAGCATTTACCAGTACCAGGAAAAATATCCGAACGATCCGGTTCGCTGCGCCATCGAAGGCACACGCAGCGTTCAGGTGGCGATCAGTGCCGGTACCTTCACCAGCATCATCGTGTTTCTGCCAAACCTGTTCGGCGAAGCCAACATGATCAGTATTTTCCTGGGTCAGGTGGCATTGACGATTACCATTTCGCTGCTGTGTTCCTGGCTGGTCGCGGTCAGTCTGATCCCGATGATTTCGGCACATCTGAAAACGCCGCCGATGATCGGGAAAACCGACGGTTTCATTCCCCGTTTGGTAGCTCGCTATGGAAGATTATTGCGCTGGAGCCTGGAGCATCGCTTCAAGGCTTTGCTGGCGATCTTCGTGATTATCGCGGCCAGTTTGATTCCGGCAAAATACACCGAGTTCGATTTCTTCAAGAACGAGGCAAAACCCGAAATCAATCTTTTCTTCGACTGGAAAGGGGCATATAGCCTTGAACAGATGTCGGAAGAGGTGCTGAAGGTCGAGAAGTACATCGATGCACGACGCGAACATTTTCAGGTCACTCAAATCTACGTGTTCTTTGCGGAGCAGGGCTGGGGTGGCGTTCGACTCACATTGCGCAATGAAGGTGCCGGTTTGAAAGGTCCGGAAGAAATTTCCGAAATGCTTCGCAAGGAATTGCCGAAGTCCGCCCGTGCCGAGATCGGCTTCCAGGGCGGCGGCAACGGCGGCGGCAATGCGGCGGCCGAGCAGAAGGTCACCTTCTATCTCAATGGCGATTCGCCCGAAACTTTGGTTCAAATCGGAACTGAGCTGTTGCCACTTTTGGAAAAACGCCCCGAGTTGACTGATGTCCGTGTGAATTCCGGTGATGAAAACAGTGAGGTGAAGGTCAGTGTCGACCGCGAGCGTGCGGCCTATTTCGGCTTCAGTGCGCAGGAAGTCGCGCAGTATCTCGGCGTCGCCTTGCGCGGCAGCCCATTGCGTGAATTCCGCCAGGGCAATACCGAAGTTCCGGTTTGGGTTCGCTTCGAAGGTTCTGAAGAGTTCAGTATCAATCGTTTGTCTAGCCTGAATCTCACGCGTTCAGATGGTGTGCAAGTGCCTTTGCTGTCGCTGGTGGATGTGCAAATCAAACCGGGTGCCTCGCAGATTTCACGTGCCGATCGCCAGACATCGATTGCGGTGGATGCCAATATCAATCGTGCCGGAAAATTCGACAAGGACGCAGCACGCAAGGCAATCAACGAAGTGATGAACGCCGCGAAATTGAACGAGACCCATCCGGGTTATTCCTGGAGCGAGGGCAACAGCTTCCAGGAAGACGATGAAGCAATGCAGCAGATGGTCTTCAATCTCGGTATCGCGATGGTGTTGATTTTCATCGTGATGGCGGCCTTGTTCGAATCGATGTTGTTCCCGGCAGCGATTTTCAGCAGCATCATTTTCTCGGTGTTCGGAATCTTCTGGCTGTTCGCATTGACCGGTACCACATTCACCGTGATGGCTTTCATCGGCGTTCTGGTTCTGATGGGCGTGGTAGTGAACAACGGCATCGTGATGCTGGAGCACATTAATCTGCTGCGGCGCGGCGGTTTGTCGCGTACCGATGCCTTGGTACAAGGCAGCAAGGAACGCCTGCGTCCGATCTTGATGACGATGGGAACCGCGATTCTCGGCATGTTGCCGCTATGCTTTGGCGGTTCCGGTATTGGCGGCGATGGCCCGTCCTATGCGCCAATGGCAAGAGCGGTGGCGGGTGGCTTGGCCTTCTCGACGATCGTGAGCCTGCTGTTCCTGCCAACCATTTACGCCATGCTGGATGATGTCAGGCAATTCGTCAGCAGCCGGATCAAACGCGGTCGCGAGCGGGCGCCGGTTTTTTCCAAGCCCAAAACCGAGTTGTTTGAATGATTACGATGCGTCAGAAATAAGCACTTGAGAGCAAAAACAACGGAAGCCGTGACAGTGATTGATAGATCCTGTTTCGGCTTCCTTTTTTCTGGGCTGATTCTTTTAGCTTAACTTGCCAACGATACTCAGGCCGGCGATCCAGACGCCCAAGACGGTTCCGAGATTGGTCAGTGTAAAGTTGACGAACACGCGGGCGACGCGGTTTTTCCACCAACCCTGCCAATGGCTGGTGTCATCACGAAGTTTCAGGAAATCTTCGTAGGTCGGTTTGCGAATCCAGGCTTCGACAAATGCGCTTACCATGCCCGAGCTGAGCGCAGGGTGTAGCGGTGTAACGGGTGCAGCGACAATTGCGCTCAAAATACTGAGTGGGTGGCCGCCGGCAAGTGCACAGCCTATTCCGCTCAGTACACCGGTAATCAATACCCATTGCAGTACGAGTTTGCTGCCCAGTTCCGCACCGCCATGATAAAAGCCCCAGGCAAAACCGCCGACCAGGAACACCGATAGCAGAATCGTGAACCAGGGAATTTTGCTGCCGGTCGGAACATGGTTCAGCGTGTCGCAAGTCGTGTGCGGATGATCCGGCGCATTGGCGAGCGCTTCGCTCAGCCCTTTCAAATGCCCGGCGCCGATCACGGCAAGTACTTCTCGTGGCTTGGCCGCTTCTGTTTGTTCGCGCAGTTGAGCGGCCATGTAGCGATCGCGCTCGGCAATGATTTTTTCGTAAAGTTGCGGCGTGGTTTCTGCGAATTCGCCAAAACTGGATTCCAGAATATCACCTTCTTTCAGGCGTTCGATTTGTTGTTCGTCCACTTCTTCATTGATCAGCAAACTGCCGGCCAAGCCCGCCATCAATTTGCTGCGGCCCCAGAAACCCAAGCTGTACCAGGCGCGTTTGAGCGTGGTGCCGATATCGCGATCAATCAAATAAACCGGGAGATTGTTTTCCGTGGCACCCAACGCAGCCGCTTTCAACTCGGCGCCGGGTTCGATGCCCAGTTGCTCTGCCAAGCGTCGTTGATAGGCTGCCATCGCGAGATTGGCGGCCATCAATCCCATTTTGCCTTCGCGGATGATCTGGAAAAGATCCAGCTTGGCCAGCGCATTGCTGTCGGTCATGGCACGGTGGCGATTGGTATCAAGTTCAACCGCGATGGCATCGAATTGATTGCTGGCGATGGCAGCCTTGACGGCATCGACGCTGGCTTTCGAAACATGGGCAGTACCCAGCAAAGTGAAGCGCACGCCGTCACGTTCGATAATGGCATGTGGTTGATCGATTAAAAAATCGGATGTCGTTGTTTCTGCTTCGTTGCTCATCGTAAATCTCGAAAATCCATAAACTAAACTGCTATTTCCGCACAGGCGGAAATCCAGTGGCGTATTTAATGCTTGAAGTCGCCGGTTCCCCGACGAAAGCGCCCGGGGATGACGTTTGAATCATGATTCGCTTACTCAATCGCGGTAACGCTTCAGTAAATCCTGATAGGCATCAATGCGGCGATCACGCAGGAATGGCCAGATACGGCGCACATGTTCGCTGCGCTGCATATCCAGTTCGGCGAAAAGAATTTCGGGTGTGTCGGTATTTGCTTCGGTGATGATTTCACCCTGCGGTCCAAGCACCTGGCTGGAACCCCAGAACTGAATGCCCGAAGCTCCATGCAGCGGCGAGGGTTCGAAACCGGTGCGGTTGCAACTTAGTACCGGAATGCCATTGGCCACGGCGTGACCGCGATGACTCAAAATCCAGGCCATGCGTTGGCGCTCTTTTTCGGATGGATCGTCGCTCGGATCCCAACCAATAGCCGTCGGATACAGCAGAATTTCCGCGCCGGCCAAGGCCATCAAACGTGCCGCTTCCGGATACCACTGATCCCAACAAACCAGTACGCCAAGTTTGCCGACCGAAGTCTGGATCGGATTGAAGCCAAGATCGCCCGGCGTGAAATAGAATTTTTCGTAGAAACCCGGATCGTCCGGGATATGCATCTTGCGGTATTTGCCGATAAGCTCGCCGTCTTTTTCAAATACGACCGCGGTATTGTGATAAAGACCGGCTGCACGTTTTTCGAACAACGATGCCACCAGAACAACGCCATGCGTTTTTGCCAATAATGACAAGCGTTCGGTACTCGGGCCTGGAATGGCTTCGGCAAGATTGAATTCATCCACCGATTCATGCTGGCAAAAATAGGCGCCGTTATGCAGTTCCTGCAGCAAAATCAATTTCGCGCCGTCTTTCGCGGCTTCGGCAACGCGTTTTTCGATAACGGCAAGATTGGCTTCGGCGGTGCCGTGATTGATTTCCTGAATCAGGGCGACTTTGAGTTTCGCAACGCTCATGACAATAAACCTTCGGGAAGCTGCATGGTGACGCAGTGCAGGCTGCCGTTTTGCCAAATTAGCGAGCGGCAGGGGATTTGGATAATCTGCCGGCCCGGAAATGCCAATGCCATAACATCGGCAGCATTGTCATCCATCGGGTCGCCATAGGCGGGCATCAACACAGCGCCATTGATGATCAGGAAATTGGCGTAGGAAGCCGCCAGACGACGCCCATTATCGAGAATCGGTTTCGGCCAAGGCAATTCAAACAGGCGATATGGCTGTCCATCGGCTTGCTTGAACGCTGCCAATTCTTTCGCCATGGTTTGCAGTTCGACGTAATGCGAATCTTCGACGTCCTGGCAGCCTTGATAAATGATCGTATCGACGGAGGCAAAGCGGGCGAGGGTGTCGATATGGGCATCGGTGTCGTCGCCTTCCAGATAGCCATGATCCAGCCAGAGCGTGCGGGACTGATGCAGTTCGGTTTCCAGGATATGGGTGATCTCTTCCCGTGATTTATCCGGATGCCTTTCGTGCAGGCAATGCCATGTACTCAGCAAGGTGCCCTCTCCATCGGTTTCGATGCCGCCGCCTTCCAGAGCAAATTCGATGCGTTGATGTTGGGCGTGATGGAATACACCGTGCTTGAACAGATGACGGACGATCAAATCATCCAGCCCTGCTTCGAATTTTCCGCCCCAGGCGGTGAAATGGAAATCGAGCAGACGGAAGCCATCTTCCTCACGCAAACTAATCGGGCCGGAATCACGCAGCCAAGTGTCGTCGTATTCGATGACTTCGAAACGGACCCGCTGCAAGTTCACGCCAGCATCCAGCAACAGATAGCGTGCGTGCTGAAGCAAATTATTGTCGGGAACCAGAATCAGGGCTTTCTGAAAACGGGTGATGGCAACCACCAGCGCGACATAGGTCGATTCAACGCTGCTTAAACGATCTGCCCAGTCGGTGTCGCTATGTGGCCATGCAATCAAAACGGCGGACTGGGCTTCCCATTCCGCCGGAAAACGAATCTTTGTGCTCATGTTTATTGTCGTGCGGGCGCAGGCCCAACTTCTTCCGCATTGG
>JAKQKT010000447.1 GCA_029560515.1 Pseudomonadota bacterium
AAACGCGCAGCGGGTTGGCCCACGCTCAAATAATGGAAACGGCGATTGGTGCGTTCCGGCGTGCCTTCACCGGCAAACATGCGGATAGGATCTTCGCCAACACGCCGATATGGATATACGCCACCGGTGTACGGGTAAGCACCCGGCAGGTTTTCCTTCATCAGGAAGGTCAGTAATTCGCCCCAGCTCTTGTAGGTCGGCGCGGCGATTTTCGGAATCTTCTGATGCGAAAGCGAGTCGCGGTAGTTTTCGACCTTGATGGATTTTCCGCGCACCTGGTATTCGGTGAATTCATCGGTGATCGATTTCAAACGCGACGGCCATTCACGCAACAGGTGGATGGCATCGGCACTTAATGTCTTGACGGCATCGTTATAGCGTTGACGCAAGGTCAGCAGACTGCGATCCACATTGGCCGTGGCAACTTCCCTCGATTCAAGATCACCAAGGCGTTTCTTTTCCCACTGGAACATCGCCTTGCGACGATCAATGCCGGTGCGACGATCTTCACCAATATGTGCTTGCTCACCTGAACGCGTTGCGATCTGCACATCTGCGGCATCGTAGGTGTCCAGCATCTTCGGCAATTTATCGTCGCCGATATCTTGCAGCGATTGCCAGTACGATTGCGCGCGATCGGCGGCTTCGGCCTGCTTTTCAATCGAGCTGTTAATGCCTCTGCCCTGCTCGGCAATTTCGGCGAGATAACGGGCACGGGCGCCGGGAATCAGCACGGTGGCGCGCGGCTCTTTCAGCGAGGTATCGAGTTGCGGATTGAAATCGCAACGCAGGCCGTCCAGTGACAATTTCTCGCGCATCAGGCGGCACAGGTTCACGAACATCCAGGTCACGCCCGGATCATTGAACTGGCTGGCGATGGTCGGGTATGCCGGCACGTCTTCGTCTTTGACGGTGAACGCAACGCGATTGCGTTTCCATTGCTTGCGGACATCACGCAATGCATCTTCGGCACCGCGCTTGTCGAATTTGTTCAGGACAACCAATTCGGCGTAATCGAGCATGTCGATTTTTTCGAGTTGCGATGGCGCGCCGAAATCGGAAGTCATCACATAGACCGGGAAATCGACCAGATCGACGATTTCGGAATCGGATTGGCCGATACCCGCGGTTTCCACCATGACCAGATCAAAACCGAGGCTGCGCAGGAACAACACGCAATCTTTAAGCACGATATTCGTTGCGACATGCTGGCGACGCGTGGCCATCGAACGCATGAAGACGCGCGAAGAACGCAGCGAGTTCATGCGAATACGATCGCCGAGCAAAGCACCGCCGGTTCTGCGACGGGTGGGATCGACCGAGATCACTGCGATGCGCATTTCCGGAAAACTTTGCAGGAAGCGATTCATCAATTCGTCGGTGACCGAGGATTTCCCGGCACCGCCGGTGCCGGTCAAACCAACGACGGGCGTCTTGCCGCTGGCGAGCGTCCATTGTTTACGCAAGCTGGCCAGTTCGGTTTCGCTGATCACGCCTTCTTCTATGGCAGACAGCATCTTGCCGATCGAAATTTCGTCATCAATATGGATGTTGTTCGTGCCGCCAACCGACAGGCGATGTGCGCGCGTACGGCTGACCAAATCCTCGATCATCGCCACCAGACCCATCTGCATACCGTCGTTCGGGTGATAGATGCGTTCGACGCCGTAATCCTGAAGTTCGCGAATTTCTTCAGGCGTAATCGTGCCGCCACCACCACCGAATACGCGAATATGCGAAGCACCGCGTTCTTTCAGCATGTCGACCATGTATTTGAAATATTCGACATGGCCGCCCTGGTACGAACTCAATGCGATGCCGTCGGCATCTTCCTGCAAGGCGGCGCGGACGACATCTTCAACGCTGCGGTTATGGCCGAGATGGATCACTTCCGCACCCTGGGATTGAATCAGGCGGCGCATGATGTTGATCGCGGCATCGTGGCCGTCGAACAGGCTGGCAGCAGTGACGAAACGCAATGGACCGCGTTCGGTCTGGGCTTCGGAGGACGGCAAGGAGCTGGCGGGGGTACTCATGAGACATGTGCCTTCGGATAGCGAACCCTTATTTTCCCACAAACCGGGGCCGCTGGCGTTATTGGTCGTTTCGAGGCGACAATTCGGCTCATGAACCAACCCATCGACAACAGCGATTTCCATTGGCAGCAGGCAAAGGCATTACTCGTCGCCGGCAAGACGCTGGAGGCGGTTCCGCTGTTGGAGATGGCGGCGAAGTCTCTGAATCCGGCAGCCTGCTTCAATCTAGGCTGCCTGCATCTCTTTGCGCTGATCGAGCATGCCGATAAACATCGCGGCGC
>JAKQKT010000464.1 GCA_029560515.1 Pseudomonadota bacterium
CGACATCGTGGTTTCAAGGCTGACTTCGAAGGTCCGCAAGTTACGATTATTGATACCAATCAGTTGCGCATCGATTTGCAATGCACGCTCCAGCTCTTCAACATCGTGCACCTCGACCAGCACGTCCATGCCGAGATCCATTGCCAGATTGTTCAGCTCGGACATTTGGGTATCGCCCAGAGCCGCGACAATCAGCAGGATACAATCGGCGCCAAGTGCACGCGCTTCATAGATTTGATATTCGTCAAGCGTGAAATCCTTTCTCAGCACCGGCAGGCCACAAGCTGCACGCGCCTGCTGCAAATAGGAATCGGCACCCTGGAAAAAATCGATATCGGTAAGTACCGACAAGCAGGCGGCGCCGCCCTGCTCATAACTTTTTGCAATCTCGGCCGGATTGAAATCGACACGAATCACGCCCTTGCTAGGGCTCGCTTTCTTGATTTCGGCAATAACTGCGGCGTTGCCGGCTTCGATCTTGCGATGCAGCGCGGCGGTGAACCCCCGCGTTGCTGCCTGTTGTTCGCATTGCGCTTTCAATGCCGCCAGTGAAACCGTATCGGCGCGCGCACGGATTTCTTCGGCCTTGCGCGCCAGGATTTTATTCAGGATATCGCTCATTTCATTCCTTGATTTTGTCTTCAATTGCAGGGCCGCCATAAGCGCGTTCGACTCTGGCTACCCGCAATTCAAAATGTTCATACCACTCGTTGCGGCCGCGCTCACGCGCGAGGCTATGCTCGGCGTTGCGTTTCCAGGCAAGAATATGTTCTTCGCTTTGCCAGTAACTCACGGTGATTCCGAAGCCATCATTCCCGCGTACGCTTTCAACACCGAGATACCCTGGCTGCTGTGCGGCCAACTCGACCATGCGATCTGCTGTCGTACCGTAACCGGCTTCTTCGGCTCGACGTTGCGAGGAAAAAATAACGGCGTAGTAAGGCGGCTTGGGAGTTTTGGCAAAATTATCCGTGCTCATCTCATGCGCTCGCGATGCGGCGCGTCGCCGCAATATACTCGTGCACTTTTTCCAGTGCCGAACCGTTTTCCAGTACACGGCGTGCAAGCGCAACACCCGATCCAATGTCGGCAGCACTGTTGGCGGCATAGAGGGCAGCACCGGCATTCAGCAAGACGATGTCTCTTGCCGGCCCGGGCGTGTTTTCCAGAACCGCCATCAGCATGTCTTGTGAACTTTGTGGTGAATCAACCCGCAGACTGTCGAGACTACTACGCTGGAATCCAAATTTTTCCGGCGAGATTTCGTATTCGCGAATCTGGCCTTCATGCAATTCGGCAACCAGGGTTTTATCGGCGATCGTAATTTCATCCAGACCATCGTAGCCATGCACGACCAGCGCGTGTTGCGCGCCGAGCTTTTGCATCACGCGCGCCTGGATGCCGCACAAATCCGGATGAAACACGCCCATCAGAATATTCGGTGCGCTTGCAGGGTTTGTAAGCGGGCCGAGGATATTGAAAATCGTACGCACGCCCAATTCTTTTCTGACGGGCGCAACATTTTTCATGGCCGGATGATGAATCGGTGCAAACATGAAACCGAATCCGGTTTCATTCATGCATTGCGCCACTTGCTCCGGCTGCAATTCAATCGTCGCACCCAGTGCTTCCAGCACATCGGCGCTGCCCGATTTCGATGAAACGCTCCGGTTGCCGTGCTTCGCGACTTTCGCACCGGCCGCCGCCGCGACAAACATCGCCGTGGTCGAAATATTGAATGTATGCGCGCTATCGCCGCCGGTACCGACGATGTCGACCAGGTTGCTGGCATCATCCACGGTTACCTTCGCCGAGAACTCGCGCATCACACTGGCAGCAGCCGCGATCTCGCCGATGGTTTCTTTCTTGACCCGCAGACCGGTGAGCAAGGCGGCGGTCAATGCCGGCGACACATCGCCACGCATGATGCAGCGCATCACCTCGACCATCTCGTCGAAGAAAATTTCGCGATGCTCGATCACTCGTTGCAGGGCTTGTTGGGGTGTGAAGTTCATATTCAATATTTCTAATTTTTTTAACCATCATCCCGGCGAAAGCCGTGATCCAAAAAAACAGTAAATCCGCAATTCAAATACTCGCAATTCTCTGAAGCTCTTTAAATCCATTACAATTCGACGTTACCGCTTCGCAAGACGCTCCTGGGTTCCGGCTTTCGCCGGAATGACGGTTTTAATTTTGCTCCAGAAAATTCTTCAGCATTGCGTGACCATGTTGCGTCAGGATCGATTCCGGATGGAATTGCACGCCCTGCACCGGCAAGGTTTTATGGCGCAAGCCCATGATCTCGTCGAAACTGCCGTCTTCGTTTTCGGTCCAAGCGGTTATTTCAAGACAATCTGGCAGCGAATCTTTTTCGACCACGAGCGAGTGGTAACGGGTGGCTTCGAACGGACTCGGCAAGCCGGAAAATACGCCTTGGCTTTTGTGGTGCATTAGCGAAGTCTTGCCGTGCATGATGGTTTTCGCACGAATCACCTTGCCGCCGAATGCCTGCCCCAGACTTTGATGCCCAAGACAGACACCGAGAATCGGCACGCTGCCTGAAAGTTTTTCCAGCACTTCCAGCGACACGCCGGCTTCATTCGGCGTGCACGGTCCCGGCGAAATGACTATGCGCTCCGGCTTTAACGCAGCGATCTCATCGACGCTCAGGTCGTCGTTGCGAATGACTTTCACCGCCTGTCCTAGCTCACCGAAGTACTGAACGAGGTTGTATGTGAAGCTGTCGTAGTTGTCGATCATTAATAGCATGCAATCACTTCTGGCTATTTAGCCGATAGGTAATTCGATAAAGGTCCAGCCCACCGCGTTTGGCATCCTGATGATGGCTGGTAAATAAAAGCGTGTGCAACTCCGACAAATCGTCGGCCGGCCCGAAATTCCAGCCGTCGGCAACATTGATCTCTGTGCCCAACACCTGCGGCTCGACATAGGACTTTTTTGATTCGCAGGCCAACATCAGATTGATCGGCTTTTCGGCGACGATATCGTTCGAGCGAGAAAATACCAGGGCTTTCCCTGCTGCAATCCAGGTCGCATCGAACTCGTCCTGGTCGGTGTTCACTTCGCCTGCCAGCGGAGAGATCTTTTTCCAGCCATTTCCTTTGCGTTTTGCAACGAACAAGTCGTAACCACCCTTGCCACCATGGCCATTGCTGGCGAATAGCAATTGCTTACCGTTGGAGGAAAGCGTCGGCGCCCATTCATTGGCGATTGAATTGATTTCCGCACCAAGATTTTCGACCGCACCGAAACTTGCTGTTTTGGCGTCGAAATTTACCCGGTAAATATCATCACCGCCCACTCCGCCGACTCGATCCGAGAAGAAATAGACCGCCTTGCCATCTGGCGAAAATACAGGATCGAATTCCTTAGCCGCCGTGTTGAAACTCACGGGTTCCGGATTCGTCCAATCTCCACGAAGACGGATTGCCATCCAGATATCCCAGCCACCGGGTCCGCCTTTGCGATCTGGACTGCCCCAGAGCAAGGTATTTCCATCCGGGCTTATCGCGGCGCGTATTTCGCTCGCTGCGGTGGAGGCTACATCGGGCGCCAACAAACTGGCCGGGGAAGTCCATTCAATCGTACAATTTTCTGCTCGCGAGAAACTTGTTGGCAGCAAAGTCAGCGCAGCGGCAAACAAGAATATATTCTTTCTCATAAGCCACCCGCCGCCTGCGCCACCGCACGAAACAAGGCACGCCCCTTGTTCATCGTCTCATCCCATTCTTTTTCTGGATCCGAGTCGTAAACGATACCGGCACCAGCCTGCACATAAAGTCTTCCGTCCTGGATAACTGCCGTACGAATCGCAATCGCAGTATCGGCATCGCCCCACCAGCCGAGATAGCCGACGGCACCGGAATAGATATTGCGTTTGATTGGTTCGAGTTCCTGGATGACTTCCAGCGCGCGGATTTTTGGTGCACCGGAAACGGTACCCGCAGGAAACGTCGCCTTGAAAACATCGGAGAATTTCAGGTCATCGCGGAGCTTGCCCTGCACTTCCGACACGATATGCATCACGTGCGAATAACGTTCGATCAGGAAACGATCCGGCACGGTCACGCTGCCGGGTTCCGCAACGCGGCCGACATCGTTGCGACCCAAGTCGATCAACATCAGATGTTCGGCAAGCTCTTTCGGGTCAGCCAGCAATTCTTTTTCTAGCGCGATATCTTCTTCATGCGTGGCACCACGCGGACGCGTGCCGGCAATCGGGCGCACGGTGACTTCACCGCCTTGCAGACGCACCAGAATTTCCGGTGACGATCCG
>JAKQKT010000466.1 GCA_029560515.1 Pseudomonadota bacterium
TAGCGTCGTCGTTGCCAGGAATTGCATAGTCAACGAGGTTAGGGTCGTAGTTGGTATCAACAACGGCGATCACCGGAATGCCGAGTTTCTTGGCTTCCTGAACAGCGATGTCTTCATGGCCGATATCGATGACGAACAGAGCGTCAGGCAGACGGTTCATGTCTTTAATGCCGCCGAGTGATGCTTCCAGCTTGTCGCGTTCGCGACGCAGGCTGAGCACTTCGTGCTTGACCATCTTGTCGAACACGCCGTTGGTTTCATTGGCTTCCAGTTCTTTCAAACGGGCCACCGAAGCTTTCACGGTGCGGAAGTTGGTCAGGGTGCCGCCCAACCAGCGCATGCTCATATAAGGCATGCCGCAGCGGGTTGCTTCTTCCTTGATCGATTCGCGGGCCGAACGCTTGGTGCCGACGAACAGGATGGTGCCGCGCTTTTGGGCAATGGCCGAGATGAAATTCATCGCGTCATTGAACAAAGGCATGGTTTTTTCGAGATTGATGATGTGAATCTTGCCTCGGGCGCCGAAGATGAACGGACCCATTTTCGGATTCCAGTAACGGGTTTGGTGGCCGAAGTGAACGCCGGCTTCCAGCATTTGACGCATAGTGACCTGGGGCATGAGATGCTCCTAAAAGAATGAAATCAGGGCGGTCAGGCAATGATTTCGGGGTTGGGCCTCCACATAGGCTCCGTTCCGAACCTGGTAAACCAGGCACCCCGGGACGGGAATCTTCCATGTGTGTGAATTCACCGATAACGTTCGGCGTGGACGCTTGCTAGGACTTGAGTTCTGGCAAGCCCGCGATTATATAGGGCTGGCCTAAGTGCTTGCAAGTATTGGATAATGTCGCCCTATGAAGATCACCATCAAAACCCCCGAAGATATCGAAAAAATGCGCATTGCCGGCCGTTTGGCGGCCGAAGTGCTGCAGGTAGTGGCTCCCCACGTCAAACCGGGGGTTAGTACGGCAGAGCTGGACCGCATTTGCTACGAGCATATCGTGAACGAGCAAAAAGCCATCCCGGCCAATGTCGGTTACAAGGGGTTTCCGGCCACGATTTGCAGCTCGGTCAACAACGTGATTTGCCACGGTATCCCAAGCCCGCTAAAGATCCTGAAAGACGGCGATATCGTGAATATCGACGTGACGGTAATCAAGGACGGTTTCCACGGCGATACCAGCCGCATGTACGTCGCCGGTCAGCCCTCCGTAATCGCCAAGCGTCTGATTGACGTCACTCGCGAGGCCATGTTCAAGGCCATCCGTATCGTCAAACCGGGCGCAACCTTGGGTGATATAGGCCATGCAATTCAAACCCATGTTGAAGCCGAACGCTTTTCCGTCGTGCGCGAATATTGCGGCCATGGAATCGGTCGTATCTATCATGAAGACCCGCAAGTGCTGCATTACGGCCAGCCGGGCACCGGCGTCATCCTGAAAGAAGGCATGACCTTCACGATCGAACCGATGGTAAACCAGGGCGCGCGCCATACGCGTCTGATGCCGGATGGCTGGACCGTGGTCACGAAAGATCGCTCATTGTCGGCGCAGTGGGAACATACGGTGTATGTCACGCATGACGGCGTGGAAATTCTCACTCGCGTTCCGGGTGACGATAACGAGCTATGAGTGAATCTTTTCGCTTGGCCGATGCAACGAAGGCCGAGCGTTTGGCGCATGCAGAGACGGCGAACGAATGGCGCGATGTTGCCAGGCAAATGCTGGCGGAACATTTGCAGCAACTGCGCGAGCGATTTGAAAAGAACGAAGCGATAGAAAAACTGATTGCCGCCCGTTGTGCCATGGTCGATACCATCGTGCAATCGGCCTGGCATCGTTGCTTCGGAAATAATATCGATATCAGTTTATTGGCGACCGGTGGGTATGGCCGGACCGAAATGTATCCGCATTCGGACATCGATCTGCTGATCGTTGCCAACAAGAAACAACAGAAACAGTACTCGGGTGCCTTATCCGGTTTTTACGCCTTGCTCTGGGATTGCGGTTTGGCCAGCAGCCATGCCGTCCGTTCGGTGGATGAATGCCAGCAGGCAGCAAAGGAGGACATTACCGTTTTGACCGCGTTGATGGAGCTGCGTTTGCTTGCCGGGCCAGACGTGATTCCGGATTTGAACAAACAACTATCCACAAAAAATCTCTGGAGTGCGAAAGCGTATTTCGCCGCCAAGCGCGAGGAGCAGCGCGCACGCCATGCCCGCTTCAACGACACCGCCGATAATCTCGAACCCAATCTGAAGGAAGGTCCCGGCAGCTTGCGTGATTTCCATACGCTGAGCTGGATGGCAAAGCGTCTTTACACGGCCAACAGTCTGCATGATCTCGTGCCGATTGGCGTATTGGGCGAGGACGAATATCAAAGTCTGGAGCGTGAATGGCGGGTACTTGCACGACTGCGTTTCGGCTTGCACCTGATTTCAAAACGCAAGGAAGAGCGTCTGGTGTTCGACCATCAGAAAGTATTGGCCGCATTGATGGGCCTGAAAGATATCAGCGCCGATAATCTTGCCGTCGAACAGATGATGCAGGATTTCTTTCGCAGTGCCGCCACGATGCGGCGCATCAATGATAGGTTGCTGCAGCGATTCGATGAGCAATTGGCAGGCAAGGTCAAAGTGCTGCCCGTGGCGAACGGTTTTGAACTGCGACAGGGTTATTTGGCCATGACACATCCGGCTACCTTGCAAGGTGGCATGATGAATGTCCTGCATTTATTTGAAGTATGGGCATTGCAAAAATCCGATTGCGGATTGCATTCCGAAACGGCTCGCTCGCTGGCGGAAGCCTTACCGGTGATTCGTGCCTATGCCGAAGAAAATTCGGACGTACACGAAAAATTCCTGCACCTGCTGCAACAGGAAACTGCCGTATTGAGTCTGACCAGAATGGCGCGGCTGGGTGTCTTGTCGCGTTATCTGCCAGCGTTCGGCAAAGTAGTTGGCCGCATGCAATACGATTTATTCCATGTTTACACCGTTGACCAACACACGCTGACCGTATTGCGCATCATGGAAGGCTATATGCGTGGTCCGCTGGAAGGGTTTTCGATGGCACACGAAGTGGTGCCGCATCTTCGCAAGCCGCATTTGTTGATATTGGCGGGATTGTTTCACGATATTGCAAAGGGACGTGGCGGCGATCACGCCATTCTGGGTGCCGACGACGTTCGCGAATTCTGCATCGCGCATGATATTTCCACTGCCGATACGGAATTGCTGGCGTGGTTGGTGAAAGAGCATTTGGTGATGTCGGTGACGGCGCAGCGGCAGGATATTTCCGATCCCGAAGTCGTCACGCGTTTTGCTACCCGCGTGGCCGATCGAGAACATCTGGAATATTTATATTTGCTGACCTGTGCCGATATTGCCGGTACCAGTCCCAAATTGTGGAATGCCTGGAAAGACCGTTTGCTGGCGGATCTTTATACCGCGACGCGATTTGTGTTGCGGCGTGGACTCGAGAACAAGCTCAATGCCGAGGACATCATCAGCGATACGCGCGAGACGGCGTTG
>JAKQKT010000012.1 GCA_029560515.1 Pseudomonadota bacterium
TCAGGCTTTCTGTAACTGCCTAGTGATGCCGATGCCCTTGAGCCAGCGTTGTCCGATGGCTTCTGCTTTTTCCATAAGTTGTTCGGTGGTGCCAATCATGCACAATCCTGGACACCCATGATTTGAGTCTGGCTGGCTGAATCAATTCGAGTAAGCCCAAAACCTGAGTTTTCCCCGGTTCTATTTATCCAGTTAATTTCTATCGTCCACACTTCATTCTCCCGTTACCGGGAAACAGTGGAACAATTGTGGACACCCATCAAACCCACATCGCCTGACGCCGCCTTCAAGATTTCCCTACAAGGAATCGAGACAAATGAAACATTCCTAAAAATATTCAAAAAACATTCCTAGACACCCAAGATTTGAGACCAAAAAGGGGCCAGTTTCTTTTAATTGGGTTAAATGTCAGGATTTTCATCAGATAAATCACTCTGCCCCTTTTGTCGTTGATGAGTCACTTCTATTCGCCCAGTCTTGCGCCGTGGATCATCCGGATGATCTTGTACAGATCACCATCGTTGAAGCGATACTCTTTTTCGGTATCGACGCGATGGACCATGACCAGTTTGTATTTTGGATAGACCCCGAGCATATGGACGCCGACGCCGGTGTGATAAAACGAAGGTCGTTGCTCGCCGGCTTCGGGAACCAGAACGTCCCACAGCATGCCGTAGGCCAGGCCATATTCCGGCTCGACGATAGAATAGGGCTGCGTGCTTGAATCTATCCATTGCTCCGGAATAATTTGCCTGTTTTTCCAGCGACCATGGTTCAGGTACAGCTGGCCATACAAAGCCAGATCGTGTGCCGACATTCGGAAGTGGTAGGCCGGGAAGCTGGACTTTTCAGGTTCAAGACGATAGTAGCCATCAGCATCGGCCGCGGTGGTACCTTCTGCTGCCGTCCAGGGAACAATCTTGTTGTGGTAATCCATCATGCCGAGCGGCTTGGCAATTTCCTTGTAAAAAGCATCGTAAATCCGTTTGCCGCTGCGCTGTTCGAAAACATAACCGGCGACATTGAAGTCCCAGTTGTTGTAGTAAAAAAACTCGCCCGGAGCGTGGCTTCCACGCGCCGGTCGTTGCATTGCCATGCCTTCGGATTCTGCAGCAGCAGGGTGATAAACACCGGAGCGCGACTTCAATACGTCGATCAATTTTGCCGATTTTTCCTGATCGGTGAGTGATGGCGGAATATCGTCGACCTCAAGTTGGGCCATGGTCTTTTGCAGATCGATGGCGCCGCGCTTCTGGTAAATGCCGTAGAGGGAATTCAGCAGGGCCTTGCGCATGGAATGCACCAGGATTTTCTTGTGAATATCGCCCCATTCGAAAAATACTTTTCCATCGTAAACAAGCAGCAGGGAATCGGAGCCTGATACTTCCAGAAAGTCTTTCAACTCGTCGAGTTTTTCTGTCGAATAGCCGGCTTGCTCGGGCGAAATACGCTCGAATCGGTCATGTTCGCCGGCATGCGCTGGCGAGCCAAAACCAGTCAGCAGAGTAAGCAACAAAAGGAAGAATTTTTTCATGAATCTGCTCCGATTGCGAAATCACGATGAGTCAAATAGAGCCGCAAATCAAACTCCAACTGATGATAGCCAGGCTCCATGTGCATGCACAGCTGGTAGAACGACTTGTTGTGCTCGGCTTCCTTCAAGTGCGCGAGTTCATGGACCACGATCATCTTCAGGAACTCGGCGGGGGCGTCGCGGAACACGGTGGCGATGCGAATCTCGCGGCTGGCTTTGAGCTTGTTGCCCTGTATCCGCGAGATGGCGGTGTGAGTGCCGAGCGCGTGCTTCATCACCTGCAGCTTGCTGTCGTAAATCACTTTTCCCAGCGGTACGGATTTTCGTAGATGCCGGTCTTTGAGCGCCATCACGTATTCGCGCAACAGACCGTCGCTACGCACGGCGTGGGACTCGCCGTACTTGTCGGCCAGCATCTTGCCCAGCCGACCTTGCTCGATCAACTCGTACACCTTCGCCTGCAGGTGTTCCGGGTAGCCGGCGAGATACTTCAATGGGGCGCGGGATAAAGGAGGCGGATTCATTTAATGGCGGCAATGTTGATTAAGCATAAGGTACGCTTGAAAAAGATTCATGAAAACATTCATGGACATCCACTTTAAGCGAGCGCTTAAACAAGCAAAAAATCGCCTTGCAACAAGGTGAATGGAATCAACGGAATGACGAAGCCCCGAAGCCCCCGAAGCTACCCACCCAGAATCCACGAACAGAAACAGCTGATCTTGGTGCTGGCGTGTTCAAAACGAACGATGATGAAGACTTACGAAACTTCCCTTTTGCCCAACCAATAGCACGTGAGAGCAAACAATGCCGCCCCCAGCCCCGTCGCCAGCAGCAGGGCTTTTTGCTGCATGTCTGGCGCGCTGCCGTTGACGGCCATCAAGGTGTAACTCCAGGGGTAGTAAACCCAGTATTTAGAACTGCCAAGTTGCACGATACCCATGGTGGCGATCACGCCGGTCGCGAGCGGAAACACGATATTCGAGAAGCGCCAGCTGATGGCATGTTGAATGATGAGTATCGGAAAACAGGCAAGTGAAATAGCAAGGACGGCATGCCAAATTGGATATTCAAAGGCGCCTAGCATCGGATAACCCAATAGTCCCAGCACCGCGGCGACAAGAAAAATATAAATCGCCAACAACAGATTGGCTGCAACGACAAAAGCCCAGGCCATCAGTGCTTTTACGATATACAGCTGTCGCAACGAGATCGGTAATGCCAGCATCAGGCGCCAGGTTTGGTTCTTGTGTTCATTGCCGTTCAACAGGCCGGTGATCAATGCAATATATAAAGGCAACATGAAATAGCACCAAAGCGCAGTACAGGTTTGCCATACCGCAAACCAGGTTTTTTCATGGAAGTCGGCCATGCCCGTTTGTTTGAGACCGACACCGAATACCAGCACGACGACCATGAGTGGGCAGACCAACACCATGAGTAAGGCAAGCGAACGGCGAATTTTAAGCAACTCGACCCGTAATAATTTACTTAGCATGGTCACTCGTCGTGATGTCGGTGGATTGCAGGAACCATTGTTCCAGCGATGGTTTTTGATAGGTCGATTCAAATAATTCCAGACCGGCGTTTATGATGCTTGCATGTATCAGTCCCGCATTCTGGCGCGAAATGCCTGCCAGACGAAGCGTGTTGGCGCCGGTGATTTCGGGGCGATAGCCCAGGTTTGCCAATAGTGAATATGCACGGTTGGCATCGCCAACATCCAGGCATAAAAAACCTTCAAGCTGCGATGCCAGATCGCCAATGGCTGCCTGAAACCGGATGCGACCATCGCGTAGTAATGCAAGATGGCTCGCGGTCTTCTCTACTTCGTCGAGCTGGTGGCTGGAAAAAAAGATGCTGCAGTTTGCCGATGCCGGAAGGTGCATCAGCAATCGGCGGATATCGTTGATGCCTTCCGGATCCAGGCCGTTGGTAGGCTCGTCGAGAATCAACAATTCGGGTTTACCAAGCAGGGCGTGTGCAAGCGCCAATCGCTGCTTCATGCCAAGCGAATAATGCGCGATCAATGTTTTGCCGGTGTCGCGCAGGCTGACGAGTTCGAGCACTCGGTCTATTTCCTGCTTAGGCAGTCCTTTTATCGTGCAGCCGATGGAAAGAAATTCGGCTGCAAAAAGATTGGGATACAGGCTGGGGTAATCGATCAGGCATCCGATTCTTTTCAATACTTCATGCCGCTGATTTTTGATGTCGAAGCCCAGCACACGGATATCACCTTGGTCCGCTTTCAGCAGGCCGGTAATCAGTCTGATCGTGGTGGATTTCCCGTGTCCGTTGTTGCCGAGAAAAGCAAAGAGGCTGTGTTCGGGTACCGTGAGGTTCAGTTGATCCAGAACGTTTCGATGACCATAGGCTTTGCTGACGCCTGTCATCTCGATTACCGCGCGCGCCATGATTTTCCTTTTCGCAAATATCGGCTTCAGAAGTGCCATCTT
>JAKQKT010000069.1 GCA_029560515.1 Pseudomonadota bacterium
GCGACCAACAGCAGCACGACACCGACTGCCGCACGCGCCATGATGCTGAGGGTTTCGATCGGGATCAGCCGGATAAAGCCTGTGCTGATGCTGCCGACCACCACGCCTGCAAGGGTATAGGCAAGCACGCGGGCTGTATTCAGCAACAAGGCATTCCTGAAAGGCGAGGTCGATACCTGCGCCGGAATCGCGGTGGCGATGCCGCCGCACATCAAGACGCAGTGCGTGCTGCCCAGTATGCCGCTCAGGAACGCGGCGCCCAATAGAATAATATCAACCGGCATCGTTTTTGTTGCCGTCGTTTTTTGTTTCGTCGCCTGCTTCGGTTTCCGAGGCGAGAATGTCCAGTGCCGCCGATTCCAGATTCTCGAATTGTTTGTTGCGAAGGGCCCAGATGAAAATGCCGATCGCAATCAGCAGGAAGACCAATGACACGGGAATCAGCACGAGCAGGATATTCATTGTGAAACGGAGACTTTCCTTAGCCTGAGTGCGTTTACCGACACCAATAAGGACGAAGTTACCATGCCGAGGGCGGCAAAGCCGGGATGGATGAAGCCCATCGCCGTGACTGGAATACCGACAAGGTTATACAGCAATGCCCAGCCCAGATTCTGTCTGATGATGGCCTGTGTCTTGATCGCGATGGCTCGGGCTGCCAACAGGCGATCCAGTTTTTCACCGCAGATGATCATGTCGGCCGAACGTTGCGCAATGGCGGCGCCGCTGCCCATTGCAATCGAAACATCGGCGCTGGCTAGAACGAGTGCGTCATTGATACCGTCACCGATCATCGCAATCGAATGCCCTTGTGATTGCAGCGCTTTTAGATAGGCTTGCTTCTGGTCTGGGTTTTGCCGTGCAGCCGAATGCAATATGCCAACTTCTTTGGCAAAGCTATCGACGGTTATCGCCGCGTCGCCGCTCAATAAATGGATTTGTATTCCGGCTTGTTGCAAAGCCGAAATGGTTGCTTTCGCATCGCCACGCGCATTGTCATTCAGGGAAAAACTTGCGAAAGCCTGCTCGCCATCGCCGAGCCATAAGCGACCATCGTCAATGGCGTTTGCGGCAAAATCGGCACTGCCGATTCGATATTCCTTTCCATCAATGAAGCCGTAAATGCCTTTGCCTTGAATCAGCTGAACATTGGTCGCCTGCAAGCTCGTCGGTTCCGGGAATGCCGATGCCAGTGGATGCAAACTATTTTTTTCCAGTGCGCAGGCGATGGCAAGTGCGTGACGTTGATCTTCAACGAAATAGCGATCGGCAGTGCGAGTGATTTTTCCCTGCGTCAAGGTGCCAGTTTTATCGAAAATGAAGGTATCTACTTTTGCTAGTTTCACTAGATTGTCGTTGCTGAAACTTAGCACGCCGATTTTTGCCAAGGCACTTTGTGCGCTGGCAAAAGCCGCCGGCAACGCGAGTGCCAGTGCACAGGGACAGCTGACCACCATTACGGCAAGTGCAATTTCGAACGCGTTCTGCGAACCTTTGAGAAACCAAAAGCCATAAATCAGAGCGGCGATCACCAAAATGCTGACAACGAAATGGCGTGCAATTCGCTCCGCATAATGCAGCACGCCAGATTTTTTCAATTGTGCCAATTCCACTCGATACAGCAATTGTGAAAGTTGAGTATCACGTCCGACCTGAGTGACTTGTAATCGAGCCGAGTGCAAACTGCCGGTACTGCCGGCAAGAATAAAATCGCCTTTGGTCTTTGTTACCGGCTTGGCTTCGCCAGTCAATAACGACTCGTCAAATGAAGCGGCATCATTTAACAAAATTCCGTCGGCGGAAACCGTTTCGCCCGGATTGATGCATAACGTGTCGCCAATTTTTAGCTCAGCGACGGGGATCGCCATTTGCTGGTCGGCGCGGAACACTTGTGCCAGATAAGGTTGTGCGCGCGCGAGTGCATCGGACTGTTCGTAAGCAGCTTGCCGGGTTTGGTATTCCAGAAAGCGTGCAACTAGCAAGAAGAGAACAAACATCACGGCAGCGTCGTACCAAACATGTTGGCCGCCGACGAGTGTTTGATAAAAACTACCAAAATACGCTAACAGAATCGAACTGGCGGCAAGTACATCCATGCCTAAAGTTTTTTGCTTTAGCTCCCGCAACATGCCACGGATAAAGGGCATGCCGCTATAAAAAACGACCGGTGTTGCAGTAACGAAGCAAAGCCAGCGAAACGCGTCGCGGGTCCAAACCGACATCTCGTTCGTGGTATCAAGATACAAGGCTTCGGCAAACATCATGGTTTGCATTGCGACAAGTGCGGCTAAACCGATTCGCAACAGCAGAGTTTTCTTTTCCTGCGCACGCGATTTTTCGAGTTGGCTGCCTTGCGTGAGGAAAGCACGATAACCAAGCCGGTGTAGGCAGTAAATTAATTGCGATAACGGCGTAGTCGCTTGCTGCCAACGTAAATGAAGGCGACCAGTGACGGCATTAACGCTAACTTCGCTAACGCCTTTTTGTTTGCTTAGGGCGCGATCAATTAGCCATGCACAGGCGGCGCAATGCATGCCTTGCACAGAAATGATGATGTCGTCAGCGCCCTCACGAAAACGCGAATGTTGCGTTAGCGTATCGGGGTGATCCCATGCGCCTAAATTGACAGGGCTGGCGTCCGCTTGCGGCGCCTGCTCGGTGCGTAGTGTGTAGTAATCGGAAAGCCCGGCATTGTTTATCCATAAGGCAGCAGCGCTGCAACCAGTACAGCAGAACGATTGTAATTTTCCATGGATCTTTTCTTGCACAGGTTCAAGCGTGGTTGCTTGGCCACAATGAAAGCATAGGCAGTTTTCATTTGCTTGTGTGGCGGTCGTAACGTGGGCTGCCACAGCATTCACGGCAAGCGTACCGACGCCTTCATGTCTGCGGTATTGTCTTGCCTATGTAAACGGCCAACAACACGCCATTGCGAATTCATATCGCTTAATTGTAATAACCAATCATGATTTTTTGTTACTGCGTGCTTACTGACAAAAATATTGCCTTGCCGTTCGAGCACGAGTTGAATGTCCTGTGTTTTATCGATGGGGTGCTGTAAATCGAGCATCAATTGCGTGCCAACAAGATTATTCGAGCTTGACACGACCCATTGCCCGTTTGAGACATCTAATCTTGCGGTAATATTTTCTTTAGCGGCAAATTTGTCCGCACTCAAATCGGCTTCTTGAATTTGAAGAACACGTGTTACTGGCATATTCATTTCGTCAGTAGCTTTAGCTTGGCCGGCAATATGCAATGTATAAAAGCCAGCAATGACCGTTAGTGCGGGGATGCCGAACATTAGCCACACCATGGGTTCCCTGATGCCGTTAGCTGAC
Organism: Pseudomonadota bacterium; assembly: GCA_029560515.1. Lineage (GTDB taxonomy): Bacteria > Pseudomonadota > Gammaproteobacteria > Xanthomonadales > Xanthomonadaceae > Arenimonas. The sequence goes on from JAKQKT010000069.1 coordinate 3,342, forward strand.
TTCATGTTATTCTGCCGGCGCAATAAAACGACTATCTTCAGTGACCTTGGTGTCGCCGTCGGATTGTTCAATAATGAATTTGACGTTGGCCACACCTTTCACATTGCCAGGCTTGGTGATCAAGGTAATGGGAAGCGTTTGGACTTCTTCCGGCGTTAGCGAAATATTGCTCAGGGCATCTCCAACAGTAATCTCTGCCTCACTGGCAATTCGAATTTTGTAGGTATGCGCTTTATTGTCTTTATTGATGATGCGTAGCGTATAGGCGTTTTCAATATTGCCTTCATCGTTAATGCGATAAAGTTGTTTGTCACGCATGACGTCAACAATCAAGGGGCTGCGCTGGATAATGCCGACAGCAAAAATTGCCAGCAAACCCAGCAGCAAAAAGCCATAGACGAAAATGCGAGGACGTAGAACTTTGCTGGTCTGCCCTTCGAGTTGGTGCTGAGTAGTGAAGCGAATCAGACCCTGTGGATACTCCAGTTTATCCATGATCGAATTACAGGCGTCGATACACGCACCGCAGGCAATGCATTCATATTGCAGGCCATCGCGGATATCGATACCGGTCGGGCAGACCTGAACACATAGTGTGCAATCGATGCAATCGCCCAGTTCTTCCGGCGCGGGTTTGGTTTCTGCTAGTTCAAACGGCACAAAACCGTGATCATTGAGTTTGTTTAGCGGCAGAAGGCCACGTGCACGTTCCAGCACGCTGGGCAGACTGCCTTTCCGGCGCGAGCCACGGGTTTCGCCGCGCAAACTATCGTAGGCAATAATCAGTGTGTCGCGATCAAACATCGCACTTTGAAAGCGAGCATAAGGACACATGTATTTGCAGACTTGCTCGCGTAGAAAGCCGGCATTGCCCCAGGTGGCAAGCGAATAAAACAGAACCCAGAATGTTTCCCAGCCACTCCAGCTAAAAGGCCAGAAGGTACTGGCCAATTCCTTGATGGGAGTGAAATAACCCACGAAGGTAAAGCCGGTCCAAAGCGCGAGTATCAACCACAAACTATGCTTGCCGAATTTGCGCAGAACTTTGTTACCAGTCCACGGTGCGGCGTCCAGCTTCATACGTTGGTTGCGATCGCCCTCTAGTTTTTTTTCAATCCAGACAAAGGCTTCGGTCCATACAGTTTGCGGGCATGCAAAGCCGCACCATAAGCGCCCGGCTAAGGCGGTAAAAAAGAATAGCGACAAGCCAGCCATGATTAGCAACAGGGCAAGAAAGATAAAATCCTGTGGCCAGAAAACCAAATTAAAAATATAAAATTTGCGTGCCGGCAAGTCCCAAAGTACGGCTTGGCGGCCATCCCAGTTCAGCCACGCAACACCGTAGTAGAGGCCCAATAGAACTAGCAAAGCCAATCGCTGAAAACGTTGGTAGCGGCCTTTTATTTCGCGCGGATAAATTTTCTTTTCCGAAACGTATAGAGGACCATCATCGACCAATTGTGCGGCAATACTCTTGTTCACTGCGAACCCTTCGACAGCGGTTTATTAAATCGGCTCGCTGGCCTGAGCAGAATCCAGGAAAATAAACTGGAACTGGCGGTTGCCAACCAAAACATAAAGAAGCCGATGGTGTAACCGGCCTCGCGATTGATTTGGATATGGCTGAACGTGATATCACGCAATTGCAATGGATCGATAAATGCAAAGAACACCATCGTCGCAATACCCGCCGCAAAAAACGACGGCCACAGGATGGCACCGACCCGCTGGACCATCGGACGAGGTGGGTGATCAAAGGCGTCAGGCACGCTCATAATTATTCCGTTTTCTCATTCTTGCCATGCGACAAGGACCAAACATAGGCACCAACCAGGCGAATTTGGGTGTCTGAAAGAATAGCGCCATGCGCCGGCATCTGGCCGTTTCGGCCTTCGCGAACGGTTTGCTTCATGGTTTCGAATTCATTGCCGTACAGCCAAACGTCATCGGTCAAATTCGGTGCGCCTAGCGCCTGATTGCCCTTGCCATCAGCTCCGTGACAGGCAGCACAAATACCATCAAAACGTTTTTTGCCATCCGCTGCCAAACTGGGGTCCACCTGCATGCCAGACAGGCTTTGCACATAGACCACCACTTGCGAAATACCTGCTTCACTTTCCATCGGGCCGGCAAGTGCAGGCATGGCAGCCTGACGGCCGTCACGTATGGTGGCCAATATATCGTCAGGTGAATTCGACCATTGCCAATCACTATTAGTCAGGTTCGGAAAGCCACGTGCACCGCGAGCATCCGAGCCATGACACATCGCGCAGTTATTGATAAAAATACGCCGCCCGGTGGTGAGTGCCTTTGCGTCTTGTGCAATTACATCGATTGGCTGGTTATGAAATTTGGCAAAACTTTTCGCCAGCTTTTCATCGGCTGCTTTCTTCTCGATATCGTGTTGGCCTCGCGAAGTCCAATTACTTTCACCCTTAAACGTACCGAGTCCGGGATACCAGATTAAATAACCGATACCGAAAATAATCGTTATGTAGAACAGGTTTATCCACCAGCGCGGCAGGGGGTTGTTGTATTCGGTCAGATCGCCGTCCCACACGTGGCCGGTCGTTTGCTTGTCAAGAGTGTCGCCTTTCTTACGTTGGGCCGTCCACCAAAGCAGCCAGACACAAGCCACGATATTGAACACGACGAAAAAAATGATATAGGTTGACCAAGCAAACGTCATGGCAGTATCTCGTCGTCGTTTTCGAGTGGAATATTGGCGGCATCGTTAAAATCTTTTTTACGCTTGCTGCTGTAGGCCCAAGCCGTGCCTCCGATAAAGGCAATCAGCAACACCAGGGTGATGATTCCGGAAATCATATCTATTCTCCTTTTGGCGCGTGTTTGCCAAGGCCCTGCAAGAACGCAATGAGCGCATCTTGCTCGGTTTTATTTGAAACTTGTTCAGCAGCACCGGCGAAATCCGCGTCGGTGTACGGATCGCCGAGCGTTTTCAGTGCGTGCATGCGGCCGATAATTTCTTCGGCATTAAGGGAGTTTTTCGACAGCCATGGATAACCCGGCATATTCGATTCCGGTACAACATCGCGTGGGTTATTTAAATGCACACGGTGCCAATCGTCGGAGTAGCGGCCACCGACGCGAGCCAGATCTGGCCCGGTACGTTTGCTACCCCACTGGAACGGACGGTCGTAAACCGATTCACCGGCCAATGAATAATGGCCATAGCGTTCGGTTTCAAAGCGTAGGGTACGGATCATTTGCGAATGGCAGTTGTAGCAACCTTCGCGGACGTAAATATCGCGACCGGCCAGTTCCAGTGCTGCGTATGGCTTCACACCCGGCAGTGGCTTAATGGTTTCGGCTTGATACATCAGCGGGACGATTTCTGCGAGACCGCCGAAGGAAATCACGATGGCGATAAGTATCGCCATCAAGCCAACATTGGTTTCTAGTTTTTCATGGCTCATGATTTTTCTCTCAGGCGTGCGGTGCGTCGGCGATGGGAATCAATACGGGATTCGTATGTTTTCCTTTCGCGAGCTGGAAGGTTTTAATCACATTGATCGCCATTAGTGTCATGCCGGTAATAACGAGCAGACCACCACAGAAACGAATGAAGTAATACGGATAGGTAAACTTCAGGATTTCGACGAAGGCATAAGTCAGCGTGCCGTCTTCATTGGTAGCGCGGCTCATCAAACCTTGGCCAATACCCGAAATCCACATCGACACGGTGTAGAGCACAACTCCGATGGTATGAGCCCAGAAGTGGTAATCGATCAGTTTTTTCGAGGCCATGTCTTTCAAGCCAAGGCACCAGGGAATCAGCATGTAGATCGAACCAATCGAAATCATCGCGACCCAACCCAAAGCGCCAGAATGCACGTGGCCAATGGTCCAGTCGGTGTAGTGACTGAGTGCGTTGACGGTCTTGATCGACATCATCGGGCCTTCGAAAGTACTCATGCCGTAGAACGACAGAGAGACAATCAGAAATTTCAAAATCGGATCGGTGCGTAATTTGTACCAGGCGCCGGACAGCGTCATCATGCCGTTGATCATGCCGCCCCAACTGGGCGCAAACAAGATAATCGAGAACACTACGCCAACACTTTGTGCCCAATCGGGAATGGCGGTGTAATGCAAATGGTGCGGGCCAGCCCACATGTAAATAGCGATAAGCGCCCAAAAATGCACAATCGACAAACGGTACGAATAAATGGGACGCTCCGCACGGCGTGGCACGAAGTAATACATCATGCCCAGAAAGCCAGCCGTCAAGAAAAAGCCGACCGCGTTATGGCCATACCACCATTGCACCATGGCATCGACGGCACCCGAATAAATCGGGTAACTGTGCGTAAGGCTGGTAGGAATGGCGAGCGAGTTGACGATATGCAGCACGGCAATGGTGATGATGTAAGCACCATAAAACCAGTTCGCGACATAAATATGGCGGATTTTTCTTTTCACAATGGTGCCAAAGAACAACACCCCATAAGCCACCCAAACGACCGCCAGCAGCAAATCGATTGGCCATATTAATTCGGCATATTCTTTGCTTTGCGTCATACCGAGCGGCAAGGTGATTACCGCCAGAACGATGACTAATTGGTAGCCCCAGAACACGAAACTCGCCAGCTTGTCTGAAATCAGCCGCGCATGTGAGGTGCGCTGTACGACATAAAGGCTAGTCGCAAACAGAGCGCAGCCGCCAAAGGCAAAAATTACGGCATTGGTATGCAGGGGCCGAAGGCGACCATAGCTAAACCAAGCGGTATCAAAATTTAAGGCTGGCCACATTAGCTGAGCGGCGATCAAAACGCCAATCAACATGCCAATGCATCCCCAAACGACTGTCATTACTGAAAATTGCAGTACGACTTTATCGTTATACGTTTCCGGACTTGTACTCATGCTGCTCTCCATTGAATCTGGGGTCATTTTCAACCGGATCGGTTTGCGGTCATTTGACCCAGATCAAGTCGGTCAGGCCTCGGGCTTTCTGGGCTCTGCTCGCCAGCGCACATTCCACGCCTGCAGTACTTGTTATACTGGACAAACAAGCATTGGCGTGGATTTCAAACGTCCAATTCAATTATGGAGTCTTGATCCCCCCATGTCCGAGCCGGTAGTCGATCTAGCCCGTTTGCGGCAGAGTTGCGCGAAATGTTCGCTGCAGACCCTGTGCCTACCCGCGACTATCGGGCTGGACGATCTCGATCAGCTCGATCGCGTGGTCAAGAATCGCCGTCCGATGAAGCTTGGCGATCATCTATATCGTTCCGGGCAGACTCTGGGTGCCCTCTATGTTGCCCGCGAAGGTGCGTTCAAAACCACGATCACCGACGAGCAAGGCATGAGCCAGGTGATCGGCTTCCATTTGCCGGGAGAACTCATCGGGCTCGATGCCTTGGGATCGGGTATTCATGCCTGCGATGCCGAGGCACTGACCCAGGCCAATGTCTGCGAAATTCCACTATCGCAACTGGAATCGGTGGCGACACAAGTGCCCGGGCTGCAACACCAGCTATTGAGAATTATCGGCCAAAGCATCAACCGCGATCATAGCCATCTCGAAATGCTCGGCGTAAAAAGCGCCGGTGACCGGATGGCCTTGTTTATCCACGGTATGGCCGAGCGTTATCGCTTACTGGGACGGCCGGCCGAACTACTCGTGTTGCCGATGAGCCGGCAGGATATCGGCAGCTATCTCGGCCTGGTGATTGAAACCGTCAGCCGTACGCTGAATAAAATGCAGGAAGACGGCGTCATCAGCGTGCATGGTCGCCAGGTCAAAATCCTGGACATGAAGCGCCTGGCGACGATGGCGCACATCACCACCGACAAAGTCATCAGCCATAAATTCTGAGGTCAATGCGCGAACAGGATCGGCACCGGCGAGTGCTGGCTCAATTCCCGGGTAACGCCGCCCAGAATGAACTCGCGAAAACGCGAATGGCTATAACCGCCCGCCACGATTAACTGCGCATCAGTCTGTTTGCCGTATTCGACAATCGCCTCACCCGCGGTTTTGCCCATCGCAGGTTGCGTGACCACGCGCACATTCAAATCATGCCGTGCTAGATGAGCGGCGATATCAGCTCCGGGTTGTTCGCCGTGGGCGGCTTCGCCGACTTTCGGATCAATTATCAGGATATCGATGCTCTTGGCCTGTTTCAGGAAGGGCATCGCGTCGTGGACCGCACGCGTTGCCTCGCGGCAAGGCTGCCAGGCAATCACGATCCGGTCAAAAGTAAAATCGGTCTCGCTTGAATGCGGTACGCGCAGGACTGGCCGGCCTGAATTCATCAGCAACTCGATGAAATTGTTTTCCAGCGGATAATTTTTCTGATCCGGCGCGCCGGCACCGACGATCACCAGATCGCTATAGCGAGCATGCATGGCACAAGTTTGCGCGCCAGTCATCAAGACCGTGCTTTCAACCCGGACTTCAAATTTGATGGCCTGCTTGCCGAGTTTTTCGCGCAGCTCATCGGCCAGGATGTTCGCGTTTTTCAATGCGTCATCGTAGAAGGCACTGTACATCTGGTAGGGATACACGCCCCACTCATTCGGCACCGGCACCGGAAATTCCACCGGAATCACCACGGCCAGATGGGCATCATCCCGTTCCGCCAGTTGCATGCCGACGGCTAAAGCTGCTTCATCACCCTGGAAGCGGGTGATGGCGACCATAATATCCTTGAACATGGCGAGGCCTCCGATTGAGTGTTAACTGTATGGATTCAGCCTAGTCCTTGTCGCCTGAACCACATTGATCTCAATCAAATTTGACCGTCTTATTTTGTTATCGATCAAACGGTTTTTTCCAGTGTCGATTTCAGGGCCTCCGGCTCTGGCTGAAGCAGATCGGCATGGGCGGGACGATCCAGCAGTTTCTGTAAAGGCTCCGGAACCGTGATGCTTTGTTGAATCAGTGGTTCGACCACGGTTTCGAATTTCGCCGGGTGGGCGGTGGCGACGACGCACCAATCGCGCTGATCACCGGTATCGCGCAAGCGCTCGAGTGCCACCATGCCGCAGGCTGTGTGCGGGCAGACAATTTCATCGTATATGTCGAGCGTTACCGGAATGGCACGGCGAATTTCATCGTCGCCAACGCTTTCCACCTTGACTATGGCCTGATGGATTTTCTTGTCGGGATACAAAAAGCGCAGACGTTCAAGATTGCTGGGTGCGCCGACATCCATCGCGTTGGCAAGCGTGCTGACACTATCGCGTGGCCTGTATTCGCCAGTATCAATAAAATCCTGCAGTACATGGTTTGCATTGGTGGCCAACACGATATCGCCGATCGGTGCACCCGCGGCTTTCGCGAGAACGGCGGCAAAGGCATTGCCAAGGTTTCCGGACGGGATAATGAAATTCAATGCTTGCGTGCTGTTTTTCAACTTAGCGTATTGCACTGCAGCCCAGGCGTAATAACTCATCTGTGGCAACAAGCGGCCGAGATTGATGCTGTTGGCCGAGCTGAGTGCATGGCGTTCCGATAAAGTCTTGTCGGCGAAGGCGGCTTTTACCAAACGCTGGCAATCATCGAAGCTGCCCTGCACGCGATAGCTATGGATATTGTCGCCAAAGCAACTGAGCTGATGTGCC
>JAKQKT010000048.1 GCA_029560515.1 Pseudomonadota bacterium
GCTGGCACACAAACAGGAACCCGGCACTATCTTGATGGCGAACCCGCACGGTCTCGACATTGCATGCGGCGAAGGTGCGTTACGCCTGCTGCAAGTACAACGAGAGGGTGGCCGAATGAGTTCGATTGCCGACTACCTCAATGCACATCCTACATTGCGAGCAATGCAATGAGCCCCGGCACCGAAGTCCGTGTCATGGCGTCAAAACTGGTGGCGCAGGTGCTTGCCGGCAAGCGTTCGTTGAAAGCCGTTTTGCAGCAAAGCATTACCGAATTGAATGACCCGCGTGACCGCGCCTTGCTCGAAGCCATTTGTTTCACCACATTGCGTCATCATCGTTATTACGAATTCGTGTTGTCGCAATGGCTGAACAAACCGTTGCCACGCAAGGATTATGCGATCCACTGTCTGTTGCTCACCGGTCTTGCGCAATTGCATGGCATGAAAATGCCGCCGCATGCGGTGGTATCGGCCTGCGTCGATGCCGCCAAGCAACTCGGGCAGCAGGACACGCAAGCCAAACTGGTCAACGCCATCTTGCGGCGCGCAACCCGCGAGCCTTTGCCGACTTCCAGCAACCAGGCCATCCAAAGCAGCCATCCCGATTGGCTCATCAAACAATTGCAACATGAATGGCCAAATCACTTCAACGCCATTTTATGGGCGAATAACGAAGCTGCGCCGCTTTGGTTGCGTGTTAATTCCCTGCGCAGTTCGCGCACGGAATTGTTGACTGCATTTCGTGAAGCCGAAATCGAATGCGATGCTCCCGAAAGTCCGGACAAATCCATTCGCGTTCATGAGCACCAGGCGCTGAATGTTTTGCCAGGCTGGGGTTCCGGAAAATTCCTGGTCCAGGATGGTGCGGCACAACTCGCGGTTGAAGCGCTAGCGGTAAAACACGGCGAATACGTTCTTGATGCCTGCGCGGCACCCGGCGGAAAAACGGCACACCTCGCGGAACTGGTGGGTGAAGGCCGGATCCTGGCACTCGATATTGCCAACGCGCGACTCGCACCGATCAACGAAACACTCGAGCGACTGGGCCTGGCCTCGCAGAAAATCCGTGTGCAAATGGCGGATGCCTCCGATCCATCGAGCTGGTGGGACGGCGAACAATTCGACGCCATCCTACTGGATGCGCCCTGCTCCGCTACCGGGATCATCCGGCGCCAGCCCGATATCAAATGGCACCGCAAGGCCGACGATATTCCGCGGCTGGTCGATATTCAGGCGCGCATCCTGCGCGCACTCTGGCCTTTGCTAAAACCAGGTGGTCGTTTGCTTTACTGCACCTGCTCTGTGCTGAAGGCGGAAAACGAATTTCAGATCAATGGCCTGCTTTCGGATTTCAAGGATGCCATCGTTTTGCCGCTGGATGAAAAATTCGGCCACGCCAGCGGACTGGGGCGGCAACGCTTTCCGGGCGAAGACGGCATGGATGGATTTTTCTATGCCCTGATGCAAAAGCGCAGCGAGACACCCGCATGAATCCACTGGCCGAATTAAACGCCGACGAGCGCCGAGAATGGTTCTGGTTTTTCATTCTGGCGTTTTTCATTTTGGCGGCTGGTTATGGCATGCGCGAACCCTGGCCGTCGGACGAACCGCGTTTTGTGCTGGTGG
>JAKQKT010000049.1 GCA_029560515.1 Pseudomonadota bacterium
AAAAGCGTGGCTTCATCCGGCAGACTGAGCTTGAAACGTACAGCGAGTGTTTCAAGCTCGGCCGGCAATTCGATTTTCTGCCCGACCAAGACAATGCTGTGCTCCAGGCAATGACGACGCTGGATGATGTCGCGCAACAGGCGTTGCGTACTGGCGTAGCCAAGATAGGGGTGAAAATCGAGTAGCAGGAAAATACCGCGCTGCGTTTCCGAATGGATGGCATGCAAGGTGGCACTGGCATCCGGCGCCACATCAGCTTCGTCTTCACGATCCAGATCGAAACGGCGCAGGCCCTCGGTAATCGACCAGCGGTACAGCGCACGCCAGACGTTTTTCAGCGCGTGCCGAAAGAGGTCGATGACCCGGGCTTCATCTTCGGTTTCAATCAGGATAAACGGGGTATTCGAGCGCAGCAGCGCGGTTAAATCTTGGAGTTCGTTCATGCCACATTATATTGGATATTGCGTATTGTTTGAGTCGTGGGAGGACCGCAAGGCCCGAATGGTAGGAGAAATTCGGGCCTTACGGCCCTCGCACGCTCTTCAGCCATTTGGCGATCGCCAGCCCCGCATCCCGCCCATCATGCACGGCGGTCACGACCAAATCGGCGCCGCGTACATTATCGCCACCAGCAAAAATTTTCGGCTGGCTGGTTTGATACGGCAGACCGCCTGAAACTTGAATGCGCCCGCTTTCCTGCAATTGAACGCCATGCTTCTCAAGCCAAGCCGCAGGACTCGGACGAAAGCCGAAAGCGGTAATCACGATATCGGCAGCCACTATTTTTTCAGTGCCGGAGGTTGCGGAAAACTCGGCACGCGATTTTCCGTTCGCAGCGACTTCGGTTTCCAGTAAACGAACACCGGACACTTTATCGCTGCCCTCAATCGCTATCGGCGCATGATTGAATAAAAATTGCACGCCTTCATCTCGGGCATTACCGACTTCACGACGCGAACCCGGCATGCTGGCTTCATCTCTTCGGTATACGCAAGTCACGCTTGCGGCATTCAAGCGAATCGATGTCCGCACGCAATCCATCGCGGTATCGCCACCGCCCAGCACTACAACGTTTTTATCCTTGAAATCCAGCGAAATATCGCTCTCGACATCGCTGGCCAGAATCTGTCGTGCATTTGCGATTAAAAACGGCAGTGCTTCCAGTCGTCCGGGCAATTGCTGTCCCGGTAATTTGGCATCAACTGCCGTGTAGCAACCGGTACCGACAAACACCGCATCGTAATCGGCCAGCAGTTTCTCGAAAGCAATATCCTTGCCGATGTCGGTTCGCAGATGAAACTTCACGCCCATCGCTTCCAGCACCAGACGCCGTGTCAGCATCACATGTTTTTCCAGCTTGAATGGCGGGATGCCGAATGTCAGCAAGCCACCGATTTCTTCATAGCGATCAAACACGTCGGCCTGGATGCCGGCGCGCGCCAATCTGTCTGCACAGGCCAATCCCGCCGGTCCAGCACCGATCACTGCGACGCGTTTTCCGGTCGCGATTACTTTCGATAGGTCCGGGCGCCAGCCTTGCTTGAACGCCTCATCGACAATGTATTTCTCGATCGAGCCAATCGTGACCGATTCGAATCCGGTGTTGAGAGTGCAGGCACCTTCGCACAAGCGATCCTGCGGACAGACGCGTCCGCACACTTCCGGCAAAGGATTGGTTTCATGCGCAAGCGTCGCCGCTTCGAACAGGCGGTTTTCCTGCACCAGTTTCAACCAGTTCGGAATGTAGTTGTGGACCGGGCATTTCCATTCGCAATAGGGATTGCCGCAATCCAGGCAACGCCCCGCCTGTGCAGCGGCATTGGTGTTATCGAAGTTGCCGTAAATTTCATCCCAGCCATGGATGCGGAGTTGCGACGGAATTTCCTTCGGCATCTTGCGCGGCAGTTCGAGAAACTGGAAATCTTTCTGGCTCATGCGGCCTGCCTCAGTGCATCGATCAATGACTCGAGGCTGGCGGCTTTCGGTTTCACCAGCCAGAACTTGCCGATCACGTCGCGGAACTCTTCCAGCAATTGCGTGGCCCAGACACTGCCGGTTTCGTGCTGATGGGTTTGCAGCAGGAAACGCAGATGCTGCAAATGGCTTTCCATGCCTTCGGGAGACATTCTCAAAATGTCGATCAGTTCCAGATTGCAGTGATCGACAAAATCACGCTCCAGATCGAGCACATAGGCAAAACCGCCGGTCATGCCGGCACCGAAGTTTTGACCGGTACGACCGAGTACGGCCAACACTCCGCCGGTCATATATTCGGCGCAGTGATCACCGGCGCCTT
>JAKQKT010000070.1 GCA_029560515.1 Pseudomonadota bacterium
CTTTCGGCAAATAGGTCAACACGCGACGGATGGCAGGCAGGAAGCCCATATCCAGCATGCGATCGGCTTCGTCGAGCACAAGCATCTGGACGTCGCCCAATTGCAATGTGCCTTGTTCGATGTGATCGATCAAACGGCCCGGTGTTGCCACTAGAATGTCGACGCCGCGACGCAATGCATCGATTTGCGGGCTCATGCCGGCGCCACCGTAAACGACGGTCGAAGGCATGCGCAGATATTTACCGTATTTGCGAATGCTGTCATGCACTTGCACGGCAAGCTCGCGGGTAGGGGTAAGAATCAGTGCACGCGGACGACGCGATTGACGCGGCGTGGTCAGTTCGCTGATGCGTTGAAGCATCGGCAATGCAAACGCGGCCGTTTTACCGGTACCGGTTTGTGCGCCGCCGAGCAAATCGCGGCCGGCAAGAATGAGGGGAATCGCTTCGGCCTGAATCGGCGTGGCGGTGGTGTAATTACTTTCGGACAGCGCGCGCAACAGCGCGGGCGAGAGCCCAAGCGTTTCAAAAGACATGTGTAACTCCGTTGTACCCGGAGCTTTCCCTGAAACCGTGCTCGGAGCGTAATATTTCGCCTTGGAATGAAATCAGACTAGGCGGTTTGCGCGACGAAACGTACGGGAGAGGTGGCTTGTTCGGTCCTGGGACCGCCGGCCAGCCAAGGGGACAACGAACCCGGAGCAGCAAACGGGGCGAATTATGCACTACTAGTCCGGCATTTACCAGCTAAATATTGATTATTAAACGGGTTTTCAGGTAATTCGCCTTGAATGTCACGTAAAAATCTCAACTGCAATCTATACTTCCGTTCAGAAATCTACCGAACAAAGGCGTAGTACATGTCCGGAATCCGCTACCTCTGGTACCAATATCGATTGCAGGTGGCTTGCGACAAATGCGGCAATCAAATGGTATTTCAGGCGCCGACGGGTTCCCCCGAATGTGAGAGTTGCGGAGCGATCAGCAAGCACACGTGGCTGGATGCCATGGATTTTTGCCGAGTTGAAGAACTTGCCAAAGGGAAAACCGGCAATAAGCATTTGATGGGCCTTATGACGGCCACATCAAGCTCGGAAGCTGTTGACGATGTGCGGTGTCATCATTGCAAAAAGACTATTCATCCTGGCGTCGATATCGCCACGGTGCCGGATTACCGGTGTGAACACTGCCAGGAGAAAATATCGTTTCAGGCAATACGGTCTGTTGATGGCCTGGTTTTTTACCGCTTTTCGAGCGGTGAAAAAATGAATGGAGAAAGTGCAGCGCTGATTGCCGTACGTTGTGTTTCCTGCGGTGCTCCGATGGACGTGGATGCACGCAAGACGCATTATCCGTGCAGTTTTTGCAAGGTAGAAAATGTATTGCCGCCAAGTCTGCGGCAAAAACAAGTGCTGGACGATATTTTTATCGGAGTGATGAAAGAAGTTTAGTCAACTGCTTCGGATGTTTGGGCAGAAATGGATTCATTCACATCAGCACGCGCTTGGCACCGACGTAAAATTTGGTCCAGTACGGCGTATTGAGTTTGTCTATACGCACCAGCCCGCCGGTGCTGGGTGCGTGCACGAATCTGCCTTCACCGACATAAATCCCGATATGGCTGACGCGGCCGCCGCGTGAGTTGAAATAGATCAGGTCTCCAGCTTGCAAATCATCGCGGTCGACGGGTTTTGCGTCGATATCGATCAACTCGCGGGTGGTGCGTGGCAACTTCAAGCCTGCGGCTTCACTAAAAACAAAACCGATCAGGCCACTGCAATCGAAACCGGTTTCAGGCTGTGTGCCGCCATAGCGGTAAGGTGTACCGACCAGGCTGATGGCACGAATAATGACTTCATTGCTCACTTGGCTTAAATCACGTACTTCGGCGCTATCGGCGTCTTCCAGCCGATGTGTTTGCATGCTTTCCATACTTTCGCGCGGCTTTTGGGTGGTGGCGCAAGCACTGAGCATGCACATCAGCAAAGCCGAAGAAAGTCCTAAAAACCGCGATTTTGCTGGCAATAAAGTCATTGTCTGGGGATAATGCGCGTCCGAATACATGGCCCGATTTTGCCTTAGTGGGCCCATTACATTGATAAATTAGGGTTAAAAATGAAAATCGAGAAAAATTCCGTCGTGCATTTCCATTATTCCGTTGCCGAGCCGGGCATGCCTCAATTGGAAAGTTCGCATGACCGCGATGCCATGGCGATCCTGATCGGCCATGGCAATATTATTCCAGGCCTGGAAGAAGCGATGATCGGCCGTGAGGCCGGCGAAAAATTTTCGATTACCGTGACGCCCGATCAAGCATACGGCCAACGTCAGGATGGCTTGAACCAGCGCGTGCCGCGCAAGCATTTCAAAAATGCGAAGATTGCTCCCGGCATGCAAGTGGTATTGCCGACAAGCATGGGCCCGCGTCCGATGACGGTATTGAAAGTCGGTGTCAGCGTTGTCGATGTTGATTTGAATCATCCGATGGCAGGCAAGACGCTGAATTTCGAAACCGAAATCGTGTCGGTTCGCGAAGCGACCGCGGAAGAACTCGAGCACGGCCATGTTCACGGCGATGGCGGCGTGCAGCACTAAAAGCATTTAAATCAGGGGATTTTCGGTATGAACAGCACAGTCGTCACTACCGAAATCCCCGTTTCAACTCCGGTCAAGCTTGCACGAATCGAAGTGTTGGACGTACTTCGCGGCTTTGCCTTGCTCGGCATCTTCCTGATGAATATCGAATACTTCAACCGGCCATTGCAGGAATTTGGCGAGGGTATTCCGGCGGCAACTTTTGGCTGGGATTATGCGGTTGCCCGTTTGACAGAAATTTTCGCCACCGGCAAATTCTGGGTATTGTTCTCGATGCTGTTCGGCATGGGGTTCGTTGTCATGCAGACGCAGGCGGAGCTTGACGGTCGTCCGTTCAAGAGACTTTATCTTCGTAGAACGATGGCGCTGATGGTATTCGGCCTGTTGCACATAGCATTGCTATGGTCTGGCGATATTCTGCATTCCTATGCCTTGGTGGCACTGGTATTGATGTGGCTGCCATTGATGTCCATACAAGCCTCCGCTTTCATTGGCACGATGCTTTATCTCTGCCCGGCATTTTTATTGATGCTATCGAGTTTAATGATGCCTCTGTTGAGTAAAACGGAATTGCAGGAAATCTCGAAAGACGCTGCCAATAACGCAGCCGAAGCCGCAGAAGCCGCCAGGATTTATTCGACGGGAGATTATTCGCAGGTGATTGCCCAAAGATGGCAGGATTTCATGCATATGCTGGCCTACGAGCAATATGTTTTCATCGGTGCGCTGGGTATTTTTCTGATCGGCGCCGCGATCATGCGATCGGGCCGTTTGCTGGATTTGAAAACCAATCGCCCGTTCTTCCTTAGAGCAATCACCGTCTGCGGTGTACTGGCCTTCGTTTTGATTGGCCTGGCCAGTCTGGTCAGTGGTCAGGGCATGATGACATCGCAAGGCATGCTGGAGCAGGCGCTGATGACGGTGGGTAATTTACCCTTGAGTCTTTTTTATCTTTGCAGCATTGCCTATGCGATGAGCTTTCCCTCCATGGAAAAATTACTCGGATTGCTCGCGCCGGCCGGAAAAATGGCTTTGACCAACTATCTGACGCAGTCATTGATCGCCAGTTTGGTTTTTTTCGGCTACGGTCTTGGGCTCTGGGGACAGTGGGGTCGTGCGGAATTGGCCTTGTTCGTGTTCTGTGTGTTTATTGCGCAAGTTATTTTCAGCCACGTCTGGCTGCGGTATTTCCGTTATGGTCCGATGGAATGGTTGTGGCGCGCATTGACTTATTGGTCATTGCCGGCGATGCGGGTGAATGCGAGCCATACTCGCAATTAGAAGTTACAATTCTGCAATGCAAAAAAACAAGCCAGATGTCCTGATTTTGGGTGGTGGGGTCATAGGTCTTGCCTGTGCTTATTACTTGCTGAAAGCCGGTCGCAGCGTCTGCGTGTTGGAGCGCGACACCATCGGTTCCGCTACCTCCTTGGGCAATTGCGGCACGATAACGCCAAGCCATATTCCGCCACTTGCCGCACCGGGCATGGTGTTGAAAGCAATGAAGTGGATGCTGACTCCGGACGCTCCGTTTTACGTCAAACCGACACTGGATCCAAAACTCATCACATGGCTGCTGAAATTTGCCGGCCGCTGCAACGATAAGGACTGGCGCGTCAGTTCGCTGGCGAAAATGGGTTTGCTGCATCAATCGCGCCGCTTGATCGAAGAAATCGTGAACGAGGAAAAGTTGGACTGCGAATTTGGTGCAACCGGCATGCACAACGTTTACAAGTCGCAGGCCGGATTCGAGAAGGCGGCCCAAGAAGCCGAAGCGGTGCGTGAATTCGGCCTCGAACCACAGATTTTATCCGGCGAGGCTCTGGCGAAAGACGAGCCTGCGTTGAAGTCCGGTATGGCCGGTGCCGTGCATTATCCCGGCGACGCTCATTTGCGTCCGGATCTTTATACGGCGGAACTTGCTAGAGTTGTCAGACAGATGGGTGGCTTGATTATCGAGCAGTGCGAAGTGCTTGCCATTGAAACCGGGCACGACAAGATAGAAAAAATAACGACATGCTTGGGTGAATATCAGGCAGCGGATTATTTGTTCGCTTTGGGTCCCTGGTCGCCCGCCATGATGAAGAGTATCGGTATCGATTTGCCGGTGCAGCCAGGCAAGGGCTATTCGATCACCTACACACGGCCAGCGATTGCTCCGAAGCGTCCGATCGTCTTGAAAGAACGAAGCGTGTGTGTCACGACATGGGGCAGCGGCTACCGTCTCGGCAGTACGATGGAATTTTCTGGTTATGACGATAGCTTGAATCGTCGTCGTCTTGATGCCCTGGAACGAGGTGCTAGTGAATATCTGCATGAAGCCGTCGGTCCGTTAAAGCTGGAGGAATGGTTTGGCTGGCGACCGATGACATGGGATGATCTGCCGATTCTTGGCGCAAGCCCGAATTATAAAAATGGTTGGCTGGCAACAGGACATGGCATGCTCGGAGTCAGCATGTCGGCAGTCACCGGGCATTTGTTGGCAGATTTGATTTGCCGACGAACACCGATCATCGATCCGCTCCCTTATTCCATACAAAGGTTTTGATCCGATGACAGACGATATTTTTCATGTTCATTCAGGCACCAGCCCATTGCTGATCAGCCTGCCGCATGATGGCAGTGCCATTCCGGAAGCATTGCAGGCGCGGATGCAGCCCGAAGCGCGTTCGGCACCAGATACCGATTGGCATGTGAGTCGTCTTTATGATTTTGCGAAATCACTCGGTGCAACGATTTTGCAGCCGAAATATTCACGTTATGTGATTGATCTGAATCGTCCGCCGGATGATGTCAGTTTGTATCCCGGGCAAAACACCACCGGCTTGTGTCCGATGAAACAATTCAGCGGCGAGCCGGTGTATCTGGAAGGTCATTGGCCGAGCGAGCATGAAATAAGTTCTCGCATCGAGCATTACTGGCGGCCATATCATCATGCCTTGAAAACGCAAATCGCACGCCTGCATTTCCTGCATGGCCGGGTGTTGCTGTGGGAAGGTCACTCGATTAAATCTCGGGTGCCGTTTTTATTCGAGGGCGTGCTGCCGGATTTCAATATCGGTACGGTTGCCGGT